>CAYRFF010000128.1:0-1852 GCA_964423575.1 uncultured Saprospiraceae bacterium | reverse complement strand
ATTTATCTGGCTCATTTAATAAAAGTAGTTCACATAAATTAGTAGACCTTAACTATAATTGTTTTGATTTATGCTGTGATATTATACATAATAACAAAATCGTTATAGCAATTATTTTTGCACTGAGTTTAACGAAGTGAATTCTTGATTTATTTTGTCGGCAAGTACAATTTCATTCCTTTAAATAAGACCTCATCAAGATGCCCCATTTGTTTCCGATCTTTAGTAATCAGGTGCATGTGCAGATAGGTATCGTGATGTGTAAATATAGCTTTATGCTCTGTGGAGAAAAAGCCGATAATATCAGCATCTTGATCTATGAGATTGTAGTGAATCATTCCCCGGTGGGCTTCATCGGGAGAGCTTACTTTGTTGCCTTTCGGCAAATTTACGATGTGTATAACTGCTGTTTCGACCGTTCCTGAGAGTTTAAAGAAGAAAGGACGCGGTGCGGATTCAGAGATTTTGTCGAGATATTGTTCCAGTTGTTCAATAGTCTTGATATCATCCGGTAAATCCTGTTCCTGCCAAGAGGAAATATTAGCATAGCCGAAGAACGGTGCTTTTATTTTATACGTTTCTTCGACTTGCATTTCCGTATCTGAAATTACTGTTGATTTATACGCTTTTCCATCGATGATGAGAATTTCTCCACTGAGATATTCAACCGGTCCCAGTCCATATAAATTACTTTTATCTGCAATTGAATCCAGGTTTATAATCCCGGCCAATTCTCCTTTCCACATAACGTTTCTCATCTCGCCGATGACGGTTGGTTTGTTTTGCTGGGCATTAGTATTGAAGATGCCAAGTAATAAGGCGGATATGAAAAAAATCTTAAAAACTTTCATTTTTCTTTAATCATTTAGCCATTTCATCCAGATAGTCTGGTTGATTATGGGAATATTGTTTTGTTCACAGACATTCATTGTATGCCCGGTGCCGCCACTTTGTGGATTTTCCAAATCATCGTAAAAGATACCGAACGTCGTAGGTTTAATATCTTTAGCACCTATGGCTTTTACAGTATCTCGGATTATATACGCAGCTTTAATTGTGAATCTGTTCTTTTCCCCGGCAACAAATTTATCGATGAGTGATTCCATCTTTTTATTGCCCTTGGACTGATAGACGACATCGGGCTCATCTGCAATATCTATTTCATCCAGGGCAAAGGTTTCGTAAGCCTGATTATTCTTCTTTCTATGGCCGCTGTATGGAGTAATATGTTGTAATCTCTTGTTATCTATTTCTGAGACTCCATCAGAAAATAACTGATCTGATCCTGCAGCGTTCCCACTTCTGAAAATCATTTTGTCAGTACGTGTTGCCAGCAATTTGCCCAAGGCAATTAATTTATCTCTGTCTTCTTCCCGTACATTTCTCTTGCCTTCTAAAAGGACGATGGAATCATTATGATCGTATTGATTTATAAATTCTTGTAGTGTCATAGTTTTATTGTTCTACTGTTATTAAATTGAGAAAGGCTAAAATGAGGTGAATAGTTCTGTTTATATGTCTTAAAGACCTTGAATAATGAAATAAAATGATAAATATGTTGAATACGCATATAATATATGACTCGGAGCAGTTTTAACAAAGAAGAATCATGAGTTTTTTAGAAGTATTAATGAAATTTCAACTAATTTGTCTCACACCTGTCCAAAACAATAAAAATCCAATTTAGTGACTTTCAATGTGCTAGTGATTTTAGTAACCCTATGCTTTAGCTTAGGGTTATAGACTATCACTTCCGCCTATACCTTGTGTTTCACTTTTGTGTGCAAAAGTGTTGCGACAAAGTCGCATGAATTCCTTTGGAATTCTAACACAAAGTTGTAGGGTAGCGAGT
>CAYRFF010000127.1:0-2027 GCA_964423575.1 uncultured Saprospiraceae bacterium | reverse complement strand
GTAACTCATTATCAAGTATTTATCAGTGATCCAAGTATTTATTAGTAGGCCTTACGTAACGTTACACAATATTACATGCAATGAAAAAAGCATGTCATAATATTGCATTTCATTGCAAATCATTGCATCCTATTGCAAAGAATGAGATTTTCCTGTATTGAAATAAATTAAAATTGTGGAAAACTTTTTCCAACTAAATAGAAATTTAGAATAATCGCACGATATCCGAACCTAAATGTTCTACAATATATACTCTATCATATTTAGAACTTACTTTTAAGTCAAGTGCGCTCTTTATATTATAATAACATTGTCTAGCGCTACCAATGAAAATCAATAACCAATATTCGTGTAAAGCGAAGTCAGTCTTATATTGGTTAAGATCTGTCTGTTTATCATTGATTGTATCCATTAAAATCTCTTCGGTTAATGGCAAAATAGGATGTGGATAGGGATGAGGTGTCGCTATAAATTCAACCTTAGTATGTTTGTCGGAACATATTTTAGCAATACCGTCTAGTGTAAAAGTCTCAATGCCAAGATGATGTCCGTGAATTTTTTCTGCAAATGTTTTAACATCATGTGACGAATATTGACTAACATCAGGCCAAAATGGACTTGATGAAAGAAATTGTACCTCTAACGTGTGTTTAGGAAATATTTCTCGATAACACTCTTCTAGCTCCTTAAGAAACTTATCGAATTGGTTATAACTTTTATGCTCTTCCGTTAATAAGTGAACAGAATCTAATCCTACTATCAAATTACCATACTGAAGAGACCTTAAAGAGCTAATCTTATTTCTAGAATCTATAAGTTGCGTTCCAAGTTGAAAAGATTTTGCTTTCTTCTGAAATTTTAGTTTTCTTTTCCTATCACAATCCGGAAGATGAATTGGCAACTTATAATTATCATCTATTTTCAATTCTTCTTCATAGCCTAGTATAGCGTGTAATTCTCCGTAATACATTGTAGTTAAATCAATCATAAATAATTAATTTTAAATTTCACTCTAAAATTCCTCATTTTACCACAGCTTTTTTAGGGGGTTTCAAGAGTATGTAGAAAGTAAATAAATTCTAAGACTGTGTGAATACGATGATTCTATGTGCAAGATGGCACATAATTCCCGATTTCATTTCGAAATTGGTAGCATTAATGCCTAGGAAATCCGGAAAATTTGGTTATATCGATAAAAATGATTATATCAGTATAACTCATTGAAGTCCTGAGTTTTAAATGGATTCTGTTAAAACCAAAATAAATATGATGAATTCATTCATTTCCCTATCAATCTCTCCTAGACCCGCCAAGGAGAAATTCCACTACACATAATAAAGTACCCTGTCATTCTGACGAAGGAAGAATCTCACGCTGCTGGGTTCGTGCTCCATAATAAGTCCTCGTTTCATTGGTTAAAGATCCTTCGCGGGCTCAGGATGACAGCTTCGGGTGTTGTGTAGTGAAGGGTGAAATGTGCAGGCTCAGGATGACAACTCTCAAGCTAGTATGGATGAGAGATTTATATCTTAATGATCCCTCACTCGGCTTTGCTAAGATCAGGATGGCGACCTAGTCCTGTGTCTTCCACCAAGTTAATTAATTTACACTATTCAAAGCCTTTATAAAAGCGGTATTCTTGCTTTTTAAAATATCTAGAGTATTCTTACTCTTATATTCCATATAATAATTAACGTTGATTAATCTTTTCTTGATGTTTATTATGTTAGCTGCTTGCAGCATAAAAATCTTTTCATTATCTATAAAAAGAGGTGTAATTAAAAAGATTGTTTTGCAATTACTTGCTGTAGAATAGTCATCAACTATCACAGGTTGTCCCATTGATAAATCTGCAGTTAAATTTTTATCAAGTTGAGAATACAGGTTATCCCAATTCTTTTTCAAATAATTTCCTGTAAAAGAACTTGCTAGTTGATTTACATCACTATTGCTAGCAACATATTCTTTTAATTTGTAAGTTCAAGTAATAAGTGCGAAACTAATATTTAAAGCATTGGGGGCGCGCC
>CAYRFF010000126.1:0-2029 GCA_964423575.1 uncultured Saprospiraceae bacterium | reverse complement strand
GATAAATACATCAAGCAGTCAGAGGTCTATGATCCACCTGGTGGTTTTCAATCAGAAGCAGAACTGGAACGAGAATTTATACAAGACCTGGTCGATCAAGGTTATGAAAATCCGCCTATCCATTCACATCAGGCTATGCTGGATAATATCCGTGTTCAATTGCAGACTTTAAACAATGTGGAGTTCAGCAATCCGGAATGGCTGCGTTTTGTAGAAGAATATCTGGATAGACCGGGAGATAATCTCGTAGAAAAGACAAGGAAAATACACGATGATTATATCTATGATTTTGTCTTTGATGATGGGCGTATACAGAATATCTACTTAGTCGATAAGCAGTATATAGCCAGGAATAAGGTGCAGGTTATTTCGCAATTTGCGCAAGCGGGAACACACAGTAATCGCTACGATGTAACTATTCTTGTCAATGGTCTGCCACTTGTGCAGGTAGAACTGAAAAAGCGAGGAGTTGCCATCCGGGAAGCATTTAATCAGGTACATCGCTATACCAAAGAGAGTTTCAATGCTGAGAATTCCTTGTATAAATACTTACAGTTATTTGTCATTTCCAATGGAACCGACAGCCGATACTTTGCCAATACCGTGGAAAGAAACAAGCATGGCTTTGACTTCACGATGAACTGGGCTCGGGCGGATAACAGCCGGATAAGAGATCTCAAGGATTTCACTGCTACATTTTTCCAGAAGCATACACTGTTGAATGTTCTACTCACCTACTCCGTTTTTGATAGCAATAATGTCTTGCTCGTTATGCGCCCTTATCAGATTGCGGCAACGGAAAGGATATTATGGAAAATAAAGAGTTCGTTTCAGGCAAAAAAATGGGCTAAGCCGGAAGGAGGTGGGTATATCTGGCATACAACGGGTTCAGGTAAAACCCTGACAAGTTTTAAAGCGGCGAGACTGGCAACTCAACTGGACTTTATCGATAAAGTGTTCTTTGTTGTCGATCGCAAGGACCTGGATTATCAGACGATGAAAGAATATCAACGATTCTCCCCCGATAGTGTAAATGGCTCTTTAAACACAGCAGGATTAAAGAAAAACATAGCAAAAGACGATAATAAAATTATCGTTACAACCATTCAGAAGTTGAATAATCTCATGAAAAGTGAGAATAATCTTCCGATTTATGATAAGCAAGTGGTCTTTATCTTCGATGAGGCGCATCGCTCACAATTCGGCGAGGCACAGAAAAATCTGCAGAAGAAATTTAAAAAGTATTATCAGTTTGGATTCACCGGAACTCCTATTTTTCCACAGAACGCACTGGGTTCAGAAACTACCGCGAGTGTATTCGGCACGGAATTACATTCCTATGTAATTACAAATGCGATCAAGGATGATAAGGTATTGAAATTCAAGGTTGACTATAACGATGTGCGTCCTAAATTCAAGAATATTGAAACAGAGCAGGATGAAAAGAAATTGTCGGCTGCAGAAAACAAAAAAGCTTTATTGCATCCGGCGCGTATCAATGAAATTTCCAGTTATATCCTACAGAATTATCACATAAAAACGCATAGGTCCAAGGGAAGCAGTAGCGGCTTTAATGCAATGTTTGCGGTAAGTAGCGTGGATGCTGCAAAATCCTATTATGACGAATTGAACCGCTTGCAGGAAGGAGTTGGGAATCCCTTAAAAATAGCAACTATTTTCTCCTACGCAGCCAATGAAGAACAGACTGCCATCGGGGAGATTCTTGATGAGACGTTTGAACCCACTGCAATGAACACCAGCTCCAAAGAATTCCTGACAAAAGCTATTGATGACTACAATGCGATGTTCAAGACGAGTTTTGGCGTTGAAAGCAAGTCATTTGAAAACTATTATAAAGATATTTCCAGTCGTGTTAAATCTAGAGAGATAGATCTCCTGGTAGTTGTAGGAATGTTTCTTACAGGATTTGATGCTCCTACCCTAAATACATTGTTTGTGGATAAGAACTTGCGTTATCACGGATTGATGCAGGCTTTTTCGCGCACTAATCGGATATATGATGCTACAA
>CAYRFF010000125.1:0-2034 GCA_964423575.1 uncultured Saprospiraceae bacterium | reverse complement strand
CTTAGGGTGGGTCAATATCACCGGATTGGTGGGTCAGTATCACCGGATTATGCAGCCTGCAGACATAATTCTTTCTTGAACAAATTCAGGTGTCTTATACCTTTCATTCTTAACCACAATCGTTCCTGTTGAATTGTAAAGTTTATCCTCAGATTCTTGAGTGACTATACTTAATAATGATTTCGAGATTAGGTTAAAATTAATCTCTGAGCCATTTCTTGTTATATATGTCTTAGGAATTTGTAGTCCGATTTTATTTGCAATTTCTAGTTCATGTAGTTTATTATATTTAATATTATTAAATGGATCAAAGCCAATTACAAATGAATTCCTATAAATTTTTGAAAACGCAAATTCAAGCTTCATCTTCAAGTCTCTATATGATTCTAACAGCACTCTTTTAAGTATCATATCAGCACCAACGTCATGACTTCCCAAATATGAATATATAATTTTAGTTAGGTCAAACTCACGATGCCAAACAAGATACTCCTCATCAGAAGTCAATCGAATTGATCCAAAGTTATTTTTAAACTCTATAATCGCCACATCCTTTTCCATGTCGATATAAATATCTTGGAGTTCAAGATCTTCATTAAGAAAATACACGTAAAATCCCCTGTAAGAGAAACCATTGTAAATTTCTGTAACAAATGGATCATAAATTGACCCTACGATTAAGATTTTCTTGAAATTACTTGAGCCCATTTTTCATCGTCAATCAAGCTTCTCAATCATTCCTCCCATTTTGAAAGCTTCAATCATAGGATCTTTTCCTTCAAGGTATGCCTTTCCAATCCAAGGAATAAGGATAAATCTACTTTCTGCTTGAAATGCTAGTTTTTCAAAGTGTTTTTCATAAGAATTTAATCCAAAAGACAATCGCACCGAATCAACTTTTTCGAGATTTAGCATATCAAAATTTTCTTTATAACATCCAGTATCATCGCAAAGGATTTCTACATTAGAACCGATATTGCCTCCTGTGACTCCTGTAAAAAAAGGATGAGATGAAAAGGATGAAGCAAGATATTCGGGTGGATATAATTTATTAACGGTTGTCAAATATAAATCACTTATACCTTTATAATGCTGGTGACTGGCATGAACAAATAAGGTTTCATTTTTGTCTAACTTATAATATGGGAATATATCAGAATATTCTACGCCTACTACCTTGGGGAAAGGCAAATCTCGCTCGCGAATAAGGTTTAAATATTCATCTACAAATTTAATTGTATTCTTTTCTAGGTTCTGCTCGTGATAAAAGTAAGCATAACTTCCATAAATACCTTCCTGCTCTTGCAAGCTGTTTATTGTATTCTTGTAGTCAAAATCAGCACCTTTTATAAATTCTACTCGCCATTCTCTATATTTACTTAAAATATCTACCCACATTACAGTGTCAGCACGAATTTCATCGAATAGAGAGGAGTTTATCAGGAAAGAATTATCTAAACCATATTCAGCTATAAATCTCTTTATCAATTCAGTCTGTTCAGATGTGGATAGCTCTTCACACTTAATTTTACACAAGTAATAATTATGATAATCGTATATAAGAGGTTGATGCTCAACCTGATTAAACATTTTCTCGTATTCTATGCTTGCTTCGCAGAACCTATCAAGCATAATCAAATCTTCAATGCTATTTGAATTAATGGAAATATCACTTTGACTATGCCCTCTCGGTATTGCGATAAAAAGAATAACAATTAGGTTAAAGTACAATTGCAAATTCATATATCAAAAGTTAAGATATATTGGACCAATTCTAAAAATTGAACTTGTTTTTTCACAAAAATTAATTGAGCCATGTAAATG
The DNA here is from genome assembly GCA_964423575.1 of uncultured Saprospiraceae bacterium. Classification (GTDB taxonomy): domain Bacteria; phylum Bacteroidota; class Bacteroidia; order Chitinophagales; family Saprospiraceae; genus CAYRFF01. Next base: position 210 of record CAYRFF010000125.1, on the reverse strand, counting down.
TATGACCATGTAATATATGGGTACCATTATCAAGAAGTGTATCACTAGTCCAAGTACGTTTATACTTCCTACCATCAACCGTCGTTGAAGTAAACGACCCACTAGATGTAACATTATCTGCACCTCCAACAAGTTGTGAAGCACCTTTTAATCTCACTTTTTTAAAATCTTCAAACCTCATAATAATTAAAATTTAGATAAACAAATAAA
>CAYRFF010000124.1:0-2084 GCA_964423575.1 uncultured Saprospiraceae bacterium | reverse complement strand
CAAACCTCTGACTTAGTTTCTGATGGAAAGATTATAGAAGAAGAATCCTACCTCCAACGCAGTGAAAAATATACGCAAATTGAATTATCCCATAATCTGAATGGCATTATCTTAAGTGGAAAAATCGATTTCTTTGATACTAAGAATAAAATCGTTCATGAAACTAAACGGAGCAATAAAGTAGAAGATGCGCATATCTGGCAGGTGAAGTTTTATTTATGGTTATTAAAGCTACAGAACATTCCTGCGGCAAAAGGTATCATCGAATATCCTACATTAAGGGAACGCGAAGAGGTCTTCATAGAAGTAAAGGATATTGTTTATTTAGAAGATGCAGTTGGTGAAATTAAATCATTAATGGAATCGAATGTTTGCCCACCTGTTATCAACGCAAGAATATGTAAAAGCTGTAGCTATTACGATTTCTGTTACAGCGGAGAAATTTAAATTTTCACAGATGAAGAAATCATATTACCTCTTTAATCCGGGCAGATTAAGCAGAAAAGACAATACATTAAAATTTGTACCTGTTGATAAGGATGGTATTGAAGGAAAAGCCAAGTTTCTCCCGGTACAGGGAATAAAGAACCTTTATTGTTTTGGCTCTTTAGATACGAATTCTGCTATGTATAACTTTCTGGGAAAAAATCATATACCCGTCCATTTCTTTGATTACTATCAGCACTACACGGGGAGTTTTATGCCTAAAGATTATTTACTTAGTGGGAAAGTCTTGGTTGAACAGGTGAACAATTATAACAATCTTGAAAAGCGTTTAATCATCGCTTCAAGATTTGTCGATGGCGCTGCCGCAAATATTCTAAGGAATTTAAAATATTACAATAGCCGAGGACGAGATTTAGAAGACCATATTAAACAAATTGAAATTTTCAATGAGGAGCTGAAGGAAACCAAGTCAATAGAGGAACTTATGGGCTATGAAGGGAATATCCGTATCGTTTACTACCAGGCATTTGAGGAAATAATAACTGACTTTGAAATGGGCAATCGCACAAAGCAACCCCCTTCCAATGAAGTAAATGCAATGATTTCTTTTTTAAATATGATGTGCTATACACTTTGTCTAGACCAGGTTTACCACACTCAATTAAATCCGACAATCAGTTATCTACATGAGCCCGGTTTCAGAAGATACTCCTTAGCACTTGATCTCGCTGAAATATTTAAGCCGATTCTCGTCGATAGACTCATATTTACCCTTTTTAATAAAAAGCAAATTACAAAGAAGGATTTCAATAAAAGTCTGAATCAATGTCTTATCAATGAGTCCGGCAAGAAAATCATTCTTAAAGCATGGGAAGAGCGTCTGAATAGTACAATAAAACACCGCAAATTAAATAAGAGCGTAAGTTATCGTCACTTGGTTAAACTGGAAGTGTATAAACTTATCAAGCAGATAATGGGAATAGAAGAATATCAACCATTTAAAGCTTGGTGGTAAAAGATATTATTAGTCAATTCAAGAAATAAAATAATTCATATATGTATGTTATCTTGGTATATGATATTGGTGAAAACCGTGTAGTAAAAATGCTGAAATTATGTAGGCAATACTTAAATTGGATTCAGAATTCTGTTTTTGAAGGTGAGTTAACTCCCTCAAAATTACGGGAACTAAAATTTAAAGCACGTAAAATAATGGACACTGAGCACGATAGTTTAATCATTTTCAGTAGTCAAAACAGTCAATGGCTTAAAAAAGAAGTGATTGGACAGGAGAAAAACGAGCTAGATAGTTTCTTATAAAGCGTCGATCCTCTCTCTTTATGAAGATTTCAAAACGTTCTTTGACATATTACTATAGAGTACGCTGATAATCAGCGAGATATAAAGTCGTCAATACACGGAGCAAATTCTTAAATTCTTCATCGACGACGAAAAGATAGGAAAATGCGGCAAATCTTTTCCTAAGTCCCTGATTATCAGCATTATTTTTTTGTATATTTACGCCTCTTAATCGCACCTTATTGGAATTGAAACTATGTTAATGTAATAAAGAGGGCAGGAGGGTTTAACTCTTAATCGCACCTTATTGGAATTGAAACAATCCTGATACCACCTCT
>CAYRFF010000123.1:0-2200 GCA_964423575.1 uncultured Saprospiraceae bacterium | reverse complement strand
AAATAATGAATATTTTATTTAACTCTGTTGCAGTTCACATTTGAATCCTGCTTATCTAATAATTCCATAAATTAAAAATTAAAAACCATACTGAATTCCTACACTACCGAAAAAATGAGAACGATCTTTAATGATTTTTGAATCAAATTCAGGGGTGCGTTGAGGAATTTTATAAAATAAAGTTATGGACCTCAAATCAGCTGTAGTTTCTGAATTGGCCCTCCAGTATTTTCCAAATGCAAAACCTATTTCTAAATCACAAATGAACGGATTAATCCAATATTCATCCAAAGTGTAAATATCTTCTGAAGTGTATATTTGACCACTTAAAAAAGAATTCCGATACATTAAGGTTGGCGTTATTCTCATAAAAAGAAATAACTCACAGCCTTCTTTAACTCTTGCAGGTTTTTTTTGATATGCTGAATTAAAATTATTTGATTCAATTTCTTCTTTAATTAATTTGTTGGCTGATGCGAGTGTGTTACTAGAAAAAAGCCAATTAATTAGTTTGTCACCGTCAAGAGAGCCCACTCGGATAAATGCACTAGTGTAAACTCTATTATAGTAACCTGCACTTCCTCCAAAACTAAAACTTCCATCTATACCACAATTTGAATATTCGTTAACACACAATTTAAAAAGCCAAAATCGCTCATAATTAACCAACATCGTAAATTTCCCGCCATTAGATATTTGATTATCCCATCCTTTTGGCCTTGGGGAATCTATATTTTTATGGATAAAATCTTGAACGTGGAAACTTACTTTGGTTCCAAGAAGACCAAGATTTATTGTGATTGCATCAAAATGTCTATCTTTTTCAAAGCTCTTGCCATATATATTATAAATGCTATTAAATGAGAAAGCCAAAAGTGAAGCATATGGCCGATCACCAATGATAGGACTAGAACTGGAAAGATCTTCAGGAGTAAAGGTAGTGCTAACTACTGAGGCGGAACTCATAATTGAGCTTATTCTGGTTGACACTTCAGATAGATGTTTCAATCTGAATTTATTATATGCACGAAATGGATAAAACAAATATTTATCGTATAGAAATGGAGAAGAGTAATTAATGGACACGCCCATAGTGTAATTTCGATCCTCATTCTTAGAGGTATAGAAAAAGTCTTGCTCAGTTGTAACACCTATTGATCTACCCCAGTCCTCCTGACTTTTGCTTTGGATTGAGAAAGATATGATAAATAGAAATAAAGTAACAGCAACCTTTGATATTCTCATATTATAGTTTTTAAGTAGTGTTGTAATAGTGTTTTTATTGCTTACAATTTAAGAATTCCTATTTATGTATAGGATATTTATTCTAAGGCTTGGAAGATTTCAAGAGCAACTTCTTTATCGCTTAGGTATCCTGAAATTCCATGATGCCACTTGTCAACATCATTATGAACATCTTCTTTATTAGTTATAGCTGGTATGACGTTAAAGTTTTTCTCATTTAAAGGTGTAAGTGCAACGATATCACGCTCGTCATATGCATTAAGCCATTTAATTTTAAAATTAGGAGACTTTCTTGGTGGTACATCAAGATTTCTTTTTATTGTTTCTACCCCTAACGGAGAACCAACTGTAATATATTTGACTACATTAAATGGATTATCAACACTTAATAAATTGTATCCGATAACTGACCCCAAAGAATGACCAACCACTACACACTCCTCATTATCGAAGCAGCCTATAACTTTCTTGTTTATTTCTTCTTTTATTTTTAGAATCCGGGAATAAACAAAAACATCTCTTAAGAAATGTTCAAAAAATAATTTAACAACAGCGCTATCTTTGTTGAGGAATCGAGCTATCTTCTTAATTGTTCTCCCAAAAAATGCTCTTTGTTCTTCAATAGATGGAATGAAATTAACATAATCTGGTTCTTCAATATGGACTCCTGCATTTCTTCCAAATTCAGCTAATAAATCATTATAATAAGAATATTCAGAGTCAAAAGCCTCTTCTTCTATTAAGAGCGTTTCATAATCCCGTAATAAATCGATTAGTGTATCACCATAATATGGGAAAAATATTTTCTCTTCAGAAATGTTAATTTTTTTGCCAGACTTTTCCAGTCCCTTTTCCCACGCATTTATCCACGTTTCCCTTAATTCAATTGGATCTTTATTTTCTTGCTTTCGACCGTGGATAAAAATTAATTTCATAATAAGTGAATTTAATGAAT
>CAYRFF010000122.1:0-2228 GCA_964423575.1 uncultured Saprospiraceae bacterium | reverse complement strand
TAATTTTTCTTCAAAAACCTAGGTTTTTGAAGAAATGCTAACATACGAGGGGTTATGATTCTTAGACTGCCTTGCAGTCAATTATTAAGATAACCTTCTACCTAATGATAAATTAGAAATCAGTTCAAGAGTTTTTCGCTCTTAATGCGACAAGATTGATTTTTCCGTCAAAACGGGTTTTAGTTTTTGGTCCTTAATTCCGGGATGAAAAAGTTGATAATCTTGTAGGAATTTTTCTAAGCCATCATTATAAATCAATTTAACCAAGCCAATTATCAATATAATACGGACAGTCGTTCCGGCGATATGTCCAGCATTGTCAATATTGAATCCGTCAAGAAATTCTTTATAATATCCTCCTAAAGATAAAAGGATATAAATAACTGCAAATACAGCGACAATCTTGAAAAGCTTCGATAGCAGAAATAAATATAAGAAATAGGCAAACCAAGGTAGGTACAAGGGGATTATAGTTAAATTCAGAAGAAAAAGGAATACAACATGGAGATGTATACTATTACCCTGTGAAATCTCCGATCATGGTCTATTTAACCTAAAACAGCCATTTTTCACAATTATTTTAAAATGGTTACATCTCCTTTTTCAATACGTTTCTCTGATATTCCATTTCGAATTACTTCATATTCTAAGTGCCAGAAATATATTCCCTTATTTAAGGATTTTTGACGGAAATTACCATCCCATTTTACGACTTCTCCTTGCGGCACAGAGTAAACCTTAGCACCCCAGCGGTCGAATACTTCAAACTTTATCATTTGGTAATCAAAATCGCATTCAAAATAAATTTCCAAAAAATCATTTATGCCGTCACTATTTGGAGTGAAAGCAGTCGGTACATACACATTACACATACAATCTTTCGCTGTCAATTCTGTAGAGAATATGAATTCTCCACACTCATTAGTAACCGATAAAGAGTAGCTTCCAGATTGAGTAACAATTATTTTATTTCCCTGCGATCCATCTGACCATGAATATTCGCCGGGTATGGGGGATACTAGCTGCAATGGTTCATCTTTACAAATGATTGTGTCTATAGGGAAATGAGCGGTCTCTCTAGTGTCCAGCACGATTACAGTATCTCGAAGAGTACAGTTTTCCATAAAAGCTTCGACGGAATATTGTCCTGATTTAGAGATGGTGATGACCGAGTCGGTCTCGCCTGTATTCCAGAGATAAGTTGCATCTAAAAACCGAGCATTTAGCTCCATTGGAACTCCATCACATAGAAGTAGCGTGTCAGGAAAAGGGTCAAAGGGCATAATGAGGACATCATCAATGTAGAAGTAGTTCACAAATGGATAGGTAGGGTAATCAAATTCTGTTATAGTCTCGTCAGTGGTGTTAAAATTGCCTATTATGGCATACCTCTCTCCCCCGGTTGCTATATGACAACCGCTTATTTTTGTCCATCCCACTGTATCTTTTATAACAGTACCTTTTCTCTCAATCACAGGATTTAAAGATAATGCTTCCCACGCAGACAGCGTTTCGTAATAAAAAGTATTAGTAAGAGCCATTCCTACTGCATCAGTATAGCCGGAATAATGATCTGGAGATGCATGGAATTCAAGATAATAATGTATTCCCTGTTCCAATGGTTGCAATAACTCTACTTCTAAATACGCACTATTACCTGGACTTTTTGAAACGGCATTATTATTATTATATACAAATATTGCAGCATAGCCAGAGCCACTTCTCGGCATTTGGTAACTATCCCAACGTCGCCCTGCATTTGGTACAGCCATAAGTGGTTCAGTTGAGCATGCATTATATAGGTCTACAGGACCATTACTTGCACTTACCCATGGTTCTGCCAAGGTTATTTGACCTATGATATTGGGGCAATCTGTCAATATATCAAATCCCGGATTTGGTACAAGATTCTGTGCGAAAAGCTGGTAGGTCAATAAAACCAGTATTATTGTTAATTTACTCCTCATAATAAAAATTTCCTCCTGCCATTGATTCTAGTATTGTCGGAAGCGATGATTTATTCATTAACGCATCTCTCAGCCTAAAAAGTACGATGATACCACAATCCTTCAAATAGCTTATAGGGAATGCAACATTTTATCCCAACCCCAACCATGTAAATTTGCTATTTACCAATCAATTAAACCTTTATCCTAATGTTATTTCAGAACATACTGTATCATCTTTCTCCATTGAGACGAAGCGAAATGGGATGACTGAATGTAGTC
>CAYRFF010000121.1:0-2247 GCA_964423575.1 uncultured Saprospiraceae bacterium | reverse complement strand
TTCTATCGATTTTATGCTCGGATTGGGTGGGTCAACATGCTCCGGATTATCCATTTTGAAAGGCCCTATATTTTTAGCCGTTTTAGCTTAGGAGCAGAAGGCGGGATTAATTTTTACTATAATCTCTCAGATAAGATTTTTCTTTCTACGGGAATCTGGTTCAATCATGACTTTACGCCAGCCATAATTAAGAACTACACACCTACTAAAATCATGTATCACAGACGATGGGGACTTTCTTTGCAAGTGGCTTACAGGCTTTAATAGAGCATCAGTCGTATGCGTCAATTATTGATAAATACTTTTCTATTCCTCTCTCCTCATCTTATCAGGATGTTGTCGGGTATCGAAGACAACATTATGAATAATATTTTCAACCAGAATACTGTAAATTATTTTATAATTGCCAGACAATAAATATCTATACTCCATGGGCATAATCAGTCAAGATTATTCTTTTTCACCACTCTTTTGACATTTCCTCTACCTCTGGTTGAGTCTTATATCGTCCATTGTTATAATCTTCTTCTGACTGCTTTATTCTCTGAATAAGCTTGTAGGCTTCTAGCCATTCCAGATTTCTTTTATCCATGGCTTCTTGAGAAATCAGGTTACCATTTTCAATGTCTCGCTCACTCATCTCCAGCATAATCTTCTGCTCTTTGGTCAATGCAATCACTTCAGTATCAGATGCATTAGAAGAGATAAGCTTATCCAAAGCAATTAAGAATTCTTTGTCTTTGATAGAAAGAATCTTATTTATTAAGTCGTTCTGTATGTTTTCAACCTTTGTCATGGCGTTGATTTCTATTTATTAAATATTTCTAACTTGTTTCTAATTTGCTGTAGGCTCAGCATCAAAATCCAGCAACTCCACACTGAAATTCACCTTGGCTTTTAATGCATCAAATATCTTCAAAATTGTTTCCAGAGTCATATTGGTTCGATTGTTCTCAAGTTTTGATATCTGTGCACGTTGAACTCCTATCATTTTTCCAAGCTCCTCTTGCGTCAATTTCCTTTCTAATCTAGCTTGCTTTATCATATCACCCAAAACTGCAAGTTGAAGTTGCTGCTCATATATTGTTCGTTTTTCCGTGCCTACCTCACCCAGAAATTCATCTTTAATCTGATCAAATGTATAGATTTTCATCTCTTTTATCTTTTAATCCCTACTATCCTCTAAAATCTTTAAAAGACTTTTCGGGTCTTGTCGATTGTCCCAAAATGCGGTTATCACGATTTCATCGTCAAATATTTTATAATAAATACTGAAATTACCAAGAGATGCTACTCGCAAATTCTTAAAGTCTGCTGCTTTATAAATCCAAGGGTTTTCAGCAATTCGTTTTGTACTTTCAGAAACTAATTTAATGAGCTTTTTAGGATATACATTTGACTTATTCCTTTTAGACCAATATTCTAAAACACCGACAAATTGTAGGTCGGCTGTTTTGGTCCAAACTACATTCCTTCTAGCCATTCCAGATTTCTTTTATCCATGGCTTCTTGAGAAATCAGGTTTCCATTTTCAATGTCTCTCTCACTCATCTCCAGCATAATTTTCTGCTCTTCAGTCAATGCTATTACTTCAGTATCAGAAGCATTAGAAGAAATAAGCTTATCTATGGCAATCAGAAATTCTTTATCCTTGATAGAGAGAATCTTATTTATTAAATCGTTCTGTATGTTTTCCACCGTTGCCATAACTATGAATGCATTTAAAAACCGAAATTGATGTCCTTACCAAATATACACTAAAACAAGCTTACAACAATCCTTTCTTACCAAAAATCGCAATATATATCCAAAAGTCCTTGTATTCTTATTCTTGTACTACAACATAAAACGCCATTACTACTGACATAAGTTCCACACATTTTAATTTGCTCCCTAATTCTCTCCCCTATAATTGGCTATTCCACATGATTTCACAAAATAACCTACCGATCAAATACTCGAAACCTCCTAAGAATTCATCTTTATCGCATAGCTTTAAAATATCATTTAACAGCCACGTCCTTTTCATTTTTCCAGCAGATCCCTCAGAACAAATAAGTGACAGAATTGCTCTGAGCACAACATAAACAAGTTATGTAAGTTCAAGTAATAAGTGCGAAACTAATATTTAAAGCATTGGGGGCGCGCCCCCAATGCTTTTGGACTAAAATGTTATATTAGTTTTGCAATGAAATGCAGGATTCAAATGTGAACTGCAACAGAGTTAAATAAAATATTCATTATTTC
>CAYRFF010000120.1:0-2281 GCA_964423575.1 uncultured Saprospiraceae bacterium | reverse complement strand
GCAATCTCCTTGTTCTTCAATACCTTTAATAGCGCATCTTCATTCACGATAGGGCCGCGTGCCGTATTGACCAGGAAAGCGGTCTTTTTCATTCTCTTTAATTGGGCTTCGCCGACAAGACCATCTGTATATTTATTGTATGGGACGTGGACGGAGATGATGTCTGCTTTCGCAAATAGTTCTTCTAGTTCCGGGACATATTTTCCACCCATTGCTTTAAACTCCTCTTTTTCAGTTCGGGACCAGCCAAGCAGATTACAACCAAATGCTTTGAATAAATTTGCGGAAGCTAAACCTATCTTACCCGTACCGAGAATCCCTATAGTTTTGCCGTAAAGCTCTTTCCCGGGAGCCATATTCCATTGGTCCTGGCGAATCTGCTGATTGCCTCGTGGAATTTCCCTAAGGAGAGAAATGCTCATGCCTAGCGCAAGTTCTGCCACGGAATGCGTGGAGTAGGCCGGCACATTATATACGGCAATGCCCATTTGCCGGCAGGCGTTTAAATCCACGCTATCGAATCCCGTAAAAGCAACAGCTATCATTTTAAGATTAGGGAAACGCTTTATCATCGCAGCATCTATGCGCTTCTTAACATTGATGATAACTTCTACCGCATCGGGATCTGTTTCTTCAAGGACGATGTCGTAATCAAGTCCGACCTCAGCTGCATTCTCCAGGAATACGGAGTGCGGAACGCCGAGATCTTCAATAATTAGAATTTGCTTTCTCATGCGTTCAAGATAGGCAAAAAAATTGAAGGGCATTATAGCCCCTCAACTTCATTTATATCGATACCAAGAGCGTCTGCGACTCCTTTACCATAAGCGGGATCTGCTTTATAACAGTTGACGATGTGTCTTTCCTGGATAAAGCGCTCAGCGCCACCTACTTCAGTTGCAGTATTTGTGAAAAGTACTTGCTGCTGTTCAGGTGACATAATTCTGAATAGATTGCCCGGCTGGGTGTAGTAGTCGTTGTCATCTTCTCTGAAATCATAATGATCTGCATCACCGTATAACTTCTGAGCCGGCTCAGTGTACTCTTTGCTTTCTTCCCACTGGCCATAGCTATTAGGGAAGTAGTGTAGAGTAGAACCTTCGTTGCCATCAACTCGCATTGCACCATCGCGGTGGTGGTTAGTGAAAGGATATCTTGGCTTGTTTACCGGTATCTGGTAGTGATTAACACCCAGGCGGTATCGCTGCGCATCTCCATAAGAGAATAAACGGCCTTGTAACATCCTGTCAGGAGAGAAACCGATTCCCGGAACTACGTTAGCAGGGTTGAAGGCAGATTGCTCAACGTCCGCAAAATAATTTTCAGGGTTTTTGTTCAACTCCAATACTCCCACATCAATCAATGGGAAGTCACCATGTGGCCAGACTTTCGTCAAATCAAATGGATTGAACTTACATGCCAGCGCCTGTTCTTCAGTCATTATCTGAATTCTCATCTTCCAGCGAGGGAAATCTCCTTTCTCAATGGCATTGAATAAGTCTCTCTGATGGCTTTCTCTATCTCTTCCGATAATCTCCCATGCTTCCTCATTGGTGAGATTCTGTATTCCCTGCTCTGACTTGAAGTGGAATTTCACCCATACGCGCTCATTGTCTGCATTAATCATGCTGAATGCGTGGCTTCCGTATCCGTGCATATGGCGATAGGACTTAGGAATTCCTCTGTCACTCATCGTAATTGTTACCTGGTGCAGTGACTCGGGGAGTAATGTCCAGAAATCCCAGTTGTGATTGGCATTTCTCAGGTTGGTTTTTGGATCGCGTTTTACCGCCTTGTTCAGATCCGGAAAACGATATGGATCTCTTATAAAGAAAACCGGAGTGTTATTTCCTGCAAGGTCCCAGTTTCCTTCTTCAGTGTAGAATTTAAGAGCAAATCCACGGATGTCGCGTTCTGCATCTGCTGCTCCGCGCTCTCCGGCTACTGTAGAGAAACGAGCAAAAACTTCAGTTTCTTTTCCTACTTCTGAAAAGAGTTTTGCCTTAGTGTACTTGCTGATGTCATGTGTTACTGTAAATTTACCGAAAGCTCCGGATCCCTTGGCGTGCATTCTTCTCTCAGGAATTACTTCTCTGTCAAAATGTGCTAGTTTTTCCAGGTACCAAAAATCTTCCAATAACATTGGGCCTCTTTTTCCTGCTGTTTTAACGTTTTGATTTTCAGCGATAGGCCTTCCCGATACCGATGTCAATTTTTTCTTTTTCTCCATGTCGATAAGCTTTTATTTGTTTGTAACAAAGTTATGAAATATCTTTGTTCT
>CAYRFF010000119.1:0-2506 GCA_964423575.1 uncultured Saprospiraceae bacterium | reverse complement strand
TTATTTATGATTTAACTTGTTTATCAACATAGTATCTAGTGATGATCCGCCGAGGCGGAAAAGAAACTAGGGGTGGAGAATGTAAAGAATAAAGAACCCCGGAGCGGGTTCAATATCAGAGGTGTTCTCTAGAACTGAACCTATAAGGTTTCTGCAACTTTATAGGTTTGACTACGGTGGCTTGCTGTACCATTCCCAGACCTGCAAGGTTCAGGAAACCTTACAGGTCGTGAAGAAGTAATCAGTCCGAAAATAGATAATCTTTATATCTCCAAATCAAAAGCATACTCATACTTACTACGATACTGATTATAAACTTGAAGAGTATTTATTTCATCAAGTTCTGTCGTAGTAAACTGCTCACCTGTTTCAGGATTTTTATAGAAACAGAAAATAACTTCAAATTCTTTATTCCTGAAAGTGAAGGTTCTTCGCTCGTGATACAGAGTCATATCCTTGCCTGTGAATGGACTTTTCATAGTAAATCAAAGATACGAAATAATCGAATAATACACGATATCGTTTACAATATCTGCTTAGGATACGTAAGTAAACAACAATAAGGTGTAAAGATAATATTTATTATTCTTGTTAGTTGTTCTTCATATAAATGATAAAGATATTAATCTTGAACGCCTGCTTCATTTAACTCATTGGGAAAGTAATCGTAGAGGATTTCTCTAGCATCTCTATCTTGTTTTAATAAAGCTATACATCTATTAGTAAAATCCATTATTTTAAGGTGATTGGCAATGATTCTCTTTAAACCTTTATTATTGTAAAACCTGATTGCTTTTTCATAATCATTATCTTTAGCTATGGTTTCAAGAAATAAAAGTCGGTCATTATACCACTTATTGTAGTCTATGTCTCTAATAAAGTTATTGAAATTAGTTTCTATATCGCCCAAAAGATTACTTCTTGAAATATGACTTTCTTTAAAATAGTAATTTATTTTACTACTAACATAATTGGCAGATTGAAGCTCTTTATCTTCATTAAGTTTATTAATAACTTCTTCAGTGATTTTATCGCCATCAAATTCTGTTCCTGGTATTTTACTAGCTAAAATATTTAAGAAATCTAAATCGAGGAAAAGGTTTTCAATTTCAGCGACGTTGAAAGAATATATCGAATCATTTATGAGTTTTTCCAATCTTTCATCATCATGATAATCAGAGTCAATTAATCCAAAAGCTTTATTATTTATCCCTGATATTTTATTATAAGCTTTAGTATGAGATATTACTTCCAAACAACTACCTACAGGAGATATCAATAATTCTGGAAATAAGATGGAGTAAACAGAGTAGTCAATGCTATTTTTAGTTCCTTCACAAAATAATATGTTCCTTTTACTACCAACTAATTTTAATAATAAATTTTCAGGTATTTCAGCTGGGTCAAGAGTCTTTATGTCCCATTGGTTTGGGTATTCAAACTCTTTAATCCATACTTTATTTGCAGAAGTTCGACTTGTTGCAAAATCTAAATCATGGGTTAAATAAATAAAGATACAGTCCTCTCTTTCTTGTTCTAAGATATCCCATAATCTTTCAACTATAGATTTGTGGAGATACATTTCCGGTTCATCAATTACAATAAAACCATCGGTAGGGGCTAGAAATACATGACAGATTAGGTAAAACAAGACTTTTTCTCCATCGCTCATTTGCATTAAGGGATAACTTTTACCGTTGCTAGATTGAGCATTCAAATTTAGTGAGCCATCATAAACAATTGTTCTTTCAGAAATTAATGAATTCCATATATCTAAAGCCTTTTCTAATAAAGTGGGGGAAGGAGGAGTAATTGGTTGTCTTTGCTCTGTTTGTGTACTTGCTTTTGCTCTATATGCTGATGCTGCATTGGCTTGAGCAGTAATCATTGTTTCGACTATGATTTTAAATTCATTGCGTAAGGTGTTATAATCATTTTCTGTTTTGTTTGACTTGTCCATTTTTTGTAAATCAGATAAGCTATCAAAAACTCTACTGGAGTCAGAGATGGAGTCTATTTTCGGAATAATAAGTAATCTTTGAGCAGAGATTATTAGACCACTACGTCCAAGGACTTCATTAATTTTTCCAGCAAGAGTTGTCTTACCAGTACCGTTTGCTCCAGTAATCACAATGTTATTTTCAAAATAACCTATTTGTTCAAAAAATTCAAGAAAAAACATTAAACGATTGAAGCTGTTTTTTAAGACCCTGTGTCTATCTTTGATTAATTTAATATTACTCTCTATTCTTTTATCGGACCCTTCTATGTAGTTTTCTATAGAATCATCATTTATGAAAGGGAATTCCGAGTCTATTGTTTTTAACATTTCATGGAAATAATTCTGATAGTTTTTTCTCTTTGTGTCCATTTCTAATAAGTTTTCAAGAGAATTCAACATTTCTAAACCATTTTCCATTGTTTTTAGCTCTTCTCCATTTCCGATAAGCGACTTAACAATATCTTTATTAAATGATGTTGTGCTTTTTATATTCCGTAGAAGCTC
>CAYRFF010000118.1:0-2573 GCA_964423575.1 uncultured Saprospiraceae bacterium | reverse complement strand
AGTCCCATATCCACGATAATCGGCACCTTGAAATGAGGGACGACATTCTCCATTTTTTCTTTGATTACCGGCATAAGACTGTCTTTTTCATCCAGATGCAAGTCAAAGATGAGTTCGTCATGCACCTGAAGGAGCAATTTGGACTTACAGTTGTTATTAATGAAATGTGCATGAATCTCAATCATAGCCTTCTTGATGATATCCGCTGCGGAACCTTGAATCGGCATATTGATAGCAATACGCTCAGCTTGTGAACGTAGCATCCCATTTCTGGAATTTATATCCCGCAGATGAAGTTTCCTACCAAATACGGTCTGAACAAAACCCGTTTCCCTGGCTTTCTCTACGACGTTATCCATATAGTTTTTCAGCCCTTGGTAACGCATGAAATACTGATTTATAAGAGTCTGAGCCTCATTTCTGTTAATATCCAGTTGCTGGGATAGATTGGTAGCACCGGCACCATAAATAATTGAGAAGTTCACGGTTTTGGCATTGCGACGTTGCTCAGCAGTGACTTTGTCATAATCGACTTCATACACCAGAGCTGCAGTAGCGCGGTGGATATCCTTATTGTGCTCAAATGCGTCAATCATTGCTTTCTCACCACTGATTTCAGCGATAATCCGCAGTTCGATCTGGGAGTAGTCAGCAGCTAGCATGGTGAATTCCTCATTGCGGGGAATAAATGCAGTACGCACCCGACGTCCCTTTTCACTCCGGATAGGAATGTTTTGGAGATTGGGGTTGTGGGAGCTAAGGCGCCCTGTAGATGTGAGTGCCTGGTTAAAAGAGGTGTGCACCCTACCGGTTTTTTTATTGATTTCCCTCGGAAGCGCATCGACATAAGTGGATTTAAGCTTGGTCAGTCCGCGATAGTCGAGAATTTTTCTGACTATGGGGTTTTCCATGGTTAATTCCTGCAATTTCTCTTCAGAAGTAGAGTATTGACCTGTTCTTGTCTTACGCCAGCGATAGGGAATCTTGAGAATATCAAACAAGACTTCGCCGACCTGCTTGGGCGATGCAATGTTGAATGAAGTACCTGCAAGACCATATATTTCCTGCTCCATTTCAGCAATATCCTTCTGTAGTTCCTCCCCAAATTTTCGTAAATTTTCCTTGTCAAGCCGGATACCTTCGTATTCCATATCGGCTAGAACTTCAATCAGGGGTTCTTCAATTTCCAGATATAGCTTCCGCAAATTATTTGCCTCGAGCTCACCTTTCATATACTCGTATAGTTGCAGCGTGATGTCTGCATCTTCACCTGCATAAGTGACCACGTTTTCAAGTGGCACATCTCGCATATTTCCCTGATTCTTTCCCCGCTTGCCGATGAGATTTTCTATAGGAATAGGCCTGTATTTAAGGTAAACCTCAGAGAGATAATCCATGCTGTGACGCATTCCGGGTTCCAGCAGATAGTGGATAATCATCGTATCCTCTACGAGACCTGCTACTCTTAGTCCAAAGTGCTTGAGCACAATCAGGTCAAATTTCACATTCTGTGCCACCTTGACAATTTTATCATTTTCAAGGGCTGCTCTGAAAATCTCTATAATGGCAATTGCTTTTTCTTTATCCTCCGGAACAGGCACGTAAAATGCCTCGCCTTTTTTTATGGAAAATGCAATTCCGACCAGTTCTGAACTCATGGGGTCCACTCCGGTGGTTTCCGTATCAAAACTAAACAGCTTTGAAGTTTCCAGTTTTGCAGCGAGTTCTTTCATCTCCTTTTCTCCCTCAACAAGGCTGTATACAGCATCACTATCTTCAAAGGTGCTTTCAGCAATGCTATGTTCCTGGAGTGTGGGAGCTTTTACGACTGCAGGTGGAGTAGTGGGGAATAATTCCTGTGTCTGATAGTTTACTTGTGGTTGCCTGATTTCATCTTTCTTTTCTTCCGCCAGTATGCGTTCTGCAAGAGTTCTGAATTCGAGATCTCTGAATAGTTCTGCCAGCCTTTCTCTGTCGGGTTCTTCAATCTTATAATCATCTGCATTAAATTGCACCGGAGAATCTACTATGATGGTTGCCAGTTGCTTGCTGAGCATAGCCTGGTCCTTAAACTCTTCAAATCTCTCTTTATTCTTCCCTTTAAGTTTATCTCTGTTTTCAATAATCCCCTCGACGGACCCGTATTCTTTTAAGAGTGCCGAAGCTGTTTTGGGCCCGACGCCCGGAACGCCCGGAATGTTGTCAGAACTATCGCCGGCAAGCCCAAGGAGGTCAATTAACTGAGAGGTGTTTTCTATATCCCATTTTTCACAAATTTCCTTTTCTCCATATATCTCAGCACCATTTCCTCTACTGGACGGTTTGTACATGAATATATTTTCACTGACAAGCTGGCCGTAATCCTTATCCGATGTAACCATATAAACCTTGAAGCCTTCCTGCTCAGCTTGTTTGGCAATCGTTCCGATAAGGTCATCCGCCTCGTAATTCTCAAGGGTAATAATGGGGATTTTGAAGGCATTGATGATGTCCAGGACATAGGGAATAGCGATAGTGATATCTTCCGGTTGTGCATCGCGGTTAGCTTTATATTCCGGATAAAGTTCATTGCG
>CAYRFF010000117.1:0-2704 GCA_964423575.1 uncultured Saprospiraceae bacterium | reverse complement strand
CAGCCTCTCTTTTAATTTTCTTTGAAACATATCAGTCTATTTTCATCAAATATACTGCATATTTCGTGCCTATTTAAAATATTAGGCGCAATTTTTGAAGTACACTTCAAATATTAGGCGTGATTTTCAAAGTGCGTTTAAAATATTAGGCGTCTTTAAAGATAACGTTTGCTGCGGGGAGTAAGATTTTGTCATAGGGAATAAGATTTGCCAACTTGTAGAAAGTTGGCAAATCTATTACACTTCTATCTCACTACAACTACTTTCTCCACCATTTTACCTATAAAAACTATTGTGTTCCAATCCAATTTTAATTCCCAAACCATAATAGAAGTAAAAAGGTCTTACTTCTTGAGTAAACACATCTATTCTAGGTTCTGTAGGAGTGTCATAATAGTAAAGAGAAAACTTATAAAGATTTTCCCCATTAAGGATATGTGAATATCCAAGGTGGGCATAAGCTGAAAGTCTTTTGTAAATCTTATATTCAAATCTTGACATCAAATCCATTCCCACCATTGCCTTATGCGGCGACTTAAATTCAGCGCGAAGTATTTCCTCCATAGCATAATGGTCGCCATAGTTTTCAAAAACAGTTGTAATCCTTGGAGATAGAATTAAATAAGCATTCTTCAGTTTTAAAGGCAGGTACTGCTCAATTCCCAGACTCATTTTAAATTGTGGATGCATGACTTCTATATCACCATGTCTTGGGCCTTCCGGATTAAATTCATAAAAGTGTTCTATAGTTGTTCTCCCTACAGATAATAAACCATAAGTTTTATTCTTTAACCGATATCCTACAGAAAAAGAAAAATCCAAGCTATTAGATTTATCTAAGGACCTATTTACAATATATGAGTCAATAAAATTATTTCTTAAAAATCCGGATGTATTATTCACCTCCACTGTAGCATAAATATTCTCCAAATCATCTTTTCTTTTCTCCTTTATCTTTTTATTTCTGAAGATTCTAAAATTATTCTTCATCTTTTTTTCGTAGAGAACCGAACCTAATTGAATATTAATATGCGGAGTAATCATCGTGTGTAGTGGAAAATATTGTAAACCTACTAGAATATTCATATAAAAGCTATTTGAAATATTCCTCTGAAAACCAAGTCCGAAGGGAACGATAAGCTGTGGTTTATAGTCTGATGCAATTTTAGAAGACTGATAAATTGGTATGATTCCTTTTGACATGACCAACTCACTTCCTAAAAAGAAATAATTTCCATTGTTGTTACGAGGCGGACGGCCGGCTTCTATGTTTTCATGAACATAAAAATATCTACGTGCAATAAGAGAAGTAGAAGGATGGAGATAAAAGTGACTATGGCTTTTACCAATAATAATATCCGGTCTGTAACTAAAAGTTGCCGAAACAGAATACGAGCCAAGAAACGGTTGTTCATAAGTTAATGCCGGTGTGAATAAATCAGCCTTTAACAATTGTGAAAGTTGGCCGAAGCATGAGGTAATTGATAGCGAAATAAAAAAAGTCAATAAGTATTTCATAAGCACTAAGACACTACGTTTTGATTTTTTCCTAATGTAACAGTTCTTCTTTATATATTCGAGTTGCTGCCTCGGCAGCAACTCGAATATATATTTAAAACTTAAGTAAATAATCGAAAGTAGCACCTTTATATTCTCCTTTATATATAGCATTAATATTGTATATTAAAGGCAAATTGTAGCAGTTAGGAACGATTGAGATAAAAGTATCCAATTTTTTTGATGTATTCTTTTTATCATCAACAGATTTTTCTACTTGGTTCGCCCACAAAGTCTTTGGGCACAATAGAGATACCCATGCTCCATGCGCACACGCTTCGATTGATAATTTATCAGCCTTTACTTGGTTTTTCCATTTCCCCTTCTTATTTTTATTTTGTATTTTTGTCTTCACTCCAATATAACTATAAAGAAGATAAAACTGCACATTAACTTCCAATTGGAATCGCACTTCTCCGCCATCGTATTTAGGAAAAGGATTATCGTTATCATCTTTGTAAATATGTTTAACCCAGTGTCCAGGTTCGAGAACGTTTGGTAGTTCATTTGGATTATCACTATAATCGCATAAATCAATATCATTTCCATTACCCCCTATATTACCAGAACTCCCTCTGTTTACAATTACAGTTCCAGTATTGTCCAAATCCTTTTTTCCAGCAAACCCGAAGGATGAAACAAACCCTTCTATACCTGCAAGGTTTGCAAGATTATAGGTATTATTATTAAATAAATAATTTGAATGAGCAGCTGGTATTATATAGGAGGAATCTCCAGTAGTATAATAAAAGATGGAGTCACCCACTTGAATTAGGCCATTTTCAGAAACAAGTGTTCCAAAAGCAGTACTTGGCGTATAGAGATAGTTTTGACTTATTAAATCATCAACAGACATATCTTCATTGCTCAACAACGCGCTATTACTAGACCTTATTGAATTAAAACCACTAAAATCGCCCTCAAACGATATAAATTCAGAATCATTTCCATTTTCTTCTGCAAGTATAAGGTCATCTAATTTATTCTGAAAGTCTTCCAAGGTCTGGAAAACCAACCATTTCCCATTGAAAGATATCCCTTCTAAAGATCTCAAGCTAGCAGGTTCCTCACTTCTCTGAGTTTCATCTTGAATGTTTTCTTTACTACAACTCATTAGTGTAGAAGCTACAATTAAAGAAAATAGAAT
>CAYRFF010000116.1:0-2731 GCA_964423575.1 uncultured Saprospiraceae bacterium | reverse complement strand
TTAAAATATTTATTCCTCATTTCTGGGCTATGGGTTGCGCTATCTTCGGGCATCTACTTCGTTGCGAATTCCTTGCGGTAGAGGGCTACAGCGTCAAAATCCGCGTCTCGTATCTACCCAAAGCTAGCGCTCATGAATTATTGCGGTCAATTCCGTCTGATTTACGGTTAGAACTTCCATATTCAACATCGTTTTCAGATAATACGCCAGCCATTTTCTCTTGCCTTGGTTAAAGGCGCCATGCCCATAATTCTCAATATTATGTGCAAATCCGCAGTAAATTAAAGCCTTTGAACTATCCGACAGAGTGGATTTACGGATGATATTCTTAGCCATTTCTTTATCCCGGATGGAATCTCTATTTGTTGTTTCAAAGGACAAAACTGTATAGCCGATATCAATTGCTCTACGCAGGAGATTGGCATAGGCGGGATGTTTTATATAAACGCCACAATCATCGATGGGAATATAGGATGTATTTACAAGACTATCGCAGTACTCTGAATTTTTGATCGCTTCCGCAAATAAGTATCTATAACCGAGTTTATACAAGGAGTCGAGCAATGTCGTTGTATATAGTCGGTGGTACGGATTGAAGTGGTCTTCATTAATTAAGGTGACTTTATGTTTGTCCGCCAGTTCAAGGATTTCATCATAAGCGCTATAATGCTCAAATTCATAAAAATAAGTGCTATCTGTCTCATTCAACGCATGATATCTCGTTACTTGAAGTGGCAACTCAAACTGTTCCGGCGATTTATCTATTTTCCCTGTAAAGGATTTATAGAGTTCTTTAAAATAGGGATTCACATCAAGCGTATCTATATCTTCACTGAAATAATAGGGAGCTTGGCTTTCGCTCAAATTATAAATGCAGCTAAATAGGACAACGCATAGAATTCTGTAAATCATAGAAAAAGTGCGTAAACTTACAAGAGAGTTTACTGGTAATTCATCTATAAAGATACGAAATATTAATGATAAGAATAGGATTTAAGAAACCAGACAGTTGTTTTAATCTGCTTATCAATATCCCCTTTTTAACATCAAGTGGTCCAATTTCATGGGCTTGCCACTGATTAAACAGGGTGCGCAAATTCATTTTCAAAGTATTCTCCAGTTCTGTGGTGTTATTCTTTTGAAGGAACATCGCCTGTTCCGTCTGCTTTCTTTGAGTTTACTAAATCCTGCATTCCGTAATACTCAATTGCTTTTTTCTTAAGTGGGTTATCACTCCACTCGCTCCATTCTCCGGTATATGGGTTGTAGCCACACTTTAATGGCTTTGAATAAATATCTTCCGGGTCTTCTAAATATGCTCGATTATCCGTACAGACATAACGGAATTCACAATCTCTGCAGACATCTATCTGATCTTTATTAATATCCCAATACTCCTTAAAACCAGGTTTATCTATTACTTCTGATAATTTTGTGTCTTTGATATTCCCAAAAGATTCTCGCATTGAAGGGCTATTCCTTAAAGTGCCATCAAAATCTATATGAATTTTACCATGCAAAAAGTTATTATGACTCCTCGACAGATTTATAAATTCACGATTTGATATCATATATTTTTCATGCACTTTGCCAGAGTCGATGAAAGTATCCTTTTCTGTACTTAAAACAACCCTTGTCGTAGCAGGCAAAATTAAACCAATATCCTCTTTTCCATTGTCACAATTTATAATTAGAACTCTACTAATATTTCGAATC
Source organism: uncultured Saprospiraceae bacterium (assembly GCA_964423575.1). Taxonomy (GTDB): domain Bacteria; phylum Bacteroidota; class Bacteroidia; order Chitinophagales; family Saprospiraceae; genus CAYRFF01. Next base: position 1,015 of record CAYRFF010000116.1, on the reverse strand, counting down.
TCGGTAAAATCAAGAGTTGATAAATATAAAGCTACTTTCTTACTCATTATCAACGTAATATCGTACGTAGAATTCTTTATCTTATTTAATAACGGCAATGCAAATCGGCTATTCCTACAATCAAATAACCTAAGCTCAACTAAATCTAATATATAGTTAATCGAGTTTAGGTCGGAAATAAATAGATTCATAGTTTCAAGATTCCAGTCATAAGTTATAACCTTAATTACAGATAAATGGGGAAGAGGCGGGCTAGTCGGTTCAATTTTAATATTCAGATGTGAATCAATTTTAATAATAATGTCTTCTTTAATGAGAAAATTAATAAATTTTAAATAATCATCGGAATCGGTAATCCTATTTAAGTCAAACAATAATTGTCCGTACTCCAAAGGTAAATTAATAAAATAATTCCAAGACTCACTTGTCAACAACACTCTACTATTGCCTTTTGTAATAGTTATTTCGGGATTTAAAACATACATTGAATCAGAATATTATTGTACCAAACCTATAACAACTTGTATCATAAAAAGGAATCTCGTGTCTAAAGTAATTAAGCCTAGGCGGTGTATTGTCATAATTATCATAGACAACACCATAATTGAGTGAAGCGATTATTGGAAACTCAATTCCCTTTCTCTCTAAGTATTTTTCTAATGAAATATTCATACATATTAAATTCTAATGATTTATTTAAAAATCCGACTTGTCCTTTCTTATTAGTTTCTAAAAAGACAAAATCCCCATTCTTTCGAATCAACAAATCGATTACCCCCAAGACCATTTTAAATTATCATGTAACCTCTTCAATAAAAATAAAATTCTGGGTGGCAATTCAATAGGAATATAATGCTTATCCTTCTCAACAATATCATTTATATCTATGGCGGGTTTATTCCGTACCCACATGAACGCAAAAACAATCTCATCAATTAAAAATATCGCGCGAACTTCGCCTGTGGATAATCCGGAGCATGTTGACCCACCCAATCCGAGCATAAAATCGATAGAA
>CAYRFF010000115.1:0-2804 GCA_964423575.1 uncultured Saprospiraceae bacterium | reverse complement strand
TCACTCATGGTCGATGTTCATTTTGAACTACCGCTCAATTCGCATAAAATTCGCTTTGTGCCAGGATCAGTAGAGGTAAAAAGTAGTGGTTTTATGTGGAAAATCCGGTTCACTCTGCGGCGGTGATTGTTATTTATTCTTAGTAATACTTCTCCAAATTTTAATATGTTTGTAAACGATTAAATAAGCATCCTATGCAGATACCATTAAATCAATTTGAGCAATATATTGATGAAACTATACTGAAACGTGGTTTAGACTACTTTAAGAGTGGATATGTCTATCCTCCGGAAGAAATTAACCAAGGTAAATATGAGGCAATAGTTGCGGGCACACAAGAATACCTTGTGCAGATTACCATTGAAAATAAGATAATAACGGATCATTATTGTGATTGTCCTTATGACTATGGACCGATTTGCAAGCACGTGGTAGCCGTTCTTTTTGAATTGCAGCAAGATGTACTTGAGCTTACGCAAATAACTAGCTCTAATAAGAAAAAAACTCAGCGCAAAAAACGAAAAACCCTAGCTCAACAGGTTGATGAGTTACTTGAAAAAGCTAGCCATGACGAGTTAAAACTATTTGTGCGAAAGCATACGGAATATAACATCGATTTTAGGAATATTTTTCTGTCTTCATTTTCGCATCTGAGTTCTGAAGAGTCGGTTAAGATGTATAAGAAACAGATACAGTCCATACTTAAGGCTGCCTCGGATAGACATGGCTTTATCGCCTGGAATATGACAGGTACAGTGGGTGTTGCTGTGGATAGTTTATTGGGTACGGCTGAAGAACAGGTAGATAAAGGAAATTTTAAGACTGCGTTTTATATCTGCGTTGCGATAATGGAAAAGATGACAGAAGCGCTCCAGTATGCGGATGACAGCAATGGAGATATCGGGGGGCCAATCTATGCTGCAACTGAATTGCTACACAGAATAGCTCGAGAACAGTCCGATGAAAAATTGCGGAGCTCTATCATGGATTATTGTTTTTCTGCGGTAGATCAGGAAATTTATTCCGGCTGGGATACAGAATTTGACTTACTTCTTATAGCTTCCAAGATAATCAAGACCGATGAAGATAAAAATCGGTTGCTAAACGAATTGGATTTTGCGGCAAGATCTGAATATACGCGAGAACTGGCTCAGGATATCAAATACGATATATTGCTTCAAACGGAAAGCAAGGAAGTTGCGGCGGCATATCTGATCCAACATATCGGTAATTCCAGACTAAGGCGTAAAGCTATCCAGTCTGCGCTGGGAGAAAAAGCATTTGCGCAAGCTAAAACACTTGCTAAGGACGGTATAAAATACGATAATGTTAAGAAACCGGGATTGGTAAAGGAATGGTACGGCTGGTTATTGAAAATCGCAGAGACGGAAGAGGATAGCGAGAAAATTATAGAATATGCACGTCTTTTATACCTCGATGGCTACGGGCATAATAAAGAATGGTATACCCTTATGAGAGAAAATGTACCGCAGGAAGATTGGGAAGCTTATGTGGAGGCTTTGCTGAAGGAAATTCAGGAAGGGAATCCGTGGCTCAATAAAAATAAGGCGGCAGAGATTTATATAGAGGAAAAACAGTGGTATAGATTGATGAAAATCGTGAGAGACTCTCCGGACTTATCTACATTGGACACGTACAGCAAGTATCTTGTCAAGGATTATGCTGACGAGATTGCCGATTCATGCGTAGGAGGTATAAAGGGATATCTGGAAATGAATATGGGCAGAAAACACTATAAGAAAGCTTGCCAATATCTCCGGAAAGTCATAAATCTGGGTGCGAAGGATAAGGCGGAAGAGGCTATTGCTTTTCTCCGTGAAAAATATCATAAGAGACCGGCGTTGATGGAGGAATTGAGTAAGGTGTAAGTGGTTATTTTGGTGATTAAATTACCGTTTTCGGTTTAAGTTGTGCCACTCGTTCTGTGGTTTTTTACACTCCACCCCATCCCCATGAAATGGCTACCGCCATTCGTCTAAGGCTCATATTTACGGGGTAAACCAAAAACCTCGGCGCACAGATTTTCATATACCACCTTAATACTAAGCTGTTTTTTATGTCATTTTTTCTTGATAAAAAATGACGAAAAAATCAAGAAAGCTTCTAAGACGATTTTCAGCTGCGCTGAAACCGTTGATTCGTTAATTAAATTTACATCTCCGCTGAAAAGGCTTCGCTGAATCTTATGAACCAAATTAAATTCACATTAAAATTAACCATTAACTCACAACATATCGTTGTAGAAGCTTTCGCTTAATGATGGTTCTTGGCATATTACTTGTCACTTAATCTAGGTCTTCGATAATTCGCATTGAATTTGTTGTAATTCGCAGGAATTTGCAACTAATATATTACGGTTCAACTTGTGCCACTTTTCCTGTGGGTCACAATGCTCCGGATTGTCCAGTTAACGCCTGCGCGCCTTGCAGTAAATTGATTGATGACAAATATTGTGTTAATGACCGTCGTAATGAGTCCAATTTAGCTGTATTTCAGATTTTTCCTCAAATTCTCCAATTTTTTCAATAATTGATTTTCGATGTGCAGAGCCACACATAAATATTGCGGTTGAGAATTGATTTTCTTTACAGAATGCATAAATGTTGCGAAGCATGGAGTATTCGTATTCGTCTATGTTTGCATCTACTTTTTTTCGTAAGACTTCATTGTTAATTATTTTTTTTTCTAATTCTCTCATTTCTTCATGTAGAACAACACTTTGTTCGCTGTTGCATAATCCGGTGATACTGACCCACCAATCCGGTGATATTGACCCACCCTAA
>CAYRFF010000114.1:0-3021 GCA_964423575.1 uncultured Saprospiraceae bacterium | reverse complement strand
TGACTGTTGAACAGAATCTTTTGGCTGTTCTGCAGATGACAAAACTGTCAAAGTCGGAGCAAAAAGCCAAGATGAACCAACTCATTGATGAGTTTAGCCTTGATCATGTACGTAAGAATATGGGGAACTCTCTGTCCGGAGGTGAAAGACGTCGTACTGAAATAGCCAGAGCACTGGCAACAGATCCCAAGTTTATTCTACTTGATGAGCCCTTTGCAGGGATTGACCCGATTGCGGTAGAAGATATTCAGTCTATTGTTGCAGGCTTGAAGTCTCGGAACATAGGAATTCTTATCACAGACCACAACGTTCAGGAGACCTTGTCGATTACCGATAGGGCATATCTGATGTTTGAGGGGAATATTCTGCGTTCAGGTACTGCGGAAGTATTGGCGGAGGATGAACTTGTCCGTAAGGTGTACCTTGGGAAAAACTTTGAGTTGAGGAGAAAATTTGACTAGGATGAGATTTTTGAGAACAACGATAATCTTGTGCATACTACTACCTTTGTTTTTAATTTCCTGCAGAGAGGTAAGTCCATCGGAATTATCTGATTCTGAAAGAAGACATGCGGATTCCTTGTATTTGGTTCAAAGAGATTCCATGGACGTGATTCTGGATTCTATATGCGTAGCAAATTACGACAGCGTTTTCAGAGCCAAATACGATTCCATACTTGAAAAACGGATTGAGAATATAAGAAAATTGCTCCCGGATGAAAGGTAAGCTTCTATATATCATCTTTTTTATTTGCTTGTTGCCGCTGGCATCTTGCGCTGATCAGGATATGAAGCAGAAGGAGAAGCGGATTAACGATTATGTAGATGCCCGTCTACAGAATCACAAGCGTTTTAAGCAGCAGACTTGCCTGGAGAATATTGAAAAATCTGCCAAGAAAGAAGTAGACAGATACATCAAGGATAACGAGGATAAAATACTTAAGAGACCTCGCACTGAATCACTTCCTCCCAAGCCTCAACACCCCGGAAGAAAACTTATTGAGGATACTCTGGAAGTGAAACCTATCTTTAAAGACAGTGTGGAATTATCAGAATAAGAAACAACAGCTTCCTACTTCCGGGCTTTAAATCCTTTTGTGAAAGTTACTGTTAAATCGTGCTGCTATTACTTCCATCGATCGCTCAAATGATTGGTTGAAAATCGAGCCAAAAAATGTGAATACTGATTGTACGGCATTACGCTCACCTACGTAATATGGGAAACCATAAGGCAGTCGCTTCATTTCGTGGTCCATAATTAGCCAAGCTTCTTTGTTGCCGCGGTCATATTGGGAAGTATTTCCTTTAATACAAAAGTAAACATCCTCCTTGTTCAGTTTTTGAGGCTGCTGCCCTTGTGTATTATAAAGATGACGAGAATTATAATCTTCCAGAAATGCATGTATTGAAGTGTCCATGATAAATAAGACATCGGAGAACTCATAATGACTTGTAAATCCTGAAATAACGGACTCTTTAATCTCTGCTGCTTCTTTCTTGAATTTGTCGAGTTGTTTTTGGTAATAGTCTGCATTCTTTTCGCTTGTATTAACCTTTTCAGACAGGTGCTTGATCTGTGCAGAATATGTTGGAATTCTGACTATAAGTTTGCCGGAATGGAGACTCTTCAGATGTTCTGCCGGTGTCTTTTCTATGGGGCTTACTGAGAGCTTGTCGGTCTGGGCAAAAAACAAGACCGGCAGCGAGAATAGAAAGAGGGCAGCAAGTAAAATATTTCTCCGCATAATCATACTTTTATTTTTTACAAATCTACTTACTAGAACGACGGCTATGTCTAAAGTGTTTCTTTTGGGCAAATAATTGTAAATATCTAAAATAATTTTGGCTGCTCGAGGGACTTTACATGGAAGGATTTTCTATGGTGTTTAGTATATCCATGCTTGCGAATTGCATCTACATGTGCTTTAGTAGCATAACCCTTATTACTTGCCCAGCTATATTCGGGATATTCCACGGAAAGATTCTGCATGTATAGATCTCTTTCGGTTTTTGCAAGAATGGATGCAGCAGCGATAGATGCATATTTGCCATCGCCTTCAATGATACAGATGTGGTCAATTCCCTTGTATCGATTAAACATGTGTCCGTCAATAAGCAGGAATTCAGGCACTACGGATAATTTACTGATTGCTTTATGCATTGCGACAAATGAAGCATTGAGAATATTGATTTCATCTATTTCCTGTACTGAACAGGATGCGATGGAGTAATCTCGCGCATTTTCCATGATAAAGCTGCGGAGTTCCATACGCGTTTTATGACTTAGTTTTTTGGAATCGTTGAGTAATTCGTGTTTCAGCTCAATGGGCCATATTACAGCTGCGGCAAAAACCGGGCCTGCGAGGCATCCTCGACCTGCTTCATCACAACCTGCTTCTACCTGACCAATTTTAAAGAAAGTCTTCATAAATTATAATTATACACAAAGTAAAAGAATTTCCTGAATATGTAGGACGCTTATTTATCAATAGTTCTACAGCCTACGAATCAATAAAAAGGATTTAAAAATAAAATTTAAGCAAATAATTTCAGCATTATGTGAAAATATATTATTTTTGTGTCCGCATTGATAATAGACCCATGGTGTAACGGTAGCACACCGGTTTTTGGTGCCGTTTGTCTAGGTTCGAATCCTAGTGGGTCTACTATTTCAATGTGAAGAAATAAAAGAGGTATTGAAAGCTGTGTAAGTGAGACGGTTATATATCTGTTGATACACAGGATAGGTTATGCGTACCGCATAGCCTTTTTTATTTTATAGGCAGTTTGCATCTCGCATTTTCTCTCACACATAATTCCAACAATTTAAATTCCTAGAAGCTTGAACTGCTGTGATTTTAAAACAGAGCAGGAAGACTTAATCTATAAAAAATCAGCTATTGTAGAATCATAAAGCTATATGCGTAGAGGCGATTTTGACAGCAAAGTAACGTTATTATGTGTAGGGACGCACGGTATTTCGGCTACAAGTAATACGATTAAATGTGTAGGGACGCACGGC
>CAYRFF010000113.1:0-3214 GCA_964423575.1 uncultured Saprospiraceae bacterium | reverse complement strand
ATGCCGGGTGGTGTGGGGGGACAGGGGCACAACGCCCCTTCCTACCCGATTAGTAAATATCGTGAAATCTTGGTAACAGCTCACTTTAAGACCGTCACAGTTCCATTCATCTGTTTTTCTTCCCCTGTGTCATTTAAATAAATAAACTTATAGACATAAATACCGGGGCTTACATTCTGTCCTTTATGTTTTCCATCCCAGCCGAGATTCCCTTCTCTACCCTCAAAGATTCTTGCACCATATCTGTCATAAATAGAAAATGAGACGGGAGTAAAGTTCTTTCCAAGAGGCTGAAAAACATCATTGACTCCGTCATAATTAGGTGTAAAAGCAGTGGGTATGTAGATGTATTCCTGACATTGTCTTGCATGCACATCATAAATAAAAGTATATGCACCACATTGAGAATTTACGTTGAGAATATATCTTCCGGTGTCGGAAAAACTCCGATACAGTTCAGTTTCTCCATCTTCCCAGAGATAGGAGAGATTTACGGAATTAAAGACCTCCTGTTTTTTTAAGCTATTACTATCGAGAAGCCAGTCCGAATTTTCTGTACAGAATAGCAGAGTATCGCGGATAATCGGCTCATAAGGAACTTTTTCCAGAGTAATAGAATCTAGGAATACAATGAACTTTTTGTAGGCATTTCCTTGCCTTGTCCATGTCCATGTAGGGGCTTCATTCATAGTTTTATCTTTAGAGTCTTGCAGCATTACATTTTTAAAGAAGTTCGACTTAGGGAAGCTGTCCATTCCATAAGCCGTGTTTAGAGATAGATATAAGACCTTTTCATCCCCTATTGCCTGATAGCAAGTGGAAAATTCAGCCCATTCTTCCATATTACCCAGAAACATCCCCGGACTAGACTGAAAAACAGTATATTCCGGATCGCGCATATTAGGAATGCTGTCACTCCAGAGATTAAGATCTCTTTTGTAATATGTAAAATGCCAGCCAAAGTTGTCGGTCGTGAGCCAGGTGTATGGGGGACTCCGGATAAAGAAATTAAAATGATATATAGAATCCTTTTCCATCGGAGCATTAAGATTTGTTGCAATTGATTCCACACCATCTATTTGATTTTGAATATCCCCTAATCTCTGAGATATATGCACCATTAAATCTCCTGATATCGGCTGAGGGAAATTTTCTTCATAGTATAAATTTTCATAAAAAGTATTTTTCTCTCCTCGACAAAATAGCTTTATATTATCATAATCAACATTCCCCATCATTGTCTCCCATGAAGAAATAGGAAATCCTTTAGATCTAAAATAATAACCTGAGTTTTCTATGTGAAACCAGTCCGATACAAAAATACGTTCGTGTTTGTCATAAATCTTGAAAGGGCCACTCCAATATGTTGTATCCTGGTACCTGCAGTCATGATACTTTTCAAAAGAGGGATTGGGGACAAGATTCTGTCCCCAAGCCCTTGATGTTATAATAATAACACCTATAAGTAGATATGTAAGTATCCTATACATTATCGGATGAATACTTTACTTGATTGAGTACTGCCATCAGTATAGATGCTGAACTTAATATAAATCCCCATCCCCATTTCAGATTCCAGAGAATATAAGTTCGGTTCTGAATTGTATGACTTAATAAGTTGTCCTTGTAAGTTGTAATATCGGATTTCCTGAAGTTCAGCAGAGTGTTTTGAATCCGCTGACCTTAAATCAAGATTAGAAATTAAATCTATTGTCGTATTGCTATTCTCTGGCAAATAATAAAGATTATCATCTAAGTTAAATAATTGCGAACCACTTACTGTGCCACAGGATGAATTAATATCAATCTGGAGTTCATAGAACCTGGTTGGAACTTTGTTGTAATAATAATAGCTTCCTGAGTTCATTGAGAGAGTAGCCCAGATAAAGAATTGTCTGGTTCTTCCCATACCGAAGAAGTTGCCCACTTGTTTAATATTGTTAAGATTGAAAACGGCATAATTCTCAAAACCTATACCACTAAACCCTTCCTCTAATATCAATTCTGCAGTAGCTCCTTCGTAGTCATACTGATAAACTCGGACGTCAATACTCTCAATTCCTTGAATTCCTCTGAATTCCTCTATAATTGGGACAATTTGTCCAAAACCTGTTGTAATAATATTTTCTGACGCAGGAATTGTAAAATCAGCTACGGAATAGGGATAGCCTTCTGTAATTAATTTCCATTTTAACATATCCCACTTTACAGAATCAGCACTGCTAATTTCTTTTTTTCTTCTTTCATAAATTGTATCTGAAACCAACAGATTAATTGGATAGCCCACTCCCGTTCTTACTTTAAATCGCACCTCATGACTATTTGTACAGCCTTCATAAGTTGTTGTAAACCGCACCGCGAGATAATTTAAAGGGCTTACCTTTTCTAATGAAGCACTGAAATTCTTAAGACGAGTACCTTCGTCGTCTGGGCAATCATCAGGACCAAGACGTACCACTTCCGTTCCTACTACTTGTATATCATAACCATACTGATCTGTTTCCACATATTCAATGATGAAAGTAGCATTCTGACAATCCACTGAGGGATGTGGTGTGAACGGATACAAAAACAATTCCTCCGGGTAGCAAAAGGTACTATCTACCGTAGGTGAGCCTACACCAGTTCCTCTAGACTCATAGACAAAATTTTCTCCATTATCTTTTATGGTAAAATTAGCATAGGTGCCATATTTGAAACTCAGGGTTTTATAGAAAGTACATTCACCAATCTTAACATCGTCCTGAGGATCGGAAGTGCCTTTAGTATCATAACAAGTGATCTTAAACTTTCTACTGCCGACTCCATCAGCTGGGTTAGGATAGTAATAAAACGGATATCCCGGACTTGCGTGTCCGATGATATCATAATTGTTGTTATTACTAGTGGAAATATTAATAACGATGCGAACATTTTCATACATGACAGTAAACATCCCCCACCAGTCTCCTACGCATACATCTCCATCTTTAAAATTATAGTAATAATAATTGGAGCAAGCAGCACAACCGTTTCCAGTGCCAATACCACCATTCCCTTCCGGGTTGCCTGTGCCCCAGCCGGTTTCACCGGGTTGTGCATGAATTGTGGTTGTAAAGAACACGGTTGCTAAAATGAAGAATAGGGAAATGATTTTCCTGAGCTTGGTGCCAGGTTTAAGCGTTGAAATTGCGTTGAAATTGCGTTGAAATTGCGTTGAAATTGCGTTGAAATT
>CAYRFF010000112.1:0-3228 GCA_964423575.1 uncultured Saprospiraceae bacterium | reverse complement strand
TTATTTATGATTTAACTTGTTTATCAACATAGTATCTAGTGATGATCCGCCGAGGTGGAAAAGAAACTAGGGGTGATGAATGCAAAAGTGAGCGAACCCTGAAGGGGTTCAATAATGTCGTCGTTATTAGGCCGGATACAAAACGCAAGCGTCAAGGATAACTGTAAATCTGGGGAGTGAATCATTCGTAGCCTAAATTTAATTCTTGTGCTTGCTGAGCGAGATATTCTAATTGTCTTCCTCTTTCCTTCTCGAGCATTTTATCATATTCTATGATATCTTTTAATAATATCCGCCTGTGGCTACCTACTTTTCTAAATGGAATCTGTCCTGTTTCAAGTAACTTTACCAGATGAGGACGCGATACATTTAACATATCAGCTGCCTGTTGAGTACTGACTTCTGAATCAGATGGAATTATTGAAATTGATTTTCCTTCAGCCATATTCTGGAGGATAGTCATAAATAATGAAAAGGCAGTTTTAGGAACGGTGATGACATCATCACTATCTTCAATTTTAATCTTTATGCCTTTTTTATGACTTGATTTAATAATTCTTGATGCAGATTGATATATTGACAGAGATTCTAGCGCTATTCTCCGATCGGTTTCAGTTGTCTTTTTTAATACGGCTTCCATAATTCTTGTTTTGATTGTAATTACAAATATAGTTATTTCTTATCAACGAAACAAACGAAATATAAGAATCAAACGAAACAAGTAAAGACTCTATTGTTGTTGAGTGCGTACGTTGGAAAATGTCTTTTTAATTTATTGCCCCGGGATTAATCCCAGGGCAATAGAAAAAGAATTTTTTGCTAAGAGTATCTATGGGAAGAATTTAATATTCCTTATCCTTGTTTTTATTTAATTCATCAAACTTCTCTTTCATTGTAGGATTCCCCCGCGTCAATCTTTTTATAGTTAAATCCTCTGCCTTTTGATTGGCAAGACGTAGGTTATTGTCAGATGACATAAGTGCGTCTTTAGTTTTTTGAAGATGTTTTATAGTTTTATCGATTTCATCGATAGCAGTCTTAAACTTTCTACTAGCTAAGTCGTAATTATAAGCAAATCCTTTTTTAAAGACATTGAGTTCCTCTTCAAAATTAGTGATATCAATGTTCTGACTCTTAACAAGCGCAAGTTCAGCCTTATATTTTAATGAATTCATAGCCGCGTTCCTTAGCAGTGTAATTATCGGGATAAAGAACTGAGGACGAATTACATACATTTTTTCATATTTATGAGAAACATCTACTATTCCGGTATTGTATAATTCGTTGTCTTTTTCCAGGAGTGAAACTAATACAGCATATTCACAATTCTTTGCGTTGCGGTCTTTATCAAGTTCTTTAAAAAAGTCTTCATTTTTCTATTTTGTAGCAGTTTCGTCTCCTTCATTCTTCATCTCAAACATTATGGAAACAATTTCATTACCACTATCGTCTGATTCCCTGAAGATATAATCGCCTTTACTTCCTGCACTTATATCATTGTCCTTTTCAAAATAGGCGTTTTGAAAAGCTGTTGCACGGAGTTTATTAAATTCAATTTCACAATGTTGTTCCAATGATTCTCCAAGCATTTTAGTTGATAAACGTTGCTTCATATCTTTCCGATAGGCGATTTCCTCTTCTCTCATTTTTATTATGTCATCTTTTGTTTTGATTTCACTGGCATGCTTTTCATTGAGAGAATTTATCAAAAGATCCTTTTCAAGTTTATCGCTCTTTAACTTATTTGCCAAATCATCGCGTTCTTTTTCCAATGCTCGCGTTGCCTCAGTTATTGCAAGTTCTTTCTCTACTTCAGTCTTCTCGAATTTAGCTCTTAATTGAATTATTTCATTCTCTTTCTTACTTAATTGTTCAGTGAGTTCCTGCGCGCTAAGGGCTCTCAATCTCGTAATCTCAGTTTCTTTTTTATTTAATTCCTCTTGGAAAGCAGCCTTTAAACTGGTTTCAGTTAATTTCAAGGCATTGTTCTTCTCGTTCTCAGCTAGCTCCAGTCTTTTCTGCAATTCGTCCTCAAACTGATGATCTCGAACTTGTTTCAGGATTTCAGCATAACTCGTATCGTCAATTTCAAAAGCTTTGTGACAGTTGGGGCAAATTATTTCGTTCATTGGATTAATTTATTTCTAGTGTGAAAAATATTATGAGTACAAATATACCCATTCCCCCTGTATTTCTAAAGGACACAGGTCATTATCCTCCTAGGCGCCCCTAGTAGCTTCTCTGAGTGGGAACTACGGATATAGCTCACGGTTCACTGTGAAAAGATCCTTCGCAGGCTCAGGATGACAGCTCCGTTTTGGCTGAGGATCGGTAAGCCGGTAACAGAAGATATCTCAGAAAAGTAAAGGATTCATAAGCCTTAAGGGCGCGAAGCAACCGCGGGATTGTGAAGCCTGACCTTTATCAGGATTGCCGAGTCAATTTATTCCACCAATATTATTCCAAGGATGGGAATTTTATTCTGTGAATTTTACTGTCGTACTGAAAATGATATTAAACTCCCTTCTCCACGTAGTGGGGAAGGGCTGGGGATGGGGTGAGTTATCCTCAACAAATCCCACTCTTACTCCTGATTAATGCCCTGAAAACGCCTCCTGCAACAAGGCCTTCAACAATTTCTCCGTTTCCTCCTGATTCTGCTCTACCAGTTCTTTCAATCTCTTTACCCGTTCTAGTTGTCGTTCTACTTCTTCCACTATCCGCTGCTGCTCGGCGAGTGGGGGAAGAGGGAATAGGATATTAAGTACAATATCGCGACTAATTCCGGGAATTTGACTTTTAGCTTTTACTCTAAATTGATCAATTTCTAAATCGATTATCAGCTGAATATATTTTACTAGACATACGCTAGAGCGAATTGCCATTAGTTGTCTTGCAATATGAACTTCATCATATGGTAATAGTGCATTTTTTCCAACACCTGAACCTTTACAAGTTAAAAGCAGATCTCCTTTAATTGCTATTGACTTAGGAGTCTTAGTCCATCTATTTAGGATTATTTCGTCTCCTTCAATATTGCTTGCTCCGGTTAAGTATGGAATACCACTTTTATCAGTGTCAGAATATCCAGAAGGTGGGAAATCTTGTCCAGAAATCAATTCAATAACATCTCCCAATCTACACCACACCCAGCTACCCGGAATCTCAAAAGGAATTTCATCATCCTTGATAGGAGCGAGCGCCTTGGGCTTTCTGCGACCGGATTCC
>CAYRFF010000111.1:0-3598 GCA_964423575.1 uncultured Saprospiraceae bacterium | reverse complement strand
TTTAAATAAAGCGACTCTTCCTGCCAAACTTTGACTTATGTTTTCAAGTAAAGAAAAGTTTTGTGAGCCGGAGAGAACAAATTGTCCCATTAAGCCGGTTTCATCTACCAATGCTTGTAGATAAGAAAATAACTTAGGTACATTTTGCACTTCATCAAAAATGACATTTTGATTGTATTGCTGTAGGAAACCATTAGGATCAGTTTCAGCAAATGATCTGACGTCCGGCTTTTCCAGGTTTACATACCGGAACTCGGGAAAAGCATTTTTTAATAAAGTGGTTTTCCCGGATTGCCTTGGTCCGGTGAGGCTTAATATCGGATATTTATCTTTCAGAGCTAGCATTGCGTCTGAAATAGTTCTGAATACTATGTTTCGTCGTTCTTCCATAATACAAATATAGTCAAACTTTGAAATATCATAGCTTTCATTTTGAAATATCAGAGGTTTTACTTTGAAATATCACGACTTTCACTTTGAAATATCAGAGGTTCTACTTTGAAATATCACGGCATCCACTTTGAAATATCAGGACTTTCGGTTTTCTGATTTTTATACTAATATTAAAACACAATCAGGACTCCTATTTATTCTTATTCCTCTCTGAAACCCTTATCTTTGCGGCAATTAAGAACAGCATTGTAAAACAGCTGACTATCAGCAAAAATAACAGATATATGAAAACCCATTTAGTGAGTGGTGGTTGTGGATTTGTAGGGAGAAACATGGTAAAAAGACTGTATGCTACCCGCAATGACAGAGTGATTTTTATCGACGATCTATCGGTAGGCACACACCCCACAACATGGCTTGATGAAAAACATGTGAAGACGGAAAAAGGCGTAGAATATTACGGGGACGAGGAGAGACTACTCTTTATAAAAGATGATTTTAGGAATTTTCTCCATGGTATCACACGCAATGAGAACTTCCTGAAAGAGACCTACGGAATTGAGGTAGAGCAATTTGCTGATGTGTTTCACTTTGCTGCTATAGTCGGCGGCCGGGCTACGATTGATGGAGATCCGATGAAAGTGGCACTTGATCTCGCTATTGATGCCGAATTTTTCTACTGGGTAACGAGACAAAAACCGGAACGCGTTCTTTACCCAAGCTCCTCAGCAGCTTATCCGGTAGATTTACAGACAGAAGCGGATGCAATTGCACTCAGTGAAAGCGACATTGACTTTAAAAACATGGGACAGCCGGATATGACTTATGGCTGGTCCAAGCTGACAGGTGAATACCTTGCGCATATCGCTGCGAAGCATTACGACTTAAAAGTTACCTGTATCAGACCATTCTCGGGGTATGGAGAAGATCAGGATTTAACTTATCCAATTCCGGCAATTGCCTTGCGCGTAGCCAAGCGGGAAAACCCGGTGGATGTGTGGGGAACGGGTAAGCAAGGAAGAGACTTTGTGCATATTGAAGATGTACTGGATTGCATTGAAGTTGCCATGGATGAAATTCACGATGGTACTGCTATCAATATCGGTATGGGACGCTTGACTTCCTTTATAGAAATCATTGAGACATTGACGGATATTGCCGGTTACAAAGCGGAAATTAATCGTCTTCTCGACAAGCCGGTAGGAGTTCACAGCCGTTATTGCAATATGGATTATGTACGGGAAAGACTGGGCTGGGAACCGAAAATCAGTGTACGCGAAGGGATGACACGGATGATACGTGCTGCGGAAGCACGACTTAAAGAAGAAGGAAATGCCTGAGAAAAAACGCATTGTCTGTTTTGGGCCGGGACCGCAATTTAAAGGCGGCCTGGCAAACTATAATACTTCTCTTGCAAAGGCATTTGATAAGATGGGGAATATTGAGACGCATATCGTTTCCTGGACTCAGCAATATCCTGCGATTGTGCCAAGAGAGTTTATCGACAAGAAAAGTAAAACGGATTTTCTCAGTGGAACAGATATCCGCACACATTATGTAACAAATTACAATAATCCGCTCAGCTGGAAGGAAACGGTGAACTTAATTGACGATTTAAAACCCGATCTGGTGATATTTCAGTGGTCGATTGCCTTACAGGGATTACCGCTTTCCAGAATTGCAAAGGGGCTGAAGAAAAAGGGCATTCCCTATATTTTTGACTTGCATTTTGTACAGCAGAAGGAACATAGCAATATCGATAAATTCTTCAGCAAGTCTGCTTTTAAGGAAGTAGATAATTTTGTTGTTCATGCACATAAAATTGCGGACGAACTCAAGGAAATGCAACCTGACAGAGTATTTGACGTGCAAGAAAATCCCGGTGCCTTTACTGCGGATAAAAATAAGGTACTCAAGCTATATCACCCGGTCTATGATTTATTTCAGCCATTGCCGGACTTTGATGTAGAGAAGTTTAAGCAGGAGAACAACATCAAGGAAAATGTCTTTTTGTTTTTCGGCTTTATCCGCAAGTATAAGGGCTTACACAATGTAATCAAGGCTTTTCATCAGCTTACGCAAATGCGGGATGATGTGACTCTTATGATCTGTGGGGAGTCATTCTGGAACACCTTGGACAGTAAGAAATTGGGGACCAAAGTAAAAGAAACTCTCTTCGGTCTCGCCAAGACTGTCTTCCTAAAGAAGCAAGATGATGAACGTGACTATAATCCATTGGCGCTGGTGAAAGAACTTGGTCTTGAAGATTCAGTATATCTCGACAACGACTTCATCCCCAATGAAAATGTAGCAAAATATTTCCAGGTTTCAGATTCCGTCGTATTGTTTTATGAATATGCTACACCTTCCGGCGTGGAGTCAATTGCCTACAATTTCAAGAAGCCGATTCTCGCAACCAAGGTCGGTCATTTCCCTGAAACGGTTCAGGATGGATATAACGGATATCTGGCAGAAGCAGAAGATATTAATTCTATGTGTGCTGCTATGAACAAGTCCATTGAGAATCCAATTCCCGGATCTCACATTGAGGAGACGACCAAGGAGATGAGCTGGGATAATTATGCGAGGGCGATACTGGAGGTATTCGTTCCAAAATTCAGGAGTAAGGCTCTAAATACAGATTCATAAGCCTATAGTATAGCATTGTGGGATGTGTAAGGATTCATCCTTAAGTGGGCACGTGCGCAGTCGCCTTATTTTACTCCGCATTTTCATTCAAAGCCGTCATTCTTCTCAAGTTCGACAACTAAAAGTACCACGTTATAATAGGACATGGATAATACTGAGCTTCACAACACGGATTTAGCACAGATTTTTCATATCATAAAAGTGCTGTATTGACAAAATAATATCAACTACTATACAAATGAACGGTTTACTTTCCATTTACAACCTTCTACTCGACCTCTATCCATCTTAAAAAACAACTCCACTGAATAATCACTCGTATCTATATGCGCATGTAATTCGATAGGCATGACTGTTTCATCAACGGTATAGTATATCGAAAGAAATAACAAAAGGAACCAACCAGAATAATTAGACACAGCAGACAATGAGACCACAGTCCAAAAAATGGCAGTTATTTATGTTTAAACTCTTACATATTTCAATACATTATGTCGTTTTGCAGATATTATTCTATTTTCTTGTTTAATTATTTGGAGAATTATATATATATATA
>CAYRFF010000110.1:0-3700 GCA_964423575.1 uncultured Saprospiraceae bacterium | reverse complement strand
AAACCATATCTATATGGGGTAATGTCTGGCGCCCATTCCGCCAGCGGATCCACACTCAACCACCGACCGATAGCCGGATAGTAGTATCGCGCACCGAAGTCGTAAACCCCACTCACCACTTCCTTTCCGCCAAATTTATATCGGCTGCCTAGTTCATGTTTTCCACTCGCATCGTAAAGCCCATCAATTGTACGCTTATACATTTTTTGCTTTCCATTGTTTAGAAATTCCACAGAATTAATAGTTATTGCTATAGCAAGATAAGGAATCTCTCTTAATTTTTATATCCATAAGTTGTGCTCGCAACTATAAATAAAGTCAGTGATACACAAATTTTTATCCACTTTCTCTGTTTACACAAAAAACTCAACAGACCCAAACTTATCATTTACTTTATCTTTCTTCCTGTTTTATCCGTAGCGTAATTTTCGTATATGTTTATTGTTAAATATTCTGTCGCGGATTTAACATCTTTAAACTTTTCCGCATCTGGTTCATAAAGAATTGACTTGTATTCTTCCGAATATTCTAATAGGCTCCACTCTCCTCTCTCTATGTTTTCTATTGTATATCTTTTTTGATTACTTTCTAAATTCCCCTCATCTCTAACAACTATTTTATAAGGAATCTCCTCCGAAAAGTATAATGTCAAAAACTGTTTATTAATAGTTTTTATATAGCTTATAGAGGGTGCGGCATTGCCCTCATATTTGTCAGGGATTACGTACACATCTCCATTTGTCTTTTTCCAAACAGTTACACATTTATTATCAGAAACACAGTAATACAATTTTACCCCATCAGATGCTAAGAAATTTATTATCAAACAAATGACCATTCCTAATACAATTACTCCTAATATTTTGGCCCTACTTGATAAGGGGTTGTTGCTTTTTGCCATTGTCTTTCAAATTGTCGTTGTTTGAAAATAGGATAACCTACATTATGCCCTGCACGTTGTGCCAGTTGAGTTGGTTGACCTTCTGTTTCCCAGCTTCGCCACTTAAATACATTCCAAGTTCCATACTTTTGTTTAGTTTCAAGTGCATCAAAAGCTTTTCTTGAAGCTTTCCAGCCCTGACCGTAATTTCCAGCTACATAACCTGCAGAATAGTTTCCAATATCCCTTGCAGAAGCAATCTTTCCTTCAAATGGCATACCGCGATAATGGTGCTGGCCAACTGATGTTCCATCATTTCTGCTATTCATTCCCTTGTGCTTAAAATCAAGTGGCTCTCCGCCTTGAGCATTTCCCATATACTCAGATAAGCCTATACCTTTGATTTCATCATTAAAGAAATTTTGTCCTGAATTATCACTTCGGTCGATTACAGCTCCTTTTACTGCATTACCTTGATCATCGACAAATGAATGTGTGGTTAACGAATTCCCAATCTTGACCCCATCAGTCGTAACAACATCTGTCTTTCCATCATCAATCCATCCCTTAACATTGTATGTCCCATTATCATTTTTCCCTACTATAGTCGTCTCCACACTCATCCCCGTCGGGTCTATAAACTGTAACGGATTATTCAACACATAAGCATACGGTGAAACACCCGCATAATCCTCCGCCAATGGATCCACCCCCATAAACCGACCGATAGCCGGATAATAGTATCGCGCACCGAAGTCGTAAACCCCACTCACCACTTCCTTCCCACCAAATTTATATCGGCTACCCAGGTCATGACTTCCACTGGCATCGTATAGCCCATCAAAACTCAGACCAAATGGATAATAAACCATCCGTTCAATCACTTCAGGGGCATCCAGACCGGTGGAGTCGATATCAATACGCCCATCCTTATTCACATCCTCAAAGATAACGACCGGATTCCCGAGGTGATCTTTCAAGCGATACCGCAACCGTAAACTATCGTCTTTATATATGAAGCCATCTGTATAATGTATCTTCTTCACCTCCAGGTCTTCGAGCTCAAATATGCCGATATAACGTAGTGTAGAGTCGCCCACTATTTGATACTTTTCTCCCTGATAGCTATAGATAATATCTTCATTTTTCCCACTTTCGCTATTCTCAATACGAGATGGTAAATCAATGGTATTGTAAGTATATGTCCGACTGCCATCGTCAAGAATATTTCCGGACTTATCGTCATATATAAAACTAGCAGAAGTAGGGAAAAAGCCTTTAGCTTGACCGGGACCACTCGCATTATCTGTTACTGTGTTTATATGTCCATTAACCTTAACATCAAAGGTCAAGTCGTCAATCATTCCATAATTTTTATTTCCGTTGACTTCTTCAATGAAACCACGCCTATGAAGATTTAATATATCGCCATCTGCAGTATATGTGTAGGTAGATGCATAGGGGTTGCTCACTTCGCCCAAGCCGGGTATAATGCTGGTCATATTCCCTCCGATTGCAGATATATACCAGCGCGCACCGTAGTCGTACATGAAGGAGTGGAGTTTCATAGGGTTAAGAGTTATGCTTTAGTAAGATAAGGATTTCATTATGATTTTCCATATCCTTGTTATTAAGACTCATAATCTTAGATTAATTCGGTTGTTCACAACACACGCAATAGTCCCTATTTCATAAACTATGAGAATTCTTTTTCTTTACCATCTGGATATATTACCAGTTTTAGTTTATCTCTACATAAACTAAAGTAATAGAATTTTTCAATTTCTTCACCCTCCCATTCCGAGACTATTCTTCGAAGCAACTCTTCCGCCTTTTTATCTAATTCATCTACTTGGTTCCAGTGCTCTGAAAGTTCTTCGAGTGACATAGATGTATACTTGGAATATTGATTCAACCATGATTGTAGACAAATTTTTGTATAACCAGAAATTTCTAGTTCATCTAATTCAAATGGTATGTTTGCATGATACTCACGTACAGGATATGAAAAATTGCCATCAAATATTATAGTCATTTCAATGAATTATTTTGAGCCATAAAAAGTACTATGAAAAATCCCTCCATCTCTTCTAATCCCTAAACTAAATTTCCCGTAACTATTATTTTTGTAGCCATTAAGTGAAAAATTCCATGAGTTATTCGTAGAATTAAAATTCATTTTTCCGTCCCTAATAATCCATCTGTTAACTGTTGAAGGGAATTTCCCGTGTCCGGGTTGTGTCCAATATCCAGGACCTCTCGTGTTTACAAAGTATGAGTTATTAATCAAAGATGTTCGTATACCTGTATATTGTGATGTGTAGTTAAAAGTTCTTAGCCCTGGTCCCGCGTAATTTACTCCATTTATCGGTCCCCCTCCTCCAGCGGGAGCAGTTACTGCTCCAATCATTGCATACCATTCAGCGAACATTCCCATTTTTTCAACTGCTATTCTATCAGCCTCTGCTTTATCCGCCGATGCAACAGACGCATTAAAATCCGTTCGATGTACTTGTTCGTAATAATTAGAAACGTTCTCATAAGATACACCTTCAAATCCGAATTCCTTTTGGTAGTTCGAAAAAGATCCATTATATCCATATCGCTCAGGAGTCTGATCATAAAATTGTCCTCCAGTTCTACTTGCAGTTACAGTAACCGTTGGTAATGTCGCACCGTATTTTTCTGGACAATCTGGACAAGGCGAGCCTCCGGATTCTTCAGGTATCATTCCAGTTGGATCTGTAAATTTTATTGGATTATTAAATCCGTAGGAATATGAACTCCACTCTGGCATTACTTCCGCCAACGGATCCACCC
>CAYRFF010000109.1:0-4045 GCA_964423575.1 uncultured Saprospiraceae bacterium | reverse complement strand
GTATTATTTTATAATTGTTGTTCTAACCTAATGCGACCTGCGCTGCAGGTCGAAGAAGAATTTCCAATACAGAACTAATGACCTACAGAGTAGGTCACATTAGGTTAGACATAAATCTACGAAGAGGTAAACGACTCCGGAGGAGTCGAATTAGGTTAGCATAGGTTTACTAAGGTATAACGACCCGCAGCGACGGGTCGCAGTAGAGCGCCCATAGCAAGACATCGCATAATACCCTACGGAATATGTCACATTAGACTATGCTTAAGAGTGTACAGGAGCACAATCGTAGCACGAATTCACGAATTCGTGCAGTAAAAAACATCATCACTCCACCACCACCTTCCTCTTGACCGTACCCTCGGAAGTCTTAGCTTGTATCACATATATGCCCGGAGCAAGAAGTGAGATATCCAGCTCAGCCTTATCGAGATTATCAGCTGAATATTCCAAAACAAGCTTCCCGGTAATATCAAAGATTGTTATAGATTGCAGTTCGGTATCCTTGTACAAAATAGTAATTTTATTGCCCGCAGGATTGGGAAAAACTACAAATCCATCAGGAAGTTCATCAATCTCATCATCCTCATTTCCTTTTCCATCATCATCGTCGTCATCATCATCTGTGGTATCAGTCAATTCATATTGATATGCCAGATAGTTGACAAAATTCAACTCATCTGTATCGGCATCATACCTATA
Organism: uncultured Saprospiraceae bacterium; assembly: GCA_964423575.1. Taxonomy (GTDB): domain Bacteria; phylum Bacteroidota; class Bacteroidia; order Chitinophagales; family Saprospiraceae; genus CAYRFF01. The sequence continues at coordinate 3,343 of CAYRFF010000109.1, read as the reverse complement.
CTGAAACACAGTATCCAGTTTATTCACATATCCTACCCAATAAAATGGAATTTCATCATCTTCTTGCACAAAAGGCATGACTATCTCTTCTATCTCATAGTCGAGATCATAGACATACCTGTAGTGATAACTATACTCGCCATCAGTATATCGTTTCCTTTCTATACAGTTGCCAAGCTGATCGTAAAACAGTTCGTCTTTCAGATATTCTTCCCACTCGCCCTCTTTCCAGTCAAAATTACTCACCAGAATCATTCTTCCTAGACTGTCATAGTCGTACACCACCCTCCAGGAGTACCGGAAACTATCGATATCAATCACATCTCCGGCAATTTTTTCTATCATCCTCCCCTCATCATCATAATAAATAAATCCTTCCTCATCATAGCCATATTCAAAAACCCCATTCCAGGCAATGCGCTTGCCGTTTTCATAGAAATACTCGTACCTCCTTACATCAAAAGCCATCCCGTTTAGTCTATGAATGTTATAGCTATAAGTATCTACTCTATTCCCCGCAGCATCATAAGTATATCCTTTATAATAGCTGTTTATCCAGTAGCCATAATAATTATTATAACTTTCAAGTACCGCAAGCTTTCCATCAAAATAGTATAGGCTATCTATGTATAAATCTCCATCTGAATAGTCGACTTTGTTCTCCACCATGAGATAGCTGCTGTCGTAAGTGAAGGATTCAGTATAATAGTTATCATACCTCTCTATTCCTGTCAGTTTCAGCTCAAATTTGTTTTCCTGGGAATAAAGATTCCCGAGAAGTACGAAAGCTAATATGATGAGTGTAAGATTTTTCATGGTATGTATTAAACTTTTATCTATACAAATATAAAGAAAGCGAGGGAATCCAAAGCCATGGTCCAACTAGTTTAAGATTGGTAGCAGCAATGGCCGAAGTTGTTACTTGATTATGTCGGTGCGCCAAACTGTATCGGGCATACACAAATCAACCGAGGAACTATCCTGAATTTCTTTTTGTTATCTTTGTATTATGCTTAACGTGGGCTCATTAGAAATAAAAATCACAGGTACAAAAGGCAACCTGGAGGTTACCCCTGATAATTACGATATCAGGGAGTTGATTTCTATACTCGAAAATGTCGAGGATCTACTCTATTCAGGAAATAAAAAGAATCGCCAGACGATTAGTTATAGAATTGAAGATGGCTCCGTAAAGCATATTTTCAACACCCCTATGCAATTTATTATCGGTTTTAACGCCATATTAGAACAAGTCAATAAAATACATAGTATTGATTTCCTAGAGATAAATACTGCAAAAGCATTTGAAAATATTCAAGACACAGCTTTAAAGAAGAATTACATTTTCAACATAAAGACTTCACTTCCTGATTCCAGTGAGGTTCAAATTGACAAGTCGACACACTATTATAGAACTGAGACAATATGGGCTGATGCTGAATTTTACTTTTACGGGAAAGTCACAAATGCCGGAGGAAAAGACAAAGCAAACATCCATCTTTCGACCGAAGAATATGGAACATTAATAATTGCTACACCTAAACCTTTTCTTGAGCAATACGAAGAAAACCTTTTGTATAAACCTTATGGTATTAGGGTAAGAGGGAAACAACATTCGGAAACCGGAGAAATCGACAAGTCAACTCTTCAATTTATTGGTTTAGTTGATTATCAATCTGAGTATGATGAGCAATACCTTAAAAGACTTCGTGACAAAGTGAAGAAGAATTGGTTGGGAAAAATGAATGCAGATGATTGGTTAAGAAATATCAGAGGCAGTTATGATTAAGAAAGGCGCAGTCTTATTAGATACGAGTTTCTTTATTCGATTTTTGGATGAGGAGGATAGATTATTTAAAAATGCAGATGATTATTTCCGTTTCTTCATTCAAAATGGATTTGATATGATGATTTCAACTATCAGCATTGCAGAATATTGTATCGGTGGAAGTATTGACGAATTGCCTTTGAAGAACTTAAAAATCGTAGCATTTAATCTAGATCACGCAAAGAAAGCAGGAGAATTTGCAAGAATCGCATTTCAAAAAAGAGCTAGTAATCAATTAAAGGTTCTTGATCGTAAGATCATACCAAACGATACAAAGCTTTTTGCACAAGCTTCTTGTCTAAACGAAGTAGAGTATTATTTATCTTCTGATCAGGAGAGTATAAAGGTCTTTAACACTATCAAAACGAATATAAATCCCGGTTTTCAATTTATTGATTTACATGCTCCCTATAATGAGACATTCAGTGTCCTTGATTTATAATACCATTGTAGCACGAATTCGTGAATTCGTGATGAAATAGATATACATTTTTTCACGATTTTCATGAATACAACTCCAACCCCTCTATCTCTTGAACCTTTTTTAATATCTCTCTCTGAAAGTGCTTAAGCGTTTTATGCATGGTGAAATGATGATGTACTATAAGGCCTATTGTTCGTTTAGGTTGAGGATTATCAAGTACAGTCAGATACTTCCGGTCTTCAGGCTTCAAATCCAGACTTGCCAGATAAGGCAACAAGGTTTTTCCTTTGTATGCTTTCACAAACCGAATGAGGCTATTTATGGAACCGGCTTTAAACAATAGATTAGGTTGAGATAAAACATCGGAATTATCGAGATTACATATTTCAACGACCTGTCTTGTCATACAATGATCTTCCTCAAGCAGCCAGAAATTCTCCCAGTGGGTAATATCATCTACAGTAGAAATCTGCCTTTCCTGATCACCGGTATCGAAGAGCAAAAACCGCTCCCTGTACAAGGGGTATTCTTTCAACTCCGTATCGAGTATCGGCGTGGATAAAATCCCTATATCGAGTTCCCTTGCTTTAAGGAGAAATACAATCTGATCCGTCGTTGCTTCTTTTACCTCGATAAAGAGATTGGGATATTTAGTTGAAAAGTCATTCAGAATCAGTGGCAAGAGATAAGGAGCTACAGTCGGTATGCAGGCTATTTTCAATGTGCCGCTCACCTCCCCTTTTATCTCCTTGGTAATTTCGACGAGCTGATCAATTTCGTAGGTGATAATTTTTAGCTGGGCAATTATCTCCTCACCTTCCTTAGTGATACTGACCGGTTTTGTACGCCGATCAAAGATAGTTACACCTATCTCATCCTCAAACTTTGAGATCATGGTGCTCAGCGTAGATTGTGTTATAAAACACTTCTCAGCAGCCGTTTCAAAATGCTTATGCTTAGCCACTGCCAATATGTATTCAAATTGTCGCAGATTCATTGATAAAATCTATAATGCTATTTAAACTATCGTTTTTATAGAACAAAGATATTTCATAACTTTGTTACAAACAAATAAAAGCTTATCGACATGG
>CAYRFF010000108.1:0-4150 GCA_964423575.1 uncultured Saprospiraceae bacterium | reverse complement strand
CTACCTCTGCACAGACAGAAGTGACGCAAAAAGGGGTTTACAGGCTGATTGTTATAGATACGCAGACTTCCTGTGCAGATACTGCTACGATTGAAGTTTATCAGGATGATTCTCTACCGATTGCGGAGGCTTATGCGGAAGGAATTCTTAACTGTGTTGATACGTTTGTGCGCATTGACGGTACGGCATCTTCGCAAGGGGTGCAATACAGCTATCAATGGTCGCCCACCAGCGGAATGACAGATGCAGAAACCCTGCAACCAACTGTTTCCCAGCCCGGAACCTATACGCTTACGATCCTTGATCTTGAGAATGGTTGTACTGCTTCTACGAGTGTAGAAGTGGTAATAGATACCACTCCACCGATAGCTATCGCTACTGTGGATGGACTCTTTCAATGCGATACAAAGACGGTAACAATTGATGCGACAGCTTCTTCGGTGGGAGCAGAGTTTGTCTATCAATGGTCGCCGACTGCCGGTATGACGGGTGCTGAGACATTGCAACCAATTGTTTCTGATCCCGGAGTCTATACACTACTTGTAACCAATACTAAAAATGGCTGTACGGCGCAAGTTTCTGTCACAGTAGAACAAGATACTTCTGCGATTCAATCCGCAGACATTCTGACTACTGATCCGCTCTGTATCGGAGAAAGTTCCGGGCAGATTCTCGTAGAAGCGGTGCAGGGAGGAACAGCGCCATATCAGTATTCCTTGGGGCAGCAACAGAACAGTACAGGTGTTTTTACAGGTCTTGCAGCAGGCACTTATGCTCTGGAAATCAGGGATGCACATGGTTGTGAGTATTTTATCGATGAAATTCTCCTAGCAGAACCGGATGCCTTGGAGGCTAACATGACGCCGACAATTCAGATTACCATTGGTCAGGCAGCTACATTGATTCCCGTGATCCTTCCACCGACACGTGCTATCGGCAGTCTTGTCTGGACAACAGAAACAGGGGAAATTATTCCTTGCAGTCCCTGTGATTCGCTCTTTGTATCTCCTGATGAGACGACGACGTATTTCCTGACCGTCACCGATATTAACGGCTGTGAAGCTTCTGCTTCTGTAACAGTAATTGTCATCAATAATCGCAATATCTATATCCCGAATGCTTTTACGCCTAACGGTGATGGCCTAAACGATATCTGGACGGTTTATACAGAAGAAGGAAAAGCGAGGATTGTACAACTGGAGATCTATAACAAGTGGGGCGACAGGGTATTTCAGGCAAGCGATATCCCGACTTCTGCGGATGGATGGGATGGTACGTTCAAGGGCGAGAAACTGAATCCGGGAACTTTTAGTTACAGGATTGTGCTGGAATTCACTGATGGATATATCGTAAGGCAGTCAGGGATGCTCACGCTGATACGGTGAGGAGGATTGATGGGTAACAGTAGAACTAATTCACCCTATGAAATAGCAATGCTTTCGCCACCGGCTGAAATTTCACTGGGTAAATGAATTAGTTCTACTGCTCATTACATCTTTACAAACATCTCAACTCCTCTTCTACCATCGACATATTCTACACTCAGGAAATAAGTACCGGAAGATAATCCCGATATATCAATTTCTGTATTACTCCTTATATCGGATTGCAAACGGAAGCCGTAAATACTGAATATATAATATTTGCCCGATGATTTATAAGGAGAATACTCTAATTCTAAGAAGAAATCGTGCTAAATATAAAAATACAAATAGAATTTTGTCGTTTTGCTTGTTTATGTGTGTACAATTTATCAACTTATACACGGAAATTATTTTTCTTAACTAAACACATTTATTATGAAACAGCAAAACAGCAAAACAGCAAAACAGCAAAACAGCAAGGTAAACTTACCTTAAGTCTCCTTGTTATGCTACCACTACTTCTCTTGGCTTGTAACAAGGATTATGCTCCGACATTGGAGGGCAATCTAGAACCTGCAACCTTTCGTTCGTCTTTTACTCTCACTGATACATGGATTAATGACTTTTATGATTATTTATCTGATTTAAAAGATAATAATATAACCTTAGCATCATATAGTACAGATGATATTGTAGATGGAATAGAAGTCTTGATGAATATTTACTACTCTGAGGCCTATGCTGATGAGAACACTTCTTTTTATACAGATACGATTGCTTTCAATTCAGCACAGGAAAATGCTTACGACCTTTTCGCGAAAGCAAATACCTCTCTGAAAAATGCCTTGGCTACTAATGATGAAGTCGTTGTCTTTAATTTTAAACCTCTGAAAGAGACCGAGGGAGTAAAATATTTTGAAGCGACAACGATTCTGTCCGGTGGGAATCATCAAGCGGGGAATGGATTTGATCCTTGCGGAGGTGTTGAAAATGGAGTGATGACTACAACTGCAATTACTGAAATAGAAAAGGTGCTCAACCGTGAAATGCCACGCGATTATTGTTCCGAAAGGAAGTTTAAATATCTTAAATCGGAGAAAATAGTTATCAGTCCTAGCTGGAGTGAACTTATCAGCTATGAGGATGCTTATTGTGAATCGGAAAATGTTTTACCCTCACTAGGATACAGATCTTGTGATTGTTTAGATAATACAGATTTAAAAAGCTTAACATCGGCTTTAAGAGCTTATATCCATGATGAAGTTGACAATTATCCTACATGGGATGAATCGAGGTTTGTGGGAATAAATTTAGCTACTTATATTAACCCAAATTTAGGAGATGCTTCCCCGCAGGTTAACAGATATAGTTTTGAAAGTCTTCTTGTTGTAGGAAAGAGCTATTGTAATACGGTACTTGATTTACCTTGGACTGCTAATCCAGATTTGTTTGATTGATCTAGTGTAATTGATAACCAAATTCATAATCAACTTATGGCTCCGGGGCAAAAGGCGTTGTAGATACGAGAAAAACGAGAGGAAGCTTGTATATAGATTTATTAGGAATACTTATTTCTATTTCTCTAAATATTTTACATACACGTGTTTCCTCTGAGTCATAAGTTAAACTTCAATAAATATGAGATATTTAGGTGCTTTGCTCTTCTTGCTATTCTTTCATCAACTTTCTGCCCAAACTCTTGAAGATTTTGCCAGTGGCACCCTGGAAATGGGTGATTTAGGAATAGAGCAAATCATAGACTTTGTTTATGATGAGGATTCCTATTATTTTGCCATAAATGATTTTGAATTTTTGAATACACAGAGAAATTATACTTCTATTATCCAGACCGATGAAAATTTCAATATTCTTAAGAGGATAGATGGGTTAAATGGAATTTTAAAATTCTTACATTTTGATGGTGATAGTGGTTATTGTCTTCTTGGTGGGAATGTCAAAACAGAAGTAGAGAATCAATACGAGATTTTATATATGGACTTAAAAACTTTTGAAGTATCACTCATGGATTCCCTTATTAATGATTCTAATACAGAGATTATTAACTGGGTTCGTAAAGAAATTAGTAATTCAACTATTCTGGCAGTAGGTCACTTGCTCTTTACTACGGACGATTATTCTGGATATATAGACCAATATGTTATGGAATTAACAAAGGATGGAAAAATAAAAGAATTTAAAAGTTTAGGCTTAAAAAGCGAAGAAACGGGAAATATACTTGATTTTATTTATTTACCAACATTAGAAGCTTATTTATTAGCTCCCTCAAGATCTTCTGATTACTTTATACTCCTTGGCAAGGATTACGAGATACAACAACTTATCCCAAATCAAGTGAACTTCATAAGTAAAGATAATCCAAAGAGTGAGGCTGTTCGATGGCCCACAGAAGTTAGTCTTCTTCATGCAACTGAAGATACGATTCATTGTCTCGGAGGCATGGTCTTTGCGGAGCACTGTTATATGGTGCATGTTAAATTGCCATTATATGATGATAGTGTAGGTAATGTAGTGAATTATCAAGTTGATGGTCTATTTGAAAAGTCTATAGCTACTACTCAATTTGATGGTCCTTACCTTAACTGGAAAACAGTACATGCATCTTCGGATAGTAAAAACAATACCTATATAATATTAAGTTCAGCTGCGAAATTCTATTTTCCTACCATAATGGACACATCGACAATATACATTGCAAAGACTAATCTAGACGAGTGGATAATCCGGAGCATGTTGACCCACCCAATCCGAGCATAAAATCGATAGAA
>CAYRFF010000107.1:0-4162 GCA_964423575.1 uncultured Saprospiraceae bacterium | reverse complement strand
GGAAATAATGAATATTTTATTTAACTCTGTTGCAGTTCACATTTGAATCCTGCGTTATATTGTTTTTGCTCAAGTAAATAGAGGAATTAAGAGCAGGAGAAAACTTATTCTTATAATTTAATTTATTATCGTACTTATAGTGAAACACATGTTTCAATTTTCCTTTACCATCGAACTCTTCTACTTTTATGACATTGCCCTTCTTCCAATGATATTTGTTAACCCTCAGATACTCTTGCTGATGAACCCTAAAATTTGATTGTTTATCCAATTTACCATCCGAATTATACTCATATTCATTTATGTAATTCAGAAATAAACCTTCTTCTTCCATTTTTCTAGCAAAGTTATAAATTGCCCTGATTGTGCCATCTGCGTTATATGCTACCGAATCACGGAACAAAAGCCTTTCATCAGACATACTATAAGTGAGGTATTCTTTTATGCGAGACTTTTCATATTCAATTTCTGTTCTTCTACCGAGGGAATGAAGGTCCTCAATCATTACTAAATCTCCATCGGGAGAATAAAAATAATTTACTGACCAATCTGAATAATCATCTTCATATTCAATGGTGACCAGCTTTGATCCTGAGGCTTGATCGTCCAGATTGTCCTTGGAGCAGGAAATAATACTGAAGACTAGGAGAAGGAATGCGATTCTTTTCATGATTAATTTATATTTCACTACTAAATAAATGCTATAATACGACAAATGCTGCTTAAACAGTGGATATAGAGGTGTTTTACTTGTCAAATTGACTTATGAGCCATATTTTAGTTTTGAAAAATAGTATTACATTGATTTTGATAGATAAAGTTTTAATAATGACTGTTAATGTTTTTAAGTGGCTGTCATGTTTTATTGTGATATTTATCGGCAGTTTTAATTCAGGCCATGCGCAAGAATATTCTAATAAGGAAATAAGAGCTGTCCTAAAGAACACAGTCGAAACAGTAGATGCTATCCATTCTCTGAAATACACACTGAAATACTATAATCTAAGTTCTCATGATTTTAAATCTATCGACAGGGATAGTATTTATAAAAGCGTTGTATGTATATTGAAGATAGATAAATCGGATGAGATTGGGACACTTTTTAATCTGGACATAAGTTATAATGACACTGCTAGAAAAACAGTGATTTATAACGGACAGAATATTTACAATTATTTCAAAAGCGGCAATACAGAAAAGGAGGATTATGTTGATGTGAAAAACAGAGGGTATTCTTTTATTACAAGTTCTGATGTGAGAGGCTTATTGTATCCTAATATAGTTGATGAATTACGTGGACTGAATTCAATATTTGCGAAAATTCTTACGGATAAACTAGAAATGAGGAGCGTGATTTACGAGGACCGTTCTTGCTATGAAATTTCTATATTTTTCAAAAATATCTTTAATAAGAACAGCATGAAGGATGTTGTGAATACATTTTACATTGATAAAACTACCGGTTTACCCTTGTTGTTTAAATTTGAGGGAGAGTGGGAGGGACTTAAATCACGTGAGGTATTTGAAATACAATATGGTGCAATCAATCTCGAATTGGAAGAAGATGTATTTAATGTTGATTATGATGTAGAGGTGAGTAAATTAGATGAGGGAATAGTAAAGAAGGAAGTTATTGAACCTGAAAACGAGTTCCATCTCAATGAATTAATAAACGGAAAACTTCTGTTATCTAATGGAGATTCAATCGTATTATCGCAGCAGAAAGGGAAAGTAATTATTTTGGATTTTTGGTATCGAAGATGTCCACCATGTATAAAGTTGATGCCTGAACTTAATAAACTTTATGAATTGTACCAAATGGACGAAATACTAATCGTTGGAATAAATGATTTTGATAGTAAAGAGTCTGTTAATCAGTACTTTAGCTTTAAAGAATACAATTATCTATCCAGTTATAAGACATCTCAGAACTTTTCAGAAATTGTTGGAGTGTCAGCTTTTCCTACGACAGTTGTGATTGATACAGAAGGGGAAATAATTGAAGTATTTACCGGATACAGTAGGAATTTTTATAAAGAGGTTAGCAAAATATTGAAGAAGGAAATTAAGGGCTAAGCATTAAGCGTGGTTAGGCAAAACAACTAATGTGTATGTTTCCTCAAATTAGGACAATGTTAAAGTAGTCTATTCTTCGATGCTGACCAATGTGACGACCTTGCCCTTCCGGACTATTTTATACTTGTTTTTCACCCGATTGAAATCATAGTTGAGCACTAACAGATAATCGGTCGTCGTCGGATCAACATAAAGCGAATCACTGTCACTGTAATAGTATTGTACGACCTTGATATTGTCATAACCTTGAGTTTCAAGATAAAAGTTCGGTGAAAATCCGGGCATCCACGATGCCTGAACCATTACACTATCCTGCCGGTTGTTCTCCTCCATCAGCGTATATGCCATGCGGCGCGAATGGATGTCAAACCACCATTCTCGACTTGATTTGAAATTAATGAGGAGGATGAAGTTAGTCAGTAGCAGACCTGCCACTAGGACAAATGCTGCAGTACGTATATGCGTATCCCTGAAACTGTTTACCGATGCCGCAAGTCCTGCTAAAACCGGTATATAGAAAACTATGGCTGTTCGGTTTTCGGGATAATTGCTACCCATTACCCAATGTTGCAGGACGGCAAGCAATACCATGATAAGGAATAAGGAGAAGTTAAAGAACGCATAATCCTTTTTACCTTTTAATACATTAGTTGCAGTAATAAAATACAAAGCAATCATAGTTATACCGATTGCGATTGCTGTCGTATAGATATGGTTCACTTTAAAAAAGAATCCAAAAGGGACGAAATGATATTTTACTAAACTGAAAAGTGTCGCTGCGATGTTGTCGGGTCCGTATTCTAATTCGCCGTTGGTACTGAGCCAATAAACCGGCATTGCCAGCATCGCCGCTGTAGCGATTAGATAGGGTAAGACGGGTAACAGGAGTTTTAGATATCCGGTTATAGGCTTAGTATGGGTCTTCAGAAAATACAAGAATGATAGGATGAAAAGTGCGCCGAAGGGTAACACAACTGTAAGATTGCCAAAGAGGCCGATGCAAAGTGCGATAACTGCATATTTGAAATAATTCCTATCGTCGTTGGTAATCCACAGATTGATATAGTAAATCGATGCAAGAGTTGCCGTAGCTACTATACCATAACCCCTTGCCAATGAGAAAAACTCAAGGAGAAATACACAGGAATTCAGGATGAAAAATGAGAAAAGAAATCGCCACGAATTTTTCTCATTCCACAATACGGATAACTTGTATGCATAGTGGAAATATATCAATCCGGCAACGACACTGCCCCAGCGTAATGCGGCTTCATACGGCCCGAACAGGCGATAACCCAACTGCATGCACAGTGTATTTATCACGTGATTGTTAGCTGAGTTCCACTCGCCACTACCAAAAAACACGTTGAATATCGAGCTGTCTATGAGGTAGATGAATGATCCGGTTTCATCATAGGTCATCGCCACGGTAAAGGCGCGTACAGTGATGAATACAATCAGAAACGAAAGTAAAAGATAAAACAGAATCTTGTTTAACCGTTCCATAGCATGGTCATTTCATTTTGTAGTCATTCCTTATATCATTTTTACAGCTACCACTTCTGTCGCTGACATTGGTATTAACTACGGTACTGTTTATAAAAGTCAAGGCTAGTATTAAGAACAAAAAGCTTACTTTATTTGGGACTGGTAGTAGTTTCATGGCTAGTCAGAATATTTAATTGATCTTATGAAGTTCAAAAGTGATCACGATAGTGAGTACTTTCAGAGAGAAAGATAATCTAACGAGACCACTTTCCTTCGACAAAATTTTTTCACGATCAATATAGGCAATTAAATATTCAGCTACCAATACTATTCAGGAATTATTGGAACAAGGCGAGAGTAAATTTCTTCTTGCTGCCATCATAAAAGTAAAGAAGGTTTTCTATCGATGTAGGCTAAACCATTATTATAAATGTGGTTAATAGAAATTAATAGCTGATGCTTTAGCGGTAAAGATAAAAGTGGTAAGATCGAGAGCGAAAACAATTACGACTGGGGCGTGCGCTATAATAAGTAATTGTTTTAACTGTTGCATCCTAATAAAAACCTAATGCGACTGCTCTGCAGTCGATAATTTATT
>CAYRFF010000106.1:0-4352 GCA_964423575.1 uncultured Saprospiraceae bacterium | reverse complement strand
TACGTATTTTATCAGGTTTTCTTTAGACGTATTCGTCACTTGTTGCGCAGAGGATTGTATTCCTGTAAATACTATTAGCAGGAGTGAAAAATAGGCGTATTTCATACTTATAGAGTTTTACTGTTAAGGATATTTTCACTTTTTCTTTCACATAATTGATCGGTAAGTTAAGAATAATTAAAATTAGCTTTTTTACAGCATTCTGCAAATATTCCTTGGGTCATGTTATGCCATCACATAAGATTCCTCTCCTATCCTCTTAATCTTTATCTAAATCTTTACTTCAGTCAATGGAAAGACAGTATTTAATCCCACAAATTTCCCAAAACAGGGAACTATAAGGAAGATAGATTTTGTTACTTGATTGTAGTCGGGACGCAACTCGATGATAAAATTACTTTAAGAACTTAAATATTCTTAAGTTTGAAAGAACAAAGAAGAATAAAATGTCTGACACAATAAAAATAGACTATCCCCAATTCCTCGCTAATTCGATGCGCATGAATTCGGACGAATTTACTCGAGAAATGAAAATAACTGCTTTGGTAAAGCTATTTGAAATGGGCAAGGTTTCTTCCGGAATGGCAGCAAAGGTGTTGAAAATATCACGCTTGGAATTTGTAGAGCTCTTAGGCAAATATAAAGTTAGCTATCTGGACACTGAAGAGTTATACGATGATCTTGATAATGCTTAAAATAGTATCAAATACCACACCCTTAATTTCTCTTCTTAAAATAGAAAAACTCACCATCCTGGAAGAATTGTATGGAAGAATAATCATTCCGCAAGAAGTTTACAATGAATTGGAAAGTGGAAAGCATAAAGACTACTATATCGACTTAACCACACTTAATTGGATTGAAATTAAATCAATTGAAAACAGAAAGGCCCTTTCCTATCTTATGGATTTGGATAAAGGAGAGGCCGAGACTATAATTTTAGCTAAGGAAATAAAAGCAGATTTAGTTATAATCGATGAAAGAGTTGGGAGATATTACGCAAAGAATGCTAATCTAAAAATAACCGGAACACTTGGTGTTTTATTGAAAGCTAAAAATGAAGGAATCTTAAAAGCAATAAAGCCACATTTAACCGAACTCAAAGAAAAGGGAATTTGGTTAAGTGATACTCTTATCGCAGACATTCTGACACTATCCAAAGAGAATTAGTCGTCTGAAACTAAAACATCACATCTCTTCCCTCTCCTCCCACAACGATAATCCTCTCTTTCCCCTTGAAAAGCAGCCTAAAAAGCGTACCTTTGCGGCACTTAAAAAGATATTCAATATTGTGATTTTCATTAAACGATGGATATCACAGACTTGTTAAAGTAAAAAAGACTATAGTTATGAAAGATTTTATAAAAGAACTGGGACTGGATAAGGACAATGCCGGCACCTGGATAGGAGATAAAGCGCTAAATGGTGGAGAGAAAATCTCTTCTTATACACCGGTAGATAAGTCATTTATCGGAACTGCTACTACAACAACCAAAGAGGAATTTGAGCAGGTGATGGAAGCTTCCACAAAAGCTTTCAAAGAGTGGAGAATGGTTCCGGCTCCTCTGCGTGGCGATATCGTTCGTCAGCTTGGAGACAAATTGAGAGAAAATAAAGAAACACTGGGTAAACTCGTTTCCTATGAAATGGGTAAAAGCCTTCAGGAAGGATATGGTGAAGTACAGGAAATGATCGATATCTGTGAGTTTGCCGTAGGATTGAGCCGTCAGCTATACGGAAAAACCATGCCATCGGAAAGACCCGGACACAGAATGTTTGAGCAGTGGCATCCGCTGGGGACAGTCGGCATTATCACAGCTTTCAACTTCCCGGTTGCCGTATGGGCATGGAACGCTGCCATTGCTCTTGTATGTGGTGATGTAACTATCTGGAAACCATCTGATAAAGTGCCATTATGCAGTATTGCCTGTCAGAAATTATTCCTGGAAGTACTGGAAGACAATCCACAGGTTCCTAAAGCAATTTCCTGTATTGTGAACGGTGGAGTCGAAGTAGGGGAATGGATGACTACCAATAAGCAGATTCCTCTTGTTTCTGCTACGGGTTCAACAAGAATGGGTAAAATAGTCGGAACTACAGTTGCACAAAGACTGGGTAAAACCATCCTTGAGCTAGGAGGAAATAACGCAATCATCGTTTCTGATAAAGCAGATCTTGAACTTGCTTTACCGGGAATCGTGTTTGGAGCAGTAGGAACTGCAGGTCAGAGATGTACTACGACAAGACGTCTGATTATTCATGAAGATATCTATGAAGATACCAAGGGCAAATTGGTTTCAGCATATAGTCAATTGAAGATTGGAAACCCACTGGACGCCAATAACCACATGGGACCACTTATCGACCAGGCTGCAGTAGATATGTACACTGCTGCACTTGAAGAAGTTAAGAAAGAAGGTGGGAAATTTGCTGTAGAAGGAGGAGTTCTTACCGGTGGAGAATATGATGAAGGCTTCTATGTTAAGCCTTGTATTGCAGAGGTAGAAAACCACTATGACATCGTACAAAGCGAGACCTTTGCTCCTATACTTTACATTATGAAGTATAAGACAATTGAAGAAGCTATAGACATGCAAAATGATGTTCCGCAAGGATTATCTTCTGCAATTATGACGACAAGCCTGAGAGAATCAGAGTTATTCCTATCACATGGAGGTTCAGACTGCGGCATTGCCAATGTTAACCTAGGTACTTCAGGTGCTGAAATCGGTGGTGCATTCGGAGGTGAGAAAGAAACCGGTGGTGGACGTGAAAGTGGTTCAGATTCCTGGAAAGCGTATATGCGCAGACAGACGAATACGTTGAACTACAGCACGGAATTGCCACTGGCACAGGGGATAAAATTTGAGTTCTGATTAAGAATCGGATTTATCGATAAAGATGAGGGAATCAAGAAATTGGTTCCCTTTTTTATTTTTATCCGCCCGTGGCGGAATCTGGTGATGGGCCCCAGTGAAATTTATTCCGCTGTTGGCGAAAATTTCACGGGATAAATGATCTAGTGATTAAAAAATAAATTAAATAGTCAGTAATTCCGGGCTCGCCAATCCCTTTGGGCTTAACGATCCCTAATTCCGTACAAATCCGCGTTGCGAAGTATTTGTGTTATCCGCGTTCTATTATACGGCTTAAAGCTAAACTGTTTAGTAATTGAAAATTTTCTCGACCTCAATTTCGGACCCTGAGGGAGCATAGCGACTCGAAGGGCAGCCTTATTCTCAACCTTAATTGAACCTTTCCATTACCCATTTGCGTTTCTTTTAAAAAGGGAAAGTTATGGCATATAATACATTAACAGAAAAAGAACAACACATAATCCTGCACAAAGGAACTGAAATACCGCATACGGGAGAGTACAATGACTTTGAGCATGCAGGCACATTTATCTGCAGACAATGCAATGCGCCGTTATATACTTCGGAAGATAAATTTGACGGCGGCTGCGGCTGGCCTTCATTTGATGATGAATTTAAGGAAGGAGTCGTAAAAAGAGTACCGGATGCAGACGGCAGAAGAACAGAAATCCTCTGCGCTAACTGCGATGGACATCTCGGGCATGTTTTTCACGGAGAGAGATTTACTGTCAAAGATACCAGACATTGTGTCAATTCGCTTTCAATAAAATTTGTATCAGAAAGGGAGCAGCTTCCGGAAGTTCTACATCCATAAATACGGAAAACCAGCAAACTTATCCTTAGTTTTAGCAAAACTCATAAGGTCAAGCAAATTGAGCATTTGCGAAAGCATAGGCATAAAAGCAATAGTATATACAACAGGATTTATCTGAATTAATTCTGGATTTAAACCTAATTCAATGAAAGAAGACAAAAGGAAGAAATTCAACTATCGGGATCTGATGGAACCGCCGTTTTCAGGCCTCCACTACCTAAGTGAGGTGCCTGGAATTTATTCCTGTCATAAGTGCAAAACGGATTTATTCTCCTCCAGAGCTAAATTTCATGCAGGAAGCGGATGGCCGTCATTTGATGAAAGTCGACCCAATGCTGTTAAACTGATTCCGACCGATGAGCTGCCGGGAATGGCTGCACATTGCAATAATTGCATGGCATTTCTAGGGACTTATATCAAAGGGGAGAATTTTACAGAAAAGAATCAGCGTTATAATGTAAATTCTGATGCGCTATACTTCAGAGTAGACAGAAACGAAGAGTTATGAAAAAGGAATCAGCAATATTTGGTGCGGGATGTTTCTGGTGTACAGAGGCCGTTTATCAGGAGTTAAAAGGTGTTCTGGAAATTGAGGTCGGCTACGCCGGTGGAAATGTAAAAAATCCTGGATATCGCGAGGTGACCTATGGAAAAACAGGGCA
>CAYRFF010000105.1:0-4467 GCA_964423575.1 uncultured Saprospiraceae bacterium | reverse complement strand
GGTTAAATATCATTATTACATTCAACCCTATTTAGGCATTAACACTGATCTACTTATCACTAGTCACTGGTCTACTCGTCACTGACCTCCTAGTCACTGGTCTACTCGTCACTGTTTTCCTAGCCACCGCATAAAACACTATATACGCATAACAGCCTATCAGCAGAAGCAATGCCACCTTAAACCCGGTCACATCCGTGATAAAGCCGTATAATGGAGGAATTACCGCACCTCCGACTATAGCTGTAACAAGGAGTCCGGAAGCCTTGGGTTTTAAGTCACCGGTGTTTTCTATTGCAAGTGCAAATATCGTCGGGAACATAATCGAATTGAACAGCCCGACTAAGATGATTGACCACATGGACAACAAGCCTGTCGAAGCTATGGATATAATCAGCAGAGAAACCGCAGCAAGGCCAAACCACATCAATACTCTGGACGGGCGGAATACTCGGGTGAGGTATGATCCCACAAATCGTCCTATCATTGCCCCTGTCCAGTAAAACGCTACGAATACACCGACTATTGCCCTGCCATCACTGCTACTGACTCCGGCAGTGAGAAAGAAATCGGAAATACTGCGCATAAAGTTATTACCGGCTATAATCTTGTCCATATCCATAGACAAGAAGTAGTTTACCAAGTAACTACCGATTGCTACTTCAGCACCGACGTAGAAGAAAATGCCCAGCACACCTAGGACGAGATTTCTATCTTTAAATAATTCTGAATATCGCCCTTCCGACTTCTCATCCATTACCTTGGGTAAACTGGAAAACAGGAAGTAAACAGCAATAACGAGAATAAACAAGCCAAGATACAAGAATGGCTGCTGCACTGCCTTTGCCTCTGAATTCAGGTACATTATTCTGGCTTCTTCTGTCATTCTCCCCACTTCTTCAGAGGATAATATCGTTTTACTGAGGATGAAGGTCGCTCCTACTATCGGTGCTATACTCGTTCCCAGTGAATTAAATGCTTGTGAAAGATTCAATCTGCTCGACGCTCCTTCCGGTGGCCCAAGGACGGTGACGTAGGGATTGGCAGCGACTTGTAGCACAGTTATTCCCGCAGCGAGGACAAAATTGGCTAAGACGAAAACTCCGAAGATTTTATACCCGGCAGCGGGATAAAAGAGAAAACAACCGATAGACATCGTCACTAGTCCAAGGACAATTCCATTTTTGTATCCAATCCGTGCTAGTATAGAACTCGCAGGTATTGATAAAAGGAAATATGCTGCAAAGAAACCAAATTGTATCAGTCCCGCTTGAAAATAAGTCAGATCAAAGAGCTCAATCAGCCTTGGAATCAGGGAGTCAATTAATACCGTTGTAAATCCCCAGAGGAAAAACAGTACGGTAATAAGTATAAATGCAGTGCGGAATTGCTTATTTCCTTTCATATATCGTTATTTCATCTACAAAAATCCATGTCTTTCCATCATATTCATAGCCAAGGTGCCAGGAAGGTAATTTACCTGCATTTCCTGCTACTATTTTCACTCCTTTCACCTCTTTGCCGATAGCAAATACCGGCCTTTTCACTTTATTATCGTCATCTCTTTCAAGACCGGACATTTTTAGCTCCGAAAATTCCTTATAACTTTCCCCATCTTCCGAAATATATATTTTTACTTCTGTCGGGAAGAAAATCCAGGAACGCTGATCCTGCAAAAACCCTAAGCTCAATGAGTCCAGATATCTGCTTTCCTTCATTTTCAGTGTTGCCACAAAGTCGCGATAGTGATATCCCTGCCAGGTTCCGGTGCGATGATCAACTGAACCATATAAACCGTCAATTAAAGCTTCATCACCTCCTGCGCTGTATTGATTGGCGTACTCAACACCGAGTTCAAGTGTGAGATTAGCATCGCGGCGGGAAAAATTGGTGGTAAATACGGCACTGCTTGCGTCCCCGCGCTTAGCAAAGACTGATATTTCAGTAGAATTGCTCAACAGAATCGGGCTTTCATATTTGCGAAAGCTATCGCCATCCAGACTATAATAGATAATGGATTCCGCATCTACGGTATTGAAAACAACTTCCGTTTCTTCCCCAAAAGTCAATTCCCCGGACTCGATATATGGAACCGGAACGATGAGATACTCGTCGATTGAACTGACCGGAACATGCTCGTCTTGAGTCGCCCAATCCGTAGGTTTATCCGACATTACAAAGTGCAGCTCGCCGCCTTTCATTATGTCTTCATGGCGGAGATAAGAATATCGATAATCCTTGCCGTTAAGACGGGCGGATGCAATGTAAAAATGACTATCCGAGACATTTTCGGCCGTAATTGTAAAGGTGTTTCCATTCTCAAGGTGGAGAGAAGCGCGCTTGTAGTGCGGAGTCCCGATGATATACATGTCAGAACCGGGCGTTACGGGATAAAAACCCAATGTACTGAAGATATACCAGGCACTGAGCTGCCCGCAATCCTCATTTCCGGCGATTCCATCCGGCGCATCGCTGTATAAAGTTGAGGTGATATGCTTGACATATTCCTGAGCCTTCCACGGTTGATTTACGTAGTTATACATGTAAGCAATCTGCTGTGATGGCTCGTTTCCATGGGCATATTGCCCGACCATTCCGGTAATATCCACCTGTTTACGTCCGGTAATCTCGGTATCTGCATTGAAAATCCCGTCGATATATTTGGCGAAAGCCTGCTTGCCTCCATGCAACTTAGCCAGGCCAGAAATATCCTGCGGTACATAATAGCTGTACTGCCAGGAGTTGCCTTCCGTAAAATTATTGTTCACTTCATACGGATCGAATGGCGTGAACCAGCGATTCATAAAACGGCCACGCATAAAGCCGACAGAGGGGTCAAACTGATTCTTATAATACTGCGCGCGACGTATATATTTCTCGTAAATATCGGCTTTTCCCATTGCATCCGCCATCTGCGCAATCGCCCAGTCATCATAAGCATATTCCAATGTCTTGGACACGGATTCCGACTCTTTTTCAATGGCAATAAAGCCGTATTTCTTATAACTTTCCAGCCCAAGGTAATCGCGTGTAGCCGAGTGTCGCATCGCCTCCATTGCTAGCTCCGTATCGTAGTCGCGTATCCCTTTGATATATGCATCTGCAATCACAGAAACGCCGTGATATCCTATCATACAGCCGGTATAGCAAGCGGATAAATCCCATATCGGCATGATTCCGCCCTCCTTGTATTTTGCCAGAAAAGTCTTGATAAAATCGGTCGTACGTTCCTCGTCTATAATGGTAAAAAGCGGATGAGTTGCGCGGTATGTGTCCCAGAGTGAGAACACGGTGTAGTATTTAAAATCTGTTGTCCGGTGCACTTCCATATCCATCCCCCGATAACGTCCGTCCACGTCCTGGTAGAGATTGGGCGCGATCATTAAATGGTACATCGCGGTGTATAATTCGACCATTTCCGAGTAGCTTGCTCCTTCCACCCGGATTTTTTGCAATTCTTTGTTCCAGGCCCCTTCAGCTGCCTTTTTAGCTTCCGCAAATGTCAAATCGCCTATTTCAGCCAGCATATTTCTCTTGGCACCTTCAATATCTACCGGCGAAATTCCTATTTTGATTATTACGGGTTCATTATCCGGATTATTCAGCTTAATCGCTACTTTGGTAGGTGTAGGAGCAGTGAATAAGTCTTCTCTGATTTCCGAAAATTCAAAGTCTTCGATCGGATGCGACAATTCAAAGTGGAAAAATACGCGCTGGTCTGTTGCCCATGCCTTAGAGAAGCGCAATCCACTGATCGTATAATCATCCACCATATTTATCGCGTGATTGAGCAATTCGTCCCGATGTTCCAGGTCGAGGATGATGTACTGGTTTTCACTGCTTGGAAATTGGTATTTATGGATTCCACTACGTAAAGAAGTCGTCAGTTCCACATCGATATCCGTAGTTTCCAGATATACCGAATAATAACCTGCATGCGCGCTTTCTCTTTCGTGGGAGAACTTAGCTCTGTATCCTTCCTCGCCATTTTCTCCGTTATTGAATACGACTTTATTGGTCGGCATTAACAGAATATCCCCGTAATCACTGACGCCCGTTCCACTGAGGTGCGTGTGTGAAAATCCGTAAATATATTCATCCGAATAATGATATCCTGAACAGCCATCCCAGCCTCTCAGCCGCGTATCGGGACTCAACTGCATCATCCCAAATGGCAGTGTTGCTCCGGGGAATGTGTGCCCGTGTGCATCTGTACCGATAAAGGGGTTTACGTATTGGAAATAATCGGGTTTATCGTCTTGTGCATACGAGAATAATGGGGAAATTGAGAACAAAAAGGTCAGAAATAGAAAGTGTAAGAACTTGTTCATAGGCCTGCTATTGATTCTGTCGCAAAAGTAAGGAATTTTAAGATATAGTCATTGTGAAGGAAACGTTTATATGTGTAGGGACGCACGGTGGTTATTGAGCGAAACGATATCTTGCTTATGTGTAGGGTCGCACGGT
>CAYRFF010000104.1:0-4896 GCA_964423575.1 uncultured Saprospiraceae bacterium | reverse complement strand
GTATTATTTTATAATTGTTGTTCTAACCTAATGCGACCTGCGCTGCAGGTCGAAGTGATTTGGCATTATCGATCTAACCTAATACGACCTGCTCTGCAGGTCGGAGGAGAACTTCCAACATAAAATATCACAATGCCCTACAGAGTAGGTCACATTAGGTTACAAACCTTAAATGAGAGACCTGCCTTTTTCTTCATTGACCTACAGAGTAGGTCACATTAGGTTAGACACATGAGCATAAGTAATATCGACCCGCAGAGGCGGGTCACATTAGGTTAGCACCGAGTTACAAAAAATCAACGACCCGCAGCGACGGGTCGCATTAGTTCTCTAGCGAAATTATCATGTAGTTATATGAGGTTCAAGAACTCGGCCACCCTCAACTTACAGACCACTTCCCTATTTTTCCTTATATTTGAAAATCGGAATAAATCCATTAAAACATCGATAAAAATATTCAATGACAAGCACAAATCAAAGAGCAGAACTACAAGCAAAAATATGGAAAATCGCCAACGATGTCCGTGGCTCCGTAGATGGGTGGGATTTTAAACAATTCGTCTTAGGTACATTGTTTTATCGCTTTATCAGTGAACACTTCACCATTTATATCGAAGGCGGAGACGAAAGCATAAACTACGCTGAATTATCCGATGATGTTATCACTCCGGAAATAATAGACGATGCGATTAAAACCAAAGGCTATTTCATCTATCCCAGTCAGCTCTTTGCAAATATTGCTAAAACAGCAAATTCTAACACCGACCTCAATACAGACCTGAGAAGCATTTTCGATGCGATTGAAAGTTCTGCAAGTGGCTACCCTTCTGAAGATGATATAAAAGGACTATTTGCTGACTTTGATACAACCAGTACCAGACTGGGAAACACGGTAGAAAACAAGAACAAACGTCTGGCAGCAGTTATCAAAGGCGTGGAAGAACTGGATTTCGGTGACTTTGAAGACAATCAGATTGACCTTTTCGGTGATGCTTATGAATTCCTGATTTCCAATTACGCTGCCAATGCCGGAAAATCCGGAGGAGAGTTTTTCACACCGCAGAACGTTTCCAAGCTTATTGCACAACTGGCAATGCATAAGCAGACAAGAGTCAATAAGATTTACGACCCGGCTGCAGGTTCAGGCTCTCTTTTACTTCAAGCTAAAAAACACTTTGACAATCATATTATCGAAGATGGTTTTTACGGGCAGGAAATCAACCATACTACCTATAATCTGGCGCGTATGAATATGTTTCTGCACAACATCAACTACGACAAATTCAATATCAAGCTGGGCGACACGCTTATCAATCCATTTTTTGGCGATGAAAAGCCCTTTGATGCAATTGTATCTAATCCACCCTACTCCATTAAATGGATAGGCAGTAATGATCCTACGCTGATTAATGATGAACGCTTTGCGCCTGCGGGAGTACTGGCTCCAAAATCAAAGGCCGACTTTGCCTTTGTTCTTCATGCACTTCATTATCTGTCCGGGAAAGGAAGAGCAGCAATCGTCTGTTTTCCGGGTATCTTCTATCGTGGAGGAGCAGAACAGAAAATCAGAAAATACCTGGTGGACAACAACTATGTTGAAACCGTTATCGCATTGCCTCCCAACCTCTTTTACGGTACCTCTATTGCTGTAAATATCCTCGTGCTATCAAAACACAAGACAGATAATACTACACAATTTATCGATGCAAGCGGAGAAGACTTCTTCCTGAAAGTGACTAACAACAATGTCCTGGAAGATAAGCATATTGAAAAAATCATGGACATCTTCGACAAGAAGGAAGATGTGGAATATGTAGCTGTTTCTATTGATAATTCTGAAATAGCGGAAAACGATTATATGCTTTCAGTAAGTTCCTACGTGGAACCGGAAGATACACGTGAAGTAATAGATATTGTCGAGCTAAATAAAGAAATTGAAGAAACGGTTGTGAAGATTAATCAACTAAGGGCGGATATTGATAAAATCATTAAAGAAATCACACTATGAGCGAAATAATAATTTATGAAACTGACGATGGTTTAACTAAACTGGATGTAAAGCTGGAAAATGAAACAGTATGGTTAAGTCTTAATCAAATGGCAACTTTGTTTGATAGAGATAAATCAACAATCTCCCGACACATAAAAAATATATTTGACGAAGGAGAATTAGATGCGGATTCAGTTGTTGCAAAAAATGCAACAACTGCAAGTGACGGTAAAATTTATCAAGTTGATTATTACAATCTTGACGTCATAATTTCTGTAGGATATAGAGTAAAATCATTACAAGGAACCCGTTTCCGCCAATGGGCAACTAAGCGTCTCAGAGAATATATTATAAAGGGGTTCACCATAGATGATGATAGACTTAAAAACGTAGGTGGTGGAAGTTATTGGAAGGAATTATTAGACCGTATCCGTGATATACGTTCCAGTGAAAAGGTAATGTATCGTCAAGTCTTGGATCTCTATGCAACAGCTATAGACTATAATCCAAGCAGCGAGGAAAGTATAACATTTTTTAAAATAGTGCAGAATAAACTCCACTATGCCGCACATGGAAATACAGCCAGTGAAGTTATATATATGCGGGTAGATAGCGACAAAGCATTTGCCGGTTTAACAAATTTTAAAGGCAATCAACCGACGCAGGCAGAAGCTATGATTGCCAAAAACTACCTGGAAGAAAAGGAATTGAAAGTGCTCAATAATCTGGTTGCGGCATATTTCGATTTGGCTGAATTAAATGCCATAGAAGAACGTGAAATGCGTATGACAGATTATGTACGAGAATTGGATAATATTTTGACTTCTACTGGCAGAAAAATACTCCATAATGCCGGTAAGATTTCCACAGATGACGCAAAAGAAAAAGCAAAAACAGAGTATAAAAGATATAAGGCAAAGACATTAAGCCCTGTAGAAAAAAAATATTTAAAAACAATTTCAGACCTAGAGAAAAAGGCTAAAAAAGGAAATAAATAATCAGTTATCCGGAAATTCCGGATAACTGCCACAGACGGCAAAAATTATTAAAAATTTAATAATGACATACATAGAAAAATTATTGGACGGAGTTGAAGTGGAGTGGAGGAAGCTGGGGGAAGTATCTGATTTTCAAAACGGTTTTGCATTTAAAAGTAGTTTATTTAAGGAAAGTGGATTTCCTATTATAAGAATAACCAATATTGATGGCATTGAGGTAGTTTTATCAGAAGTAAAGTACTTTAACCCAGCCGATTATAAATCTGGGAATCCACTTAATTATCCAATTCAAAAAGGCGATATTTTAATAGCAATGTCAGGTGCTACTACAGGAAAGATTGGATTCTATAATCATGATTCAACTTCTTATCTTAATCAACGAGTCGGTAAATTCATTCCAAACACAGCTTTTCTTAATAACCGATTTCTTTATCATTATTTATTAAGCAAAAATGAATTTCTATATATTCTAGCAGGAGGAGGAGCGCAACCAAACTTGAGCTCAAACAATTTAAAAGATAAACTTTACATCCCCATCCCTCCCCTTTCCGTCCAGAAAGAAATAGTCCGTATCTTAGACAGTTTTACTCAGCTTACAGCAGAGCTTACAGCAGAGCTTACAGCAGAGCTTACAGCAAGGCAGAAGCAGTATGAGTACTATCGGGAGGAATTTTTTAAATTTGAGGAAGGAGAAGTGGAATGGATGGCTATTGAAGATATCGGTGAGTTAATAAGAGGTAACGGGTTACCAAAATCCGATTTTACTGAAACCGGCGTACCCGCAATACATTACGGACAGATTTATACATATTATGGTGTGCATACAAACAAAACAATTTCATTTGTATCGAATCAAACTGCCAAAAAACTACGTAAAGTAGATTATGGTGATGTTGTAATCACTAATACTAGCGAGAACATAGAAGATGTTGGTAAAGCACTGGTATATCTTGGCTCGGAACAAGCAGTAACCGGAGGTCATGCAACAATTTTCAAACCTTCTAATAATGTCACAGGTAAATTCTTTGCCTATTTTACACAAACATCCAGTTTTTCAAGACAAAAAAGGAAATACGCTAAAGGTGCTAAAGTTATTGATGTGTCTGCAAAAGATATGGCCAAAATTAAGATTCCATTACCATCAATGCAAGAGCAAGAACGCATTGTCTCAATCCTTGATAAATTTGACACCTTGACCAATTCCATCAGTGAAGGACTACCCAGAGAGATAGATTTAAGAGAAAAGCAATATGAGTATTATAGGGATCTGTTATTAAACTTCCCCACCACAACCACAACCACAACCACGAAAGGCACGAAAAACACGAAAGAGACATAAAATACATAAACATTAAAAGCAATAGACTATGAATGGAGATATCGTATATAAGGAAGAATCTTATGCAATACAAGGTGCTATCTTCGATGTATATCGCGAGATGGGGAGCGGTTTCCTGGAAGCAGTTTATCAGGAATGTATGGAAAAAGAATTGAGCTTGCGCAATATCCCCTACATTCCGCAAGCAGAACTAGACTTATCATATAAAGGAGAAATACTCAAACAAAAATATAAACCCGATCTCATCTGCTGGGATAAAATAATCGTTGAACTCAAGGCCGTTAAACAAATCGCACCTGAACATGAAGCTCAAGTCCTCAACTATCTCAAAGCAAGTCGTTTGAAATTAGGTTTGCTTGTTAATTTTGGTGCTTATCCCAAAGCAGAAATCAAGCGATTAGTTCTGTAATTGCTATCTTTAAAATAAATTTAGTGATTTTCGAGCCTTTCGTGGTTAAATCAGGTGAATATGTCTTATAAAACAATCGCAGAAACCCAGAATTTCATCGTCCTCGATAAATACATCAAGCAGTCAGAGGTCTATGATCCACCTGGTGGTTTTCAATCAG
>CAYRFF010000103.1:0-5121 GCA_964423575.1 uncultured Saprospiraceae bacterium | reverse complement strand
GGGGCATCATTTGCGGAAGCTTTCTCAAAGAAAAGGAGATTGGTATTCACGGTCGCATAAGGCGCGAATACGGACTGAGGCAGGCGCACGATGGTGTGGACATTGCAGTCCTCAAGGAGTTTCTGACGAATGCGCTGCTTGACGCCCTCACCGGTTAAACTGCCATCGGGGAGAACGATTCCGGCACGGCCGCCTTCCTTCAAGAGACGGATAAAGAGGATGAGAAAGAGGTCAGCACTCTCGCGCGTGCGGTAATTCATGGGGAAATTGTTTTCCATACCGTCACCGACAACGCCACCGAATGGAGGATTGGCAACGATGATATCCACGCGGTCTTTGTTCCGGATAGAGTTGTATTCTCGGCTGAGTGAGTCGCCGTTTTCTATCAATGGAACGGGAATATCATGCGTAATAAGGTTGATGACGCTGAGCATGAAAGGCAGTGGTTTCAACTCCGTCCCAAGGATGGTTTTCTGGAGAATTTCCCTGTCTTCGATGTTTTTTACTTGTGTTTTCAGACTTTCCGTGGCAGAAACTAAAAATCCACCGGTTCCACAAGCGGGATCGAGGACTTTTTCGCCGAGTTTTGGATTGACCATATCGACGATAAATTGCGTTACCGCACGCGGTGTATAAAATTCTCCCGTGTCTTTTTTTGCCGCAAGGCCCTGTAAAATTTCCTCGTATATGACGTTGAATACATGGTGTTCCTTGCTTCTATTGAAGTCGATTTCATTGAGCTTGTTAATCGCCTGACGGAAGGTGGTTCCGCTCTTCATATAGTTATTAGTCCCGTCGAATATCTGCCGGATGGTTATTCCAAGGCGGTCATCGGCTGCTACACTCAGATCGCGGAGAGTAGGGAAGAGCTTATTGTCAATAAAACTGATGAGTTCATCGCCCGTGATACCCTCGTCATCTTCCGCCCAGTTGCGCCATTGGAGTGCAGTGGGAATGGGCGAGCGGTAGTCGGAGAAGAGAACCTCCTTTTCCTTGTCTTTGTCGTCAAAGAGTTTCAGAAATATCATCCAGCCGAGTTGCTCGATACGCTGTGCATCTCCACTCAGACCGGGGTCTTTGCGGAAAATATCCCTGATAGATTTAATGACGCCTCCTATATTGCTCATGATTTAATCTTTATAATTTATTGCTGTGGCTAGCATCAGCGTGAACGGCAATGCCTCCATATAATTCAGATTCTCGTACTCCACACCGAGTAGCCGGATATTGTTATAATATCTGTGGTGCTGAAGATAATAAAATCTTTCAGACTGTAGGAGCCAGGCTTTTTCTCCTAGTTTTTCTGCGAGAAACCACTTTTCCAGCAGGCGCGCACATCTTCCGTTTCCATCGTTATAAGGATGAATTTTTACAAAGACGAGGTGGAGCATGGATGCGTAATACAGAGTTTCCTCAAATGTCAGTTCCCCGTTTATCAGTTGTTCAAGATCTGCATAAAAACGCTGCATTTCTGCCGGTACTATATCCGGTGGAGCTGCTACATAATCAATGTTGCCATCTGTACTGATAACATACATATTTCCCTTCCTTATCACTCCCTGTTGGTTTTTTCTCAGGATATGCTTAGTGATAAGTGCGTGTGTGGTTGCCAGGTTTTTTTCATTCAGTGGATTGCTCTGCGCATATAAATATGCTTCATAGAGATCGTCGATTTTTCTCGTATAATCAGGTTGATATTCAACACCATATCGCTTGTGTTTCACATAGGAATCAAGCTCGATTTCTTCTCCCTCAATCTTGGAGGAAAAGACAGCGGAAACCGATGTATAAAAGCTGAATTTATCTATACTCAGCTCACTTTCCTTCAATGCAGAAAAGTCTTCTTCAAGATTCTTGCTGATGGACTCTTTATACTTTTTCAGTAAATCGGTCGGGATAATGCTTAATTTTCTATTCATCAGGCAACATTATATAGTTCTTCACTCATTTCCCTGATGGCTTTCTCATATTCTTCCACACTTCCGAATGCTCTAATGATTTCAAGAGGGGTCCCAAATTCATTTATTGGCGGAATAGTGAGAATCTTTCTGTCTTCGATGTTCTGGATTCCCTGATCTGCGTATTTCTCCAGCAGCGCTTCCAATACCTTTCTTGCCTGCTCGCCGTACTTGGCAAAGTAGTTGCGTTTTTTAACATTTTCTGCGCGTTCTTTCCTGGTCAAGGGCGGTTGATCGTAGGCGACATGACAAATAAGGTCAAAGAGGTCGAGTTCCCGATTTACTGCTCCGTACAATGCGTCAACAAGGATTCCTTGCTCTTTCAGCTCTTCGATAATAGCTTCCTTACGGTCGGAACTCTGCCATTTGTTCAGAAAATCATCCAATGATGCATATTGTCCTCTGATAATTTCTCTTGTATGGTCTTTGAGACTGGTTGTTACCGGTTTCCCATGCTGATCAAAGTACATGGTTCTCGTGTGCAGTACGGAAACATCTACATTATTTACATAGATTTTTTCTCTGGGTTCAGGTGGCGGATCGCCGACTGTTGTGCCGGGAACTCCTTCGCTATACGGATCGTCACCCGGCTCTGCGAATATGATTTCTTCTCCGGTTACCGGATCGAAAATTGGTTCTTCGTTTTCTTCTTGTTCGTCAATAATGCCCGCGATATCTGTCTCCATCGATACCGGTTTTACGCGGAGTGGATCTCCATCAAAGCCCGGATCTGCAAAGAGGTCTGTTGCATTCCTGAAATCGAGTATTGTAAAGTACAACTTCCCGTATTCCTCGTTGATACGCGTTCCACGCCCGATAATTTGTTTGAACTTGGTCATGGAAGAGATATTGGTATCGAGTACGATAACTTGACAAGTCTGCGCATCCACACCGGTCGTCATCAGCTCGGAAGTAGTCGCAATTACCGGATAGGTTTCCTCGGGATTGATGAAATTATCGAGTTCCCGTTTCCCTTCCTCGTTATCGCCTGTTATCCGCATGACGTACTTGTGGTTCTTTTTCATGAGGTCGGGATTTTGATTAGCCAGTGCTGATCTCATCCTTTCAGCGTGGTCTATGTCGATACAGAAGACTATAGCTTTCGCAAATCTGTCATAGCCCTTCAGAAATTCGGTCAGTTTTGCTGCTACGACTTCCGTACGTTCATCGATAACGAGACTCTTATCAAAGTCTTTTCTATTGTAAATTCTGTCTTCAACTTCCTGACCTGATTTGTCTGTTTTTCCTTGTTCCGGTCTCCAGCCTTCAGCATCGACATTCATTGTTACGCGTATCACGTTATACGGAGCAAGAAAGCCGTCTTCAATTCCTTGTCGTAGGGAATATGTATAAATCGGATCTCCAAAATACTCCGAGTTGCTCGCTTCTTCTGTTTCGCGTGGTGTTGCCGTCAGACCGATATGCGTAGCATTCTTGAAATAATCGAGTATTTCTCTCCAAGCACTATCTTCTCTGGCACTACCTCGGTGACACTCGTCTATGATTATCAGA
This sequence comes from uncultured Saprospiraceae bacterium, assembly GCA_964423575.1. GTDB lineage: Bacteria > Bacteroidota > Bacteroidia > Chitinophagales > Saprospiraceae > CAYRFF01. Next base: position 1,651 of record CAYRFF010000103.1, on the reverse strand, counting down.
TCAAAGAAATCCGGAGAGAAGTCCTTGTATGCGTCCTGCATTTCCGGGTCAGAACTGCTTAATCCCTGATATAATCCAAGGAATATTTCATAGGCCTTATCTGCTGAATCGATACCGCGCTTCTGAGTAGAGATAAGTTCTTCCTTTCCGTCAGATCTCTGTACGACTTTCTTTTTGATAATCGTCATTGCATCCTTGAAATGCTTGAAATCGCCTCGACGCGTCTGGTCGATTAATGCTGTACGGTCTGCCAGAAATAGAATCCGCTTTTTGGCTCTTGCTTTCCATAGGCGATAAGCGATTTGAAAGGCGGTATATGTCTTTCCTGTTCCGGTCGCCATGACAAGCATAATTCTGTCTTGTCCCTTGGCAATGGCTTCCATCGTTCTGTTAATTGCGACTTGCTGGTAGTATCTTGGTGTTCTGCCACTTCCATCAAAGAAATATTCCTGAGTGACAATTTTTTCCTGTTCGTCCGTATAGCCTTTAAACCGTTTGTATTTCTCCCATAAGACCAGCGGAGAAGGGAATTCGTCCAGTGATAATTCCGTCTCTATACGTCCATCACTGACTGTCCTATCATGAAACAGGAATCCGTCTCCATTACTACTGAAAGCAAATGGCACATCCAGCAAATCTGCATAGTTGAGTGCCTGCTGCATTCCGGAACCGATACTAAGCGTATTTTTCTTTGCTTCAATAACTGCTAATGGCTGATTAGGCTTCAGATACAGCACATAATCCGCAAATTTCTTTGTTCCACGCCTTACCATCCGCCCTTTCACAAATATTTGTCCATCGGTAAGCGATACTTCTTCCCGTATCTGGATTTTATCTTCCCAGCCCGCCTTAATGAGGGCAGGGTGGATAAACTTGGTACTTATGTCTCTTTCCGATAGATCTTTCTTGTTCAGCATCCGTAGGTTACAAGGTCAAGCTGCAAAATACGAAAAAAATAATTATTGGTGAATAGTGAATCTTATAACCTAATCTAAACCTATATTAGAATTCTATGTGAAATAATTAAAATTTGAATTTTGATAATCAATACACAACCAATATATTATATTCTGAATAACATACGGTATCGTTCCATGAACGTAGTCTTGATTCTCTCCAATAACAGGAGGATGATGAAAGCCCAATGTATGCATCCATTCATGTGCAATTAGACTTGTAAATTGAGGAATACTAAATTCGCTTAAAGTCCTGTGATTAATTTCAATATAAACATCTCTCGGATGGATGCATGCTAAGATATTCTCTTGTGATGGATCTGTGTTGATATTGAAAAACAAGTCAGCTACGTAGTCCTTTAGTTTGACATGTAAATCACTACCAAATTTTTCTCTTGCAAAAATAATTGAATTGAAAACATCTGAATTTGATTCTATTTTGCACACATGATTAAAAAATGATTTTTTAACATAATAAAATCCCTTCCCTCCATTATATGAGATTATTTCTTGTTTAAATCTCTCAGACTTTATTATAAATTCCAAAGCGTTTACACTATTTTCAATTATTTCATAGTTGCCTTGAAGTTTTTGATAATCAATTTGAACTTCTTGCACTCTAGCTTTAAATATTTTATTACCTAAGTTCAAAAGTGAAGTGCAACATTGAGAAATTTTTGGAGAGGAAGATAATC
>CAYRFF010000102.1:0-5134 GCA_964423575.1 uncultured Saprospiraceae bacterium | reverse complement strand
TGGATCTACAGGATCAAAGGTCGGCATATCCGGTGCTTCAATCTCAATAGTCATCGTATATTCTTCAGCGCATTGTCCTCCATCAGGAATAAACGTATAATTATAATTTCCGGGAACATCTGTAGAGATTGCCGAAGGTATCCAAGTCCCTGTAACACCATTTAAATCAGACAATGGTAAATCCGGTGCTGTATCATCCTGGCAAAAAGGACCCAGGTCATCAAAAATCGTCGGATCAGGAGGGTTTACTGTAAGATTAAATATCGTTACTTTATCACAGTTAGGTGGATCCGGGTCCACCTTGGTCACTCCATAAATCGATTCTGTATAGGTTACGCCATTAAATGTGTAGCTTTCTCCTTCACAGATCTCAACATTTAATTCTTCTTCATTGGGAGGCAAAAGGGTAACAATGATTTCCTCGCTTTCAAGTTTTGTACCATCGCAATCAATTTCAGCACTCACAACAAGCCTTATTACATCACCTTCCTTAAGATCAGACAAAGTAATTGTAATACCATTCCCAACAACTTCACCGTTTAACATCCAAAAATATTCAATCGGTGGGTCAACTCCATCTATGATTGCAGTAAAGGTAACTTCATCCGTAGGGCAAATCGGGAATTCCGGAGTATAGTCAACTGTAATTTCAGGTATCTCGGTACTGAAACTATTACTCTTAATAAACACTCCGGAATCGTACGCTAAATCGCCGACATCAGCAATTGCCAGTCGGATTGTATATATTTCGCATTTTTGAATTTCATGCTCAGCAATCAAAGTTGTAGTTAATCCATTATATGCAATAGTCGTACTTCCGGAATTATCGATATAAAGGTGGGTGAATGGATTCTGACCTCCACAAGCATCTATACAGGTGTCGATATTATAGCCTGGTCCCGGGGTTCCACTATTTATAGTGTTAATTGCTACCGGAATATCCGTGGAAGGAATTAATGCCAGGTTTTTTTCTCCTACAATTCCTGGCCCACTTAGGAAGAAAGCAAATACATCATTAAATTTGGAACAGACGTATTGAGGATATTCTTCTGATCCGAAAACGAACTCAAAGTTTATCTCTTCACCTATCGCCCTAAATTGAAATTCAAGGATTGCAGCATCATTAGTGCAATCATCAGGGCAACCAATAAGAGCTTCCAAGGCTGCATCCCCTGGCATATGCAGAGCAGTACTTCTATGCAGACTTGCAGCTCCGGCGATTGCATCAACTCGTCCGGTAGAAAGCGCAACCCCGTTTTCCATCGGAAGAGAAGTTCCGGTAGCAGTAAAAATTCCACTAGCGACCGTTGAACCGGTGTATGTTGCAGAAATCACCTCTACTCCCGGTCCAACCAACTCTTGCGCCATATCCATGGCGCTAGCTCCGTTAACTATAAATTGGCCATAAGAAACTTGGGATAAAGATACTGCTATAAGGATGCTTATAATCTTTTGTAAATATGGGTCCACAACTTGCAGGATGTTTTGCTCGATAAATATTAACCTACTACTATCTGTTAGCAAAAATTGTGCCCTTTATTTTAATTAGCTTAATATTTTTCTTACACTGAGTTTAACTAAGGATATATTTGTACTTATATCAGAATCTCAGTTTTTTATATTATAAAATAGTCAAAGTAAGATATTAGACATTTTATACATTTGTTTATTGTGTCTTTAGAGGCGATTTCTCGCAGCTATAATCGGTTTAAAAGTTATATTTATTGACAATTCAATGAATAAAGGCCTTGGAAATGAGGTTAAACTGTCTACATTTTGTCTATTCAATAAATTTCAAAACCCAATACACCTGTCTTTGCAAAAAAGAATCCATGACACGCAAAGTCAAAACCATAAGCTAAATCTCAACAAAAGATTGTCTATTTCAGAATTTTATTTGGCCATTGTGAATCTGTCCTTCAAATCAATTTAACAAAGGAGAATATTTATTCACTTGACCTCAATACTAATTCTTGTGCTTGCATCCCCTTAGAAATGCCGCACCCTGCTTGATCTATATAAAACTACCTGTGAATTTCAGAATTAACAGATTTATTCTGCTTTCCTATTTCACTTCAATCTTTAATGCTTTGACAACAGTTCACTTCGTTCACTCAAATCATTCTGAGAATATCATTCTGACTATAATTAGTCATTCAAACTAATTGGTACTACCGTATTAACGACACATCTCCCTTGAGCACCCTCAGACCTTCTCCCGGTATATCGACTTCTATCGTCCACATAAAGACATCCGGATTCATAGGCTGACCTTTAAACGTTCCATCCCAACCTTCAGTAGGTTCATTAGGCGGGAAATCTGAATTTTCAAATAACAGTTCTCCCCAGCGGGAATATACTTTCATATTCTCAATCCTGTCATTACGGCTATCGTCAGTATATATTGTAAAATAGTCGTTAATGCCATCATTATTCGGTGTAAAGATATTGGGAGTATATACTCTTATATTCTTTCTTATAACAACTCTAACCATTGCGGAGTCCTGACAACCTTGTTCATCTGTAACAATCACCCAGTAAATCATATTTTGCTCAGGCGTAACAGTAGGACTATGGCAGCCGGTACAGGACAGATAATCCGGCGGGGACCAGGAAATTGAACTATATGTATTATTCACCTCCGGCTCCAGTACTGCGCTTTCTCCTTCGTTAATAATATAAAGTCCTTCAATATCAATACTGATATCAGAAGATTCCGAAACCATAAAGTCATCTTCATAAATGCAATCTTCAGAATCAGCAACAAATAAAGTATGCTCTCCTAATTCCAAATGATCAATTCTCGCAGGAAATGAGGTAATTGTTGTTTTAAATATACCGTTTACATATACTTCAAGAGGAAGCGTCATGTTTTGCACTGAGAAAATATCGATATAATTGCTTCCTGCATCGGAACAAGCCTGAGAGGTTAATTTCCAGTTTACATCAATAACCGGAGCTGCTTTAATGACAAAGTCTACTTCAGCTTGACAGCCTATAAGTGGATCCTTATATATCAATGTGTAACGTCCGGGAGCCAATTCAAATTTGGTTGAATCGCTAAAGGTATTTCCATTATCCAATGAGAAGTTGTACAAATCTGATGCGGGTGGCAATATAGTCAGAGAGCCCATCGGATTATTGCAATCAGCATTTCTTACAAGCAAATTAATGTCACTTAAATAGACTATATTAAGCATCATATAATCGCTAGCAGCTCTACAAGGTCCATCCCCGTCCGGATCTTCCGTAGTCAGCGTCAATCTTACAGAACCATTATCATAGTCCTCTTGGCTAGGGAAGTAAGTAGCGTCAAGTCGATTTGCATCATCAAATGTTCCGGTTCCACTTGTTGTCCAAGTACCGGTATTCGCATTTGTTATGCTACCATTCAGGGTATACGTCTCTCCATAACAGATTGTATCTTCCTCGCCGGCATAAGCAGTGGGTGGTTCTTCACAGCCGCAATCATCCACTGTAATTGTAATCTCAGCAGAATTGCTACAGCCATTTGCATCTGTGTAGGTATACTCCAGAGTAAAGCTTCCACTCGTCAATGGTGTGAATGTATTCCCCGCAACATACTCTCCTGTCCAGACTCCGCTAGCAGGAGTTGCAGTCAGTGTTACAGATTCCTCAATGCACATTTCATCTACCGGCTCAATATTAATTTGCGGAAGCGGATATACAGTAATATTAATTTCCTCCGTAGCCGGACACTGTCCATCAACACTATATACTATTGTATGCGTTCCCGGCCCTGCTATTTTCGGATCAAAGCTATTTCCATTCACTCCCGGGCCGCTCCAGTTTCCGCCAGTAGGTGTTGCAATCAAGGTGACTGCATCTGCATCCTCGCAAAGTCCTGCCTGCGGTGTTATCGTTATAACCACTTTTATAAACGATAATATCATCGCGTCAGAGGCCGGTCTGCAAGGCCCATCTCCATCCGGATCATCCGTTATAAGCGTTAACCTTACCGAGCCATTGTCATAATCTTCCTGACTTGGAGTGTACGTTGCATCCAGTCGACCCGGATCATCAAAGGTTCCCGTTCCACTGGTAGTCCAGGTAGCATTATTTACGTTGGTTATACTTCCATTCAGAGTATATGTTTCGCTTACGCAAATGGTCGCATCTTCTCCAGCATTAGCTCTTGCCGGATCTTCACAACCACAGTCTTCTACTACTATAGTAATAGTCGCAAAGCTACTACAGCCATTAGCATCAGTATATGAGTATTTCAAGTCAAAGCTTCCACTCGTCATCGGCATAAATGTGCTACCTGAGAGATAATCTCCTGACCAGGTTCCGCCTACCGGTGTTGCTATGAGGCTAATAGACTCCTCAATGCACATTTCGTCCATCGGCTCAATCTCTATTTGCGGAAGCGGGAAAACAGTAATACTTATTTCATCCGTGGCTGGACATTGGCCATCAACACTGTATTTAATTGTATGAGTACCTGCCCCTGCCTGTATTGGATCAAAGATGTTTCCGTCAACTCCCGGACCAGTCCAGATGCCACCAATAGGAGTCGCAACCAAAGTAATAGAGCCGGCATCTTCACAAAGATCATCCACTGGGTTAATGTTTATCTCCACTTTCTCAAATGTGAGCGTCATTGTAGCCGAGACAGCACTACATGGCCCCTCTTCTCCATCAGGGTCATCAGTGGTAAGAGTCAAAATAACCGAACCATTATCATAATCTGCCTGGCTAGGTGTATAAGTAGCATTCAAGAGGCGCGCGTCGTCAAAGGTCCCAGTTCCACTTGTCGTCCAGGTAGCATTATCGACATTCGTTATACTTCCATTCAGCGTATATGTGTCGCCTACACAAATGGTCGCATCATCTCCGGCATTGGCAGTCGCCGGATCTTCGCAACCACAGTTTTCTACTACTATCTCTATACTTTCAGAACCGCTACAGCCATTTGCATCCGTATATGAGTACATAACAAGATGTGTACCTTCACCTGCTTGAACGGGATCAAACTGATTGCCATTAACTCCGGCACCACTCCAAGTTCCGCCAGCAGGAGTTGCAATCAACGTGACCGGGCCAGCATCGTCACAAAGATTATCTTGTGGCGTAATGTTTATTTCTACTTTCGCAAATGAAAGGGTCATCG
>CAYRFF010000101.1:0-5135 GCA_964423575.1 uncultured Saprospiraceae bacterium | reverse complement strand
TCAAACTCTCCACAGTCATATTCTTTATAGTTGATACATACCGACTAATACATATAATATACATACTCGTCAATACGACCGTTAATCATCTGAACCCATGCTCTTTTTTAGGTCCGCTCTGTCTTTTTAGTTCTGTCAATCTTTCTTTTCAGCCCATCATCCATCGATGATGAACTATGTTTCTTTTAGTCATTATTTCAGACTATTTCAACCGCTCTCCTTGAAAGCGGACGCAAAAGTATAACTTCTTTTATTATCAACCAAATTATTTGAGAAAAAGTTTTAAATATTTTTTCAAACCTCATTTGGCTCTCTTGCGGGATGCAAAGATATGAGAAAATCTTATTCCACCCAACATATTTTCAAATAAATATAATATTATTTTTCAAGACTTATTAATTGATACCCAGTAAAGCCTTGTAGGATATCTCTGCTCTGGCCTGACCACCAAGATTCTGCGTATCTTTATGGAAGTAAACTGCGCTTGCTTTATCTACCAAATAATTATCGGAGTAATCTGCATGATGCTTGGAAACGTGTTCTATCGCATCCATTATATATACAATTTCATCGTCCGTCATTATAGGATTAATGGACATTCTTATCCAGCCCGGCCTTTTATATAACTCCCCATTGAGTATATCCAGTAAGTACTCATGTGACTTTTCATAGTCAATCTGCAATAAGACATGTCCATAGGTGCCGGCACATGCACATCCTCCCCTTACCTGAATCCCGTATAAATCGTTTAACAATTGGACGCCGAGATTATAATGTACACCAGGAATATAAAAAGAATACACTCCGAGTCTTTCATGCAACTTATCTCCGAGCAGCTTCACATTATCCATTTGCGCAAAGCGTTCAGCAATATAATCCTGCATCTGCCTTTCCCTCTTAAGGATATTCTCCGTCCCCATTTCTTCTTTCAGCTTTATAGCCCGTCCCGCTTTTATACCCTGCATAAAAGGAGGAGTTCCCCCATCTTCCCTTACTTCAATATCGGAATAGTATTCGTGCTCAGACCAAGGATTAGTGTAGAGTACAGTTCCTCCTCCGGAATTATCGGGTACTTTACTATGATACAGGTCCGTATTGAATATAGCAATTCCCGGAGTTCCCGGACCGCCGAGAAATTTATGCGGGGACAAAAACACGACATCAATATCAGCATTATCTCCCGGGTGCATGTCAATATCGACATAAGGTCCCGAACAAGCATAGTCTACAAAGAAATAAGCATTATATTCATGCGTTATTTTGGCAATATCAGTTATAGGTGTGGTGATTCCCGTCACATTGCTTGCTGCAGTTATAGAGACTATTCTCATGGGGCGATCTTGATATTTTTTCAACTGCTTTCGCAAATCATCGAGGTCCATTGTTCCTGCGTCGAGATGTTTTATTACTATTACTTCTGCAATAGTTTCCAGCCAGCTGGTTTGATTGGAGTGATGTTCCATGTGGGAGATAAACACTACCGGTCTTTTCTTTCTTTCCGGCATTTCAATTTTATAAAAATCATTTGCGGAAGCTGGAACCCTTAACCCCAGGATTCTCTGTAATTTATTAATTGCTCCGGTCATGCCTGAGCCACAATATAACAGGGCGTCTTTTGCGGAAGCATTCACATGTTTTTTAATGATTGCCTTGGAGTCGAGATACAAACGAGTCATATAACTCCCGGTAAAGGAAGATTCAGTATGCGTATTGGCAATATAGGGTCCTACTTCATTAATTAAGTATTCCTCAATGGGTCTATATAATCGTCCCGATGCGGTCCAGTCACTATATATCAACGGCTTCATCCCAAAGGGCGTCTTGAACTCCGTGTCGATTCCTATCGTATTTTCTCTGAATTTCTTGAAATAATCTTCCATATCACTGCGTATTTCTCGTTTCCGGTTAAAAGTACGAACTATCTAGATTAAAGCGAATAAAACCGGGATAAGATTGAATTGTGATATATTTTCAGCAATGGCGTTATATTGCACTATAGCTTGCAAAAGGGGCAGTTACTGGTAAGCTTCAGAGAGATCTGATTACTTTATCAATATGCGTCAAGCAAAAATGATCTAAATTTCAAAACATTGATATTATAATCGTATATTTAGCTTAGATACAGTATTACTTATAGCACTTTATATGGCTAGTAGAAACCAGTAGTACAGTCTTAATTGCTTCATTTCAACAGCGGGAAAATCATTGTACAATGAAAAGATATTACATCTCAATTTTGTTCTTCCTTTTCGCGCTGAATTGCCATGCCCAGGAGGGCTTTATGCAACGCTTTAATTTTAATTCAGATTATAGTTTTTTTCATAATATTCTTGTCGAGAAGGATACACTCATTATCGCGGGAGCGAGCATGCAAGAAGGACAACTTGAAGCAATGCTCGTCAAAATCGATACCATGGGCAATATTCTTCAGACATCTTTTCATAGAGATTCTCTCGGACGCCATCTATCCTTTCAAGAAGGGTACCCCTTGATCAAGACTCAGAGAAATACATATATGACCGCTGGGGATCCTCTTGGCGGGACAGGTGCTGTCTGCCTTATCGAGTGGAATTCTTTTGGGAACGTAGTGAATTACTGGGAATACCCCTATGTCGGAGATATTATCGTAAGTATGCCCAAAGAAGTTATCGAAATTGAGGATGGGTTTTTATTCTTTTTAGATTCTCAATTATCAAATTCTAAATCGGTAATTCAGATTTTAAAACTCTCCCCGGAAGGAAAAGTAATATGGAGAAAAACAATTCAAAACATTAATGATATTTACTACACCAGTTTGTTTCGTAAAAATGAAAATGAATTGGTCATTAGCGCTCCTATAGGAACTAACGTTCCCATGGGAAAGAGTAAATGTATCAAAGACTGGATATTTGCTATCGACACTACAGGTAAAAAGCTTTGGGAATGGTATGGAGTACCTTGTGAAGTGAGTGGAGGATATGGTCTCCATCTGACAGAAGATAATGAGTGGATTTATGGAGCGGTCGAAGCAAAAGTAATCAATGACATTTCCAAGGAAAGAGCCTGGGCACCTTATCTAGTTAAAAGAGATAGTGCTTTTAATCTTATCTGGGGTCATCGTACAGCTGAAAGCTATTCAGAATACAGCAAAATCAATTCGCTTCTACCCACTCCGGATGGTAACTGGATCGCTGCAGGATCTTGGGTTTTACCTGAACCATACTATAACGATCTTCATATCTCTAATTTAAATGCCTGCCTTTATAAAATTACTTCGACGGGAGAACAAGTATGGAGTCGATGCGATACCTTTCCAGTGTCAACAGGGGAAGCCGATTACCATGAATATTCATCTCACGTCGTACTCCCTTCCGGCAGTGCTGTCGCAGTGGGAAGCTTCAGGACGCTGGAAGATAATAATTTATGGGCATGGGTTGTAAAAGTTCATAAAAATGGATGTATTGAGTCTGAAACTTGTAACCAAGATACTACCGCAACAGATATTATAGATAACCATGCACTTGATCTACGCGTCTATCCCAATCCCGCCACTGATAAACTTTACGTTCATATCGAGAAAGTGCAGCCAGGCATGGTTTTTACGATTGCGGACCAGCTCGGAAAAACTATGCAAGAGACAATAGTACAGCCGGATTATAAGAAATATCAGGTGGATATCAGTGATCTTTCTCCCGGTGTCTATTTCTACCATCTCCGGGTAGAGGGAAGGACATTCAACAGCGGAAAAATCATTGTGCAATGAAAACGGTTAAAGGGGTTCATAGTCCCCACATCCAGCTATCCCCCATTTTTCATCACCATCTTGTATTTATATTCTTAATCACTTATGGCTAGGAAGAAGTATTAACTATCAGTATCGTAAATCCATTTCCTCAAGCCATCCTTCCTGCAGAAAAGCTTCTATTCCTGGATCTTCTCCTTCAAGGTACACCTCTCCGACCCAAGGAATAAGGATAAATCTACTTTCTGCTTGAAATGCTAACTTCTCAAAATACTTTTAGTATCCGCGCCCTTCAGGGTGCGGTCCAAAACTAGCGTAAGTAATGGCTTTGTGTTGCACTTTTGCTAGCAAAAGTGTTGAGACAAAGTCGCATGAATCTCTACGAGATTCCAACACAAAGCCATGGTCTATTGGAAGCGTCCCTACCGCACCCTGAAGGGAGCGGTTAATAAAACATCAAATACCATTGAAAGGGCTTTACTACAATACTTCTCTGTAAAGACAGTACTACCTTTTATCAAAAAACTATTCAAAAACTTCCTTAATCTCTCCTCTTAACTCTCCCCCCATTTTTCATCACTATCTTATAATTGTATTCTTGCTCGTCGATGACTTGGGGAAAACAATTACAATCAGTATCGTACATCCATCCTCTCAAAATACTTTTAGTATCCGCGCCCTTCAGGGTGCGGTGCAAAAGCCAGCGCAAGTAATGGCTTTGTGTTGCACTTTTGCTGGCAAAAGTGTTGAGACAAAGTCGCATGAATCTCTACGAGATTCCAACACAAAGCCATGGTCTATTGGAAGCGTCCCTACCGCACCCTGAAGGGAGCGGTTAATAAAACATCAAATACCATTGAAAGGGCTTTACTACAATACTTCTCTGTAAAGACAGTACTACCTTTTCTCAAAAAACTATTCAAAAACTTCCTTAATCTCCCCTTTCAGTTCTCCCCCATTCCTCATCACTATTCTGTACTTGTAATCTTTAACGCTTATGACAGGCAAATAAGCGCTCAAATAAGCTTCTTCATCGTCGATTTCCTTTACAAAAACCGGAACCTCATTCAACGATTGATCCTTTTCATAAACGAAGACCATTAAAGGATAATTCAATTCCACGGCTCTTACATCCATAAAGTCAACCAATTTTACATTTATCATATCATCATCTCGCAAATTCAGCGTATCGGGTGATGGTGGAAAGTAAACAAAGAGGTCGGAATAGTAATACACATTAGGTGAGAAATATCCCCATCGATTCTTTAAAATTACCACATCTGTACCCTCAATCAATGGATAATATGGGTTGTTATGTACCGTATGTTCACTTACCCCACAATATTCATGATTTTTATAAAACTTAAGAATATTCTTTTCTTTATTAGAGGAATAGATAAGAATAGTTAAAATA
>CAYRFF010000100.1:0-5496 GCA_964423575.1 uncultured Saprospiraceae bacterium | reverse complement strand
TACGTAGATCCGTTTATAGGCACGGACAAAATGGGCCATGTCTATCCGGGAGCCACAGCACCCTTTGGAATGGTACAATTAAGTCCACAAACCGGTTATGAACCATACAGTATAGACGGTAAGACATACAACAGGAAAACCTATGATTATTGCGCAGGTTATCAGTACAGTGATACAACAATTCTAGGTTTTGCACATACTAATTTCAGTGGGACCGGACATTCGGATCTAGGAGATGTTTTGATAATGCCGATTAGCGGCGAACTGAAACTAAATCCTTTAAAATCGGAAGATGATGATAAAGGCTATTATTCGACATATTCACATGAAAGGGAAGAGGCTTCTCCGGGATATTATAAGGTGCATTTGGACAGTTATGGAATTGACGCAGAGTTGACTGCCAGTGATCGGGTAGGTTTTCATAAATATACATTTGCGGAAGCAGCAGAAGCACATATTATTCTGGATCTTGTATATAATATTTACCATCATGACAATAAAAATGTCTGGACCTTTCTCCGCGTAGAAAACGATTCAATCATTACTGGTTACAGGCAGACAAACGGTTGGGCGAGGACGAGAAAAGTGTTCTTTGCGATTCAGTTCTCTAAGGCCTTCAAATCCTATGGTCATAAAAAATATGATGATATACTTTACAATGGATTTTATAGGAAGTTTAAGGAAGAAAGGAATTTCCCGGAAATGGCTGGAAGAGATATCCGAGCTTATTTTGACTTTGATATGGCAGCAGGGGAAGTTCTACAAGTAAAAGTCGCTTTATCCTCTGTAAGTACTGAAGGCGCGATGAAGAATTTACAAGGAGAAATACCGCATTGGGACTTTGATAAAGTAAAGGCTGAAACGCAGGCTAAATGGGAAAAGGAATTGTCGGTAATCCGCATAAATACAATGACTGAAGAAGATAAGACAGTATTTTACACGGCTTTATATAGAACTTGTCTTTCGCCGATTATTTATCAAGATGTAGATGGTCGCTATCGAGGACTTGATCAGAATATTCATCTGGCAGAGGACTTCACCAATTACACCATATTTTCGCTTTGGGACACATATCGGGCGTTACATCCGCTTTTTAATCTCATCCGCCCGACACGGAGTAACGATATGATTAAAAGTATGCTTGCTCACTACGATCAGAGTGTACACAAGATGCTCCCGATATGGAGTCATTATGCCAATGAGAACTGGTGTATGATAGGTTATCATGCGACCTCAATAATTGCTGATGCTATTGTCAAGGAGGTAGGTGATTTTGACAGAGAGTATGCATTGTTAGCTTCCGCAAATACAGCTAAAGTTCCTTATTTTGATGGACTGGGTGAGTATATAGAGTATGGATATGTCCCCGACGAAAACAATGCCTATTCTGTATCGCAGACGCTGGAATATGCTTATGATGACTGGTGTATTGCACAAATTGCAACTGCGGTGGGCAAACATGAAATTGCCGGAGAATTCATGCAACGCTCCAGGAATTATAAAAATGTGTATAATGAAAAGTTAGGCTTTATGAGTCCAAGACTGAGAGATGGGGAATTCAGGAAAAACTTTGATCCGATGGACACGCATGGGCAAGGATTTATTGAAGGAAACGCCTGGAATTATGGCCTTTACGTACCGCAAGATATAGAAGATATGGTTGAAATGATGGGCGGAAAGGAATGGTTTGCTGAGCATTTAGATTCCTTGTTTACCATGGAAATTTCAGATGAACATATAGAGAAAAACGAAGACATAACACGAGAAGGAATTATAGGGAATTACGTGCATGGAAACGAACCTAGCCATCATATTCCCTACTTGTATAACTGGACAGGTCATCCCGGAAAAACACAAGCACGTGTCCGTATGATAATGGACACCATGTATGGAGTAGAAGCAGACGGAGTATGTGGTAATGACGACACGGGACAGATGAGTGCATGGTATGTGTTCAGTGCATTGGGTTTCTATCCGGTATTACCCGGATCATCGGAATATGCCCTTGGCAGCCCACTGGTGAAAGATGCAGAAATTCACCTGGAAAATGGCAATGTATTTAAAGTTTTAGTACATAATCAGAGTAAGGAAAATGTCTATGTGAAATCCATTAAGCTAAATGGAAAAGATTTCACCGGCTTAAATCTAAACCATGCAGATATTATGAGAGGCGGGACATTAGAATTTGAAATGAAAGAGCAATAGAAATTCAGCCCCTCCGTATGAATTTATAGGAAAGATCAACGCAACATTTGCGTAAGCATAAAAATCCATTTTCAACTCTAAACTAATTGCGAACAGAATTCAAAATAGAAATTACATCACACGCTCAAACGGACGAAGCTGGAAAGCCTGCCAGTCATCGTTTAGTTTAACCTGATTAACCACGGTAACGTTATTCTGACGCATCATCTCGCGACATTCGTCATTAAAAACCTCTTCTTCGTTTGTTCCGTGTTTCTTAGGCAGAGCGACCCAGAGCATACTGTCGTACTTGATATATCTCAAGCCAAGACACTTATCTTTAAGATCATTGGTATCGTCTGCGCAGAGAATCATAAAGTCAAGCTCAAAGTCGGGAACCTTGTTCAGGTTTAACTCCGGAATTTCCTTGCTTAATTCCTTGTCGACTTTATCCAAAGAGCCGATAGTAGCTTTCCGCCCGTAGTCAGGAATGTTTAAAACTTCATGTAATTTGCTCATAATAGATTGGTTTAATTGGAATGAAAAATATGCGAGGCATTACAAGCAACACAATATTTAATCGCCTTGCGGCAAATAAACTGTAGTGCAAACTTTTATATTAGTCTTGTTCTTATCTGTGAAATGAAATCAAATCTCAATCGGTCCAATGCCGACTTTATCCTTGATAACTCCTTGTCCCTCGCAATATACCAACAACTTCTCCTTCATAAAAAGTTCCACATCCATCGTATATTTTGAAGGATAGAGTAAATGGACATTGGGACCGGCATCCAATGTGAAGCAGACTGGAATTCCCGTATCAGCTCTGTATTCCCGTATTAAACGGATAATACTGAGTGTTTCAGGCTCCATAAGCACATAAGAGGGATTGGACATCATCATCAGAGCGTGTAACTGAAAAGCCTCTGTTTCTACGATATTGACAAAGTTTTCCAGATCGCCATTTTTCAGAACAGTTAGTAGTGACACACTATTTTTATCAGCTTCAGCATAGCGTACCTGTGCGTAAGGGTGCATTTCCATCAAGCGGTGGCCTGCGGTTGAAGAGACAGATTTCTCTCCCTTTTTTACTATGAGAATACTGTTTTTATAGTCTTTGAAGATTTCATGCAGGTCATCTTCCAATGGAATTGCATATTCATCTGAAGAGCCCGGTCTGGCCGGCAACTCTCCCCATAGGGCAGCTTTCGCAAATATGGATCTGCAGGCACTTCCACTTCCCAGGCGAGCTACATAGGAAGCTTTACGTTCATAATCTTCATCGGCTTTTAATGTCCCGAAAAACAAATCTTCTATAGAGCATAAACCCAATGCCAAGGCACTCATGGAGGAAGCTGAAGAGGCAATTCCTGCCGAATGAGGAAAGGTGTTGTGCGATTTTATTCTGAAAGACAACTGCTGTATAAAAGGAAAGATAGGAATTAAGGAATGAAAATATCTCCTGATACGCTCAGTAAATTGTGGATGTTCTTTCCCATCAAAAATATATTCGAGATCAATGCGCTCGCTCGGTGATTGTTTCTCTTTGAACTCTATCTGCGTTTCTGTATATGATTCAGTAAGAGTGAAACTTATAGAGGTGTTCCGTGGCAATTGGTTTCCGTATTTGCCCCAGTATTTTGTCAAAGCGATATTGGATGGGCTACGCCATGTTACGCGGCCTTTTTCTACTGAAGAGCTATCGAGTATCAGATTCTGATCGGTATAATCTATAGACATAGAACAATTATTGTATTTTCACGATGAAGATACAAAGTCGCTTTATTAAAACAAGGTTTATTTATTCGAACTTCGTAAAAGGACTTTACGTTATAGAAAAGAACAAAAAACAAAATGACTTATGCATAGATTTTTCTATCTCCTGATAAGCTTAATGGCATTCCCCTTGATTATCAACGCGCAAGGAATGGAATTCTTTGAAGGAAGCTGGGAAGAAGCTCTCCAGAAATCCAAAGATGAAGGGAAGCCGATATTTGTTGATGCTTATGCCGAGTGGTGTGGTCCATGCAAGCGGATGGCAAGAGATGTTTTTCCTGATAATAGGGCGGGGGACTATTTCAATGAGCGTTTTATCAATATGCAGATTGATATGGAGAAAGGACAAGGTCCGGAACTAGCCAGAAAGTTTCAGGTAAGGGCATACCCGACACTCATTTTTGTTTCTCATGACGGAGAGGAGTTTCATAGACATACAGGTGCACTTGATGTAAGTCGACTGATTCAACTGGGTGCAGAAGCCTTTGGAAAATTTGATATTAACGCAATGTACAGGGGCTCCTATGAAGAAGGTGATAGAGAGTTTTCTACTGTTTATGGCTATATGCTTTCGCTCAGGAAAAATAATGAGTCTACAATCAAGGTGGCCAATGATTTCCTGAAGACCGATCCTCAACTTACGGATAAGCAAAGGCAGGAATTTGTATTTGCGGCAGCTTCAGAAGCAGACTCCAAGATGTTTGACGAAGCTATTACCTATAAAAAGGAGCTGATAAAGGAGTTCGGACAGGAGGAATACGAGAAATCAATGATGCAAGCAGTAATGAATACGGTAAAAAAGGCTATTGAGTTTCAATATGAACCACTTATGACGGAGGCTGTGGGAAAAATTAAGAAGTTCAGTGATAAAAATAATAAGAAACTGAAATCTCAGGCCCTGATGTACTATTATGGCACCACCAAGAACAATAAATCTTACTTGAAAGCTGTCGATGATTACTATTCCGAGACTAAAAAAGAAGAACTGAAAAATCAGCTTGGTCTTGTAAGGCAGATGATTACATATTTTAATGATAAAGGGACGATAGATAGAGCAATTGAAATCGTCGATGCTTCCTGGTCTTCTAAAGATAATTCAGATGACTTGCTGAATGCAGCACAGTTTTATGTTCAGTGCCGTAAAGACGATACTGCTAAAACGATTCTGAAAGAACTGAAGAAAAAGGACAAGGAAATCGAGAACAACAAGCATTTTATCGTGCTGAATAAGCGGTTGAATGGCTAACCTCATCCCCAGCCCTTCTCCACTAGTGGAGAAGGGAGTTTAATTCTGAATTTATTGTGGCAGATGGAAGTTAAATTATTATCCCGACTGTTGTTATAAAATGTGCTGTATCTTCTTTCTCCATGCAATGGGGAAAGACAGGAGATTGGGGTGGATGAGAAATCTTTTCCCCATAATTATCTACTTATCTGGTGATATTGTGCGTGTCCGCCGGAGGTGGAATCTCGTGATTGGATGATTGTTTGCCGGAGGCGGAGAAGAAGGGAGTTTATTTTATTTTACTACGGGTC
>CAYRFF010000099.1:0-5686 GCA_964423575.1 uncultured Saprospiraceae bacterium | reverse complement strand
TCATTCCTCACTATCATTCCAGGATGAATCCATTTCTTCAGAAAAGTCTGAAAGGAGGATGTCTTGCTTCTTTTTCTTTCCGAAGGAGAATATTTGCGAAAGCTTACTTTTAATTTGACCCCAGTATTCCTTGCCTAAAAGTGCAATAGTTATAACAAATAAAATCTACCCTATAATGACGACAGCTGCTATAATCGGCACTTTATAAGGTATATTAAAAAAGGGAAGAACGGGTGCTGCAACCCAGCATAACAAGACCAGCCCCAGAAGAATAAATCCCAATTTTTCCTGGCATTTAACTGCTGCATACTTATGATTTATCCCCAATAATATTTAAATCAAGGATATCTGCCTCAGCGTAATAGCTAGTATGAACAAGGTGAGATTTCGACCTTATTGAACCTTCCCAAGAATTCCTTCCGTGACATTAATAATATGATCACCTATTCGCTCCAGCGAATTGTATATATTGTTATAAATCAAGTCACCGGCAATCTGATTACTTGAATTTTCTCTTAAAATCACTTGGTAATACTCACCTCTCACCTCCTCCAGCATGGCATTAATAGCATCTTCGATTTCCTGCGCTTTTTCAATGGACACGAGCTCGACATGCATACCCAGGTTTTTATTCATTTCCGCAAATGCTTCATCTACCAGATCAATCAAGCCATATAGGCGATGGTTCTGCAATTCAGAAAAGATGATATCCTTTTCATTCCGCTTTTCGATTAGCTTAGCTATTTGATAATATATATCGCCGATACGTTCAAGATTTGTAATTATTCTATTCATCCCGCTTATCCGTCTGGCAAGAAGCTCATCGACGTTTTTACTAGCTATTTTATTGAGATAATTGGCAATTTCAAGTTCTACATTATCAGTAATTTCCTCGTACTTGGCAATGCGTTCTATTAATTCTTTCTGTTCTTCAGGATTTTCCTCACTGAGTAGAGTCCGGGTAAATCCTGACATTCTACTCGTAATATCTCCAAATTTAGTCAACTCTTTTTTAACCTCGGAAATAGATAATTCCGGTGTCATGTTCAATCCTTCACCTATGTATTCCAGCTGAAACTGTTCATCTTTTTCTCCTTTGGACCTGACAGTATAAGTTGCAAATCTTACCAGATATGGAATAAACCATACCATGACAATTGTATTGGCAATGTTAAATGTACTGTGTAAAACTGCGAGTCCGGTACTTCCATACTGAGTCGTATCCGTGAGCGGGTTTCCATCAAAAAAGGTTTCTGTCAGATATATCACCAGCTCGAGAAGAAAAGGGAAGAATATCAATGCCAGGACAACCCCAAATATATTAAACGATGAGTGAATCCGAGCAGCTCTTTTTGCATGCACATTCCCGACAGCAGCAGCTAACTCAGCAGTAATGGTCGTCCCAATATTTTCTCCCAGTATCATGGCAGCTCCCACTTCAAATGGAATAATCCCACTCGCCATCAATGCCATTGTTAATGCAACAGTGGCAGATGAGGATTGAATGATTACGGTTAAAAGCGTGCCAAAAAGTACCGCAATAATCGTTGAGAAATACTTGATGTTGTTAATCCCGACGAAGAATGCGACTATTTGAGATTCAGGACCCACTTCAGGCACACTGCTCTTGATAAAGCCAAGCCCCAGAAATAGAATTGCGAATCCAATTATAACATTAGCCCAGCTTTTCAGCCTTGGATTACTGAAAAACAAGAGAGGAATACCGATTGCCAGCAGAATCAGAGTATACGGCCCAATATCAACTTTAAAACCAAATATATCGATTAACCATGCGGTCACGGTCGTTCCTATATTTGCACCCATAATCACACCTGCAGCCTGCATCAATGTCAATATCCCCGCATTCACAAAGGACACAGTCATTATGGTTGTCACAGAGGAGGATTGCACGAGAGTGGTTATCCCGAGGCCGGTAAGAATGCCTTTAAATCGATTGGAAGTGATTGATCCCAGGATATGTCGCAGTCTTTTTCCAGTCGCTTGCTGCAAGCCATCACTCATCGTTTTCATTCCATAAAGGAACAGGGCGATAGAGCCCAGCAGGACAAAGAGCTTAAAGAGGCCCCATTTATCCTTAACTTTGATAGAATAGCTTTCGGACCATCGAATTTCTCCTGCCTCCTGTATTCCTATCTGGAATACGTATTCTTTACTCTCCTTTAGACCCGGAATTATATATCTCGTAACAGAAATGGGGATATTTTCAATGGTTTCCCATCCGCTTGAAGAATATCCTTTATCATATCTTTCCTGATCCAGCTTTATATTATACCGAAGCGTAATTCTCGCGTCATTGGCCTGCAATTGTTCCAGTGCAGGATACAGAAGGTTCCAGCTGATGGTGACGCTCTCTTCTGAAGCCTGTAAGTGTATATTTTCAATGTAGTTGCCCTGGTCTTCCGGACTAGTCTGCTCCACTTGAGTATGAAGCAGGCCTGTGCCCAAAAGAACCAATAACAATGTCAAAATAAGCTTTATTCTTGGCATGTTATTTTTGTTATTCGCGGGCTAAATTAAATATAATAAATGAAAGTTCCGGTAATATTTTTCCTTCAGCCGATATGTGTTTATCTATTTCCCTTGATAGTACTGTAAAATGGGGACTTGTTGATTTCCTGTAAAATTATTCTCTATGCTTCCGCAAATAATTTATTTCTAAATTCTTTGAAAGTTAAATTCTCCTTAAAACGTCCACCCAAGGCTTACACCGCCCCAAGGAAAGGCATGTGCGTCAAAAAAGAAGGGAGTTTTATAGGGATCGGTTCCTTTATATTCTTGAATGAGATAACCATCCTCTGCATGTAAAGTAGTGTGATAATTTTTTAGTATCCCAAAGAATGGCGTAAAGGTTACGCGTACAAATAAACCTCCGGCAGTCGGTTGATAGCGATACCCTATTTTAGGATTAAGCATCAGGTAGAATTTATTATCCTTAGTCGTTACCATTCCAATATGATCAGTATAGACCCCATTCTCATATTTCTGGTAATTTTGCTCATAGCTGTGTTTATATGAATAGCTGTATGGCACCAGATTTAAACCGAGTTCAAAAAAGTGATTATTCCTTCCTATCAAGCTTTGAACCCCTACCGGCAACACTAATTCAACTGCATGGTCACGCGCGTACATGGCGATTCCCACATTAAACGACATCGGATATTTCTTGTCCGACCTAAACATACGATCATAGTTAAGGGAATAATTAATACCACTTCCCAGCCCTTCCACATAAACAGTATTTACTTTACGTGGTGCAACTTGTGAGAAGGCTGCAAAGCATACAATTGCAAAGAAAAATGTGAAGATTGTTTTCATATTGAATTGTCGGTGATTAAAGTTTTGTTTAATGAAATAATACCTCAAAGCAATATACATAGATTTAATCTTGGATGTTTTATTCGTGTAGAGCAAACTTGTTTTAAATACACATATGATCCGTCTGCGGGTTATGATTTTGCATTCTCTTGAGCTATAAACATAAGACTCCCATTTGAGGATGTAGAAGATGTCCAATATCACACCTGTCCAAAACGTCTTGAATATAGAATTATTTCGGAATGATTACTGAAATATAGAGAGCATATACAGGGTTATCTGAATCAAACCCCTTATAAAAAGTAGAGTAACTTGAGTCAGTAATTTCCCGAAATGAAACATATTATCTATTCAATCCTATGAACACATTCCTATCATAGGCAGATGAAAAACCTATTAGTAACCGCACCCTTTGGTCATTGAGCGATGCGTTGAGGTTCTCGAAACGCTTGTCGAAATGCAGGGTGCGGGAACAGAAGACGGGCTACACCATAGCTTTGTGTTGGAATTCCATAGGAATTCATGCGACTTGCCGCAACACTTTTGCATACAAAAGTGAAACACAAAGTATAGGTGGGAGTGATCGTCTATAACCCTAAGCTGAAGCATAGGGTTACTAAAAATCATTAGTATATTAAACTTCACTAAATTGAATTTTTATTGTTGTGGTCAGGTGTGGTCCAATCTCTATTTAAAAGAGTAAATCATTTCTATCATTGATTAATCTTTTAGCAGCCTCAACCATATACATTGTTTTACAATTAGGGCAAAACAGATAATATTCAAAAAAATAGTTTTGATTTGACTTTAAAGGTCTCTTTTTCGTTTGTTTCTTTATTACAGGTGTGTTACATTTCCTGCAAGAATCACCTTCATTTAATATTTTCCCCTTTCGGGTCACTCCTGCTGATTCATGAGGACTTTCCGATTTATTTATTATCTCAACAGAATTCTTATAACCAATATCTTCAATTAGGTTAGTTCCATTCAAAGCTAAAGTAGCTAAATAATCACATCTTTCATTTTCCTTATGTCCATCATGACCTTTAACCCATTTAACTGTCACACTTATATGCTGTGAAATTAATTCTAATAGCCTCGCCCACAAGTCAGAATTTATTGCCTTTTCAGTCCGTGTTCTATACCAATTCTTAGATTTCCATTTTTCAGCCCATCCTTTTGAAATCCCATCAACTACATATTTAGAATCAGAAAAGACTCTAACTATTGAGGTCTTTTTTAATTGTTCTAATCCGAATATTACAGCCATCAATTCCATTCGATTATTAGTAGTCAACTGGTAACCTTGACTAAACTCTTTTTTATAGCCTTTATATGTCATTACCACTCCAAAACCACCTTTTCCGGGATTTGGGTCTGCTCCTCCATCTGTGTAAATATTTACTTCAGGGTGTATTTCCTCTTGCATAAAGGTCTTTAATTTTTAAAATATATAAAATTGAATTCAATCAAGATTCATAAACTAAGATAGCATTTTCCAATAAGGAAGGAAGAGGCTTATGAAACTTAACACTAATAAATATCCTTTATTTTATCAATTAACCCCTCTATCAAAGGTGGATAAAAAATCAATCATCCCATTCCTCATCATCCTCATCATCTTCATCCAGAAAGTTAAGCTCGTCAGTACGTTGCTCATAATCAGGGGAAATTCCCGGCGGATTGAATAAGCCCCAGTTATCGGTAATAAAGTGTTCCGGATTAAAGCTTTCTACCCAGTCTATGAATAGCAATCTGAATTCTTCAATCTGTTTGCGAACCAATAAATAATACTCCGACTCCTTAAACTCAGACCTCGTCAGTAAATGATAACTCACCATTAAGTCACGTGCTGCTTTGCGGATAAGTGTAGCATTTTCCATCTTGATATCGTACAGTTTTGCACCCATTGCTCCCACAAGTTTCGCCGGAATCAAGAACGCATCGCTCATTAACTGCACTTTGATTTCCTTTAAGAACTCATCGTCTTCAGGAAATAAATCGGTAATCGTTTTTACAGTTTCCAGAATTTCTTCTGCTTTCTTATAGATGGGGGTGTTTTGGAAGTCGTGTATTTTCATAGTTGTATTGTTTTTTAAGTGAGTTGCATATAGTCCTCTTCATTTTTCAAATATACGGAAAAGAGTGGGAAGAATATATAGCGGTAATGGAATGTGGGGAGACACACCCCATCCCCAGCCCTTCCCCTCCGCCCATGGCAGAAGAGAAGGGAGTTTGATTCCGGTTCCTTTACGGCAGAAGCCCTTTAACCATTATATTCCTACTTATTTATTAAACGAAGTGTATCATCTTTCTCCATTTCGACTCTGTCTCAATGAAGAAAGACAGG
>CAYRFF010000098.1:0-5716 GCA_964423575.1 uncultured Saprospiraceae bacterium | reverse complement strand
ACTGCATTTTTGCAAGTTTCCAGGTCACGGATGTCTCCTTTTATCAATTCAAAGGCAGGATTGTCTTTAAAAAGATCGGTGTTTTTCTTAAATCCGGTGGAAAAGTTGTCCAGGACACGGACTTTTTTGGCACCGTATTTTAATAGGTATTCTACGATGTTTGAGCCTATGAAGCCGGCTCCGCCGGTTATGAGGAAGGACAAGTTACTTAATTTTCCATTGTGGTATTTAATGTCGTACATACTCTGTTGTTGATTAAAGTCTTTTTCTTAATTCTTATGTACTTTTTTTCATTGCCAAAAAAACTACGAAAAAAGGCTAGGAGCTTTCAAAGGCGATTCTCGGCAAGCCGAGACCGTTGATTCATTGATTATGTTTCTCGACTCTGCTGTAAAGACACCCGTGGTACTTTGCGAGCCAATATATAGACTTCGTTAATATTTACCATCAATTCACAACATATCGCTGGTGAAAGCTCCGTTTTCTCGCTCAATCTTACCATTTTATATATCGCTTATTCAAGATCTCCGATAATTCGCATCTTATATCACACTTTTCCTTTATCCACTGGTCATCCTGAGCTTGCGCATTTCGAGCCGTTTCGAGAGCCCTTCGGCAGGCTCAGGAACCACCTCAACGCATCGCTCAATAACAAGGATCTTTAACCAATGAAACGTGGACTTAATATAGCGCGGTTACTCCCGCAGCTATTCCCTCACTTACTCCCGCAGTTTTCTATTAACTGTAAACGGATAACCGTCAACGGACAACTGTCTTACAGTCTTGCATCTATCACTGCCGTATCCAGCACTCCTTTTACATCGTAAATAACTGATTCTGATTTGCGTAAGCTGGGATAATCGAGATTCTGGAATTCATTGTGCGCCACGGTGAGAATAATACCATCGTATTGTTCTTCTAAGGCCTTATCTGATCTTAAGTCTAATCCGTATTCTTGCTTCACTTCTTCAGCTGATGCCCAGGGATCGTAAACACTTACCTGTATTCCGTATGATTTCAACTCGTCTATTACGTCAATGACTCTTGTATTTCTGATGTCCGGGCAATTTTCTTTAAAGGTTATTCCCAGTACGAGTACATGAGCATTTTTAATCTTGATGTCCTTGGCAATCATGCCTTTTACGAGTTCTGAAGTGACAAAGATACCCATATCATCATTTATTTTCCTACCTCCCAGAATAATTTCAGGATGATAGCCTACTGTTTTTGCTTTCTGTGCCAGATAATATGGATCCACACCTATACAGTGTCCTCCTACTAGTCCCGGTTTAAATGGAAGAAAATTCCACTTAGTTCCTGCTGCTTCCAGGACCGCATGTGTATCAATGCCCAGTCTTGCAAAAATGATACTTAACTCGTTTACGAAGGCAATATTGATGTCTCTTTGGCTGTTTTCTATGACTTTTGCTGCCTCGGCAACCTTGATGGAAGCTGCTTTGAACGTCCCGGCTTTAATCACCGATTTATAAACATCATCGATATAATCTGCTGCTTCAGGCGTAGAACCTGAAGTGACTTTTAATATTTTTGTCACAGTACGTTCCTTATCTCCCGGATTGATTCTTTCCGGTGAATATCCTACGTGGAAATCCTCGTTGTATTTAAGTCCGCTGACTTTTTTAAGGATAGGAACACAGTCTTCTTCCGTGCATCCGGGATAGACGGTGGATTCGTACACAACCACGTCTCCTTTACTCAAAACTTTTCCTACTATTTCAGATGCTTTGAGAAGTGGGGTTATTACCGGGTTTTTATTTTGATCTATCGGTGTAGGAACGGACATTATATAGAAGTTGCAATCTTTCAAATGCTCTATATCATCTGTACATAAGAGTCCGGTTTTGGAATTGGGGTCTTTAATCAGGACCTTTTGTAGTTCTTCATTTTCTACTTCAAGGGTTCGGTCAATTCCGTTGTTGAGTTCTTGTACTCGTTCCTTTTTTATATCAAATCCTATGACTCGATATTTTTCTGCAAAGGCTACAGCAAGTGGTAGTCCTACGTAGCCGAGGCCGATGACGGCTATTTTGGTGTTGTTTATGTCCATTTTATTCTGTTGTCTGTTTACTGTTATCTGTTGTCTGTTTACTGTTGCCTGTTGTCTGTTCGCGGATAACGGTTAATTGTTAACGGTTTCTCGTTTTCCAGTTGTTTTCTACATATTCTCTGAATCTATAAATTTTGGCTGCAAGTATATCGTATTCCTGAAGTATTTTGTCAAAATTGTCCGATAATTCCGGATATAAGTGTTTTATTTTCTCAAGGTGATTGGTCGTTTCTAATGCACTACCATAAGAATAGGTTAAGAACTTTGTAAATTCTGCTTTATAAATGCTCCGACCATATCCTTCTACGATATTTGTTACAACTGAGTCAGAGGATCGACGTAATTGACTTCCTAATTCATACATTTCATGCTTTGGAAGAATCATCGACATTTTGTGGGCTCTGAAGAAGAGATTCATTGATAATTTAAATATTTCTAAGTCTCGGTATGTTTTCATAATTGTTTTGTTTACTGTTGTCTGTTAACAGGTAACAATCAACTGTTAACGGATAACTGTTAACTGCTAACGGTCAAATTGTTTTTTTAATTTCTATTTGTGAATCCTATGCTGTGTCATGCGAATTCAATGCTAATTTCCTCCTACGCTACGCTTCGGCGGACAAGATTATGAATTTTATGCGAATTATTCAGGCTGTCGGATTAAGGATACGATGATATTCAAGAGAAGGTTTTCCAAAATTCACTAGAATTCCCAATCGGTACTTTGTTGCTTTTAAGTAGTTTCTTGTTTGCTTAAAATTATCTTTTGCGATAAAGGAAACAGCTTTTAATTCGATGATTATTTTATCATGACAAACGAAATCTGCTCTATATCCTTTATCCATCTTTTTACCTTCGTAAAATAAAGACAGAGATTTTTCTCTTTCATACGGGATTTCCTGAGCTATAAACTCTTTTTCCAGTGCTTCTTGATAAACAGCTTCAAGAAAGCCAGGTCCGAGTTTACTGTGCACTTTCATACAGGCTCCGACAATCTTGTAACTTTCTTCTTTATATACTATTTCTGTTTCACTCATATTCGATGTTCATTTTGAAGCACCATTTAATTCGCATGAAATTCGTTTAAATTAGCAGCAATTAGCATGTTTTATTAATCTTGATATTCTACAGGTTACTTATTCATAAGTGTTTCTTTTTTATACTCCACCCCATCCCCAACCCTTCCCCACTGCGTAGAGAAGGGAGTTAATGTAATGGTTATTTTTACAAGCGATTTAAACCTTTATCATAGTGTTATTTAATAACGTGGTGTATCGTCTTTCTCCATTGAGACATAGCGAAATGGGGAAAGACAGGAGATAGGGGTGGAATAATACAAAAACGGGAACTACACCAATCGCACGAACCAGTAGCAAAAGATTCTTCGCAAGCTCAGAATGACCTCGTTTTCAATTGAGCAGAGGAGAATTACTGGTCGATTATTCATTAAGGCTTAATTTTAAAGTATTTCTCTTAATAAAAGACCATTTCTGCTTGTTGTATGTGTTGAATGCTTATATCGAGATGTCGGGAGTTTTCAATTAAGTTGCTTTTTCTATTGCTCCAACTATTCATTTCTCTTATTAGAATGTCTTTTTCTAAGGACTGTTCTTTTTGTGCTATATAGTCGAGAGTGGATAATAGTTCCAACCCAATATCTGAATAAAATCCTCTGAGAAACCTCATTGTACGTTGTGCGATCTCTTTTAATTCAAGACGACTATCTATGTATTCGATAACATTTTTATAGCCATCCGCAATTAAAAATAAGGGATCAAATGGCTTTTTATCTTTATCACTATATCCTGTGATATAGCTGCCGTTCAAAACGGCTAAGATATGACGGACTTTTCCTGAGTAAGGCCCGTAATAATATTGTTTATAATCTAAGTTGAAAATATTTTCCGCACCATGTCGCTGCAGGAAATATGCCACTTTTTCGCTGGAAAATTCTGAAACATATTCTCCATCGGCCACTAAATCATACAATACATAAAGTAGCAGAGCTCTCGCAGGTGTGAGTTTTACTTTTTCTTGTTTTAATGCTTCCTTCGTTTCATATCCAGGTTCATATATATAAATATCAATATCGACCTGTTTAAGTTTATCCTCAATAATTTCCTTTACTTTTTCCCAATCTAATCCACCATTTCCAGCACCCAGGGGCGGAATAGCTATACTATTAATTTGGTTCTCTTCAATTATCCTAATTAGGTCTTCTAGTCCCTTTTCAATATAGCTGTATTGTGAAGGATTACGCCAGTGTTTTTTAGTAGGGAAATTGATAATTATTTTTTCTCCAGTGTGTAGGCTACTTTCTTTTGTTAACAATAATTTTCCTATTGCGATATCGCCATTTGCGCAAGCTTCCTTATAAGTCTTATAATTATGGGGAAAGATTCTTTTAAATTGAAGAGCAATGCCCTTTCCCATTACACCAACTGTATTTACCGTATTTACGATAGCTTCAGCCTGGCTGTCAAATATATTTCCATTCACATACTTCATCATTAATTCTTCTTAAAAATATCCTTTAGGAAACACTTTAACTAACTCTTTTTCTACACCCATCTTCATTAATCTCTCTTGTGCATTTATATTATAACAAGCTATTCCATGTATTAGTCCAAGAGGAATGTCTTCACCAATGAGAAATTCTGCTTGTTTTAACCGTTTAATATCTTGATTTTCATCATCTCCCCAATAGTCAGCTATTATTGCTTTCCAATTTATTATTTCAGGTAACTTTTGAATAAACGTTTTGTCATATATAGAGGAATATTTATTCTTAGCGTGACCGTCTGTAAAATAATAACGATCCAACCGACTAATTATGTCTTCTAATGAACAAGCTAAATATATAACATTTTCTGCTTTTATAGGTTTGGATACAAAATTTCCACCTTTTTGAGCTACATAGAGCATCGGCATTTTAACACCAAAGTAGAAAGGAATAAAATCCCTCAATTGTATTTTCTCATTCTGAGGATTCGGATTCAATCCGTTATTCACAACTAAAGTCGTAACTTCCCTATTTTGAATCAAACTTTCATCTCCTATAGGTATATAGTTCTTATTAGCATAGAAAGAAAATTTACTTGTAATACCATGTTTAAGTATATGTGGCATATTCTCTATATGCGTCATACGGTATATTTTAATTTTTTCAACCTCCATTGTTTTCTGTTCTCTGGCAATCTATCGGACGACTATTGCTGGAAATGATTGCGGTTTATGATTGCTCTTGATGTTTTACATGTTACTTAATTAATAAGTAGTTGTTTTTTTACACCCACCTCATCCCCAACCCTTCTCCACTGCGTGGAAGAAGGGAGTTAAAGTCTGTTTTCATTATGGCAGAAACCATTTAACAATTTCATTCCTACTCATTTATTAAACGCAGTGTATCATCTTTCTCTATTGCCTGGGGTTTTAACCCGAGGTAATGGGGAAAGACAGGAGATAGGGGTGAACCTCACTCTTCCCTTTATCCACTGGTCATCCTGAGCAAGCGAAGAGCCGCGCATTTCGAGCAGCCTCAATAACCAGGATCTTTAACCAATGAAACGCGGTCTTATTACAGCGCACGAACTCAGTGTCGATTCTTTCTTTTCTCTTTTCTATGTCCTTTTTTTCATTGCCAAAAAA
>CAYRFF010000097.1:0-5871 GCA_964423575.1 uncultured Saprospiraceae bacterium | reverse complement strand
TTATTAATATTAGTATAATGGCATTCTCCACTATAATCTTTATCCCATAAGAAGTATCAAATCCCGCCTGAAACATCAACACCCGGAAAACAATCTCTTGAGTCCATATAGTCAACAATTATCTTAATTCGTTTATCATTAAACATTATTGTTCTAAATTCATCAAGCCCACGTCCACCTGTAAACCAACGGGCAGGAATTATCATTGATAAGTATTTTGGGTTTAATTTTTTAGCCTGTTCAATGAATTTTTGGTATAATGGAATTGCATAATTTTCTTTTTCTACTCCGACCGTTAGCTGATACGGAGGATTACCAATGATTACATCAAACTGCATATCTTCAAAAGGATTTTTATCGTGAATAAATTGATAGGCATGTGTTTCTAATTCTTCGCCTCTATCATATACTTCCTGGCTGGCTCCACAATGGGTACATTTTGCATTGACAAATGTGTGTTCTATGCGTTCAAAGACAACATTTCCTTCTTCAGTGTCAAAAGCCGTTGTAATTGAGTATTTTCCATTGGCATGTTTGGAACAATAGAGGCTACGACGAGACATTAAAGCAGTTAATTCCGTAATTCCGATGCCATAAACCTGATTTTTCAAGATATGGTCCACTCGTTTCTGAATGTCCGATTCATATTCTTTTAAGCCATCAATTAATCGCTTAGTGATTTCACGTAGAAACACTCCACTTTTTGTAAAAGGGTCGAGAAACTTTGCTTCGGGATTAGACCATATTTCTGCCGGTAATAAATCCAGCATTTTATTCGCTAGGTCGGGAGGCGTGAATACTTCATCGTTACTTAAATTTGCCAGGCTGGTTAAGACATCCGGATTATAGTTGTGTGTTCTCATCTTTGCCGAGTTTTAAATAGTGAATAGGTGGAAACTCTTTCCCGTGCTCAGGGATATGTGCCGGTTTGCCATCATCTCCGAATAGAGTTAACTGCTTACTCTTTTCTAATACGACCTGATAATCAAAATATCGTCTTTTTACATCGGTGTCGTTAACGAATTTCCATTCAACGAAAATGATGGGCTTTCCTTCGAGAGTTGTATAGTTTAGTGCATCCCCACAGATAATATTTGCATTCAGAATAAATCGAATACTGTCTAAAAGTGCAGAATAATCTTCATCGATAAATTTCTTTGGATAGCTTTGTTGAATTGCTTCGAATAAACGTATCTGGCATTCTTTGACATTATCCGGCAATAATTCAACGCCATATATACTACAAACCACTTTGATTAAATTGGCATCATATTCGAGCTTGCTTTTGCTGTATTTAGAGAAGAGGACTTTTAGTTTTCTGCGGAGAATTTCAATCAGGAAGTTTCCTGTACCGCAGGCCGGTTCCAGAAAGGTAGCTTCAATTTGTTCACATTGATCTTTTACTAAATCCAACATGGCGTTTACCTCTCTGGGATTTGTAAATACTTCTCCGTGATCGGTAACTCTCTCTCTGGATTTTACTTGTTTTTGATGGGCTTCCATTTTTATGTTTCTTGTTGACAAGAAGACATAAAAAAAGCGCGGACTTTATCTTATCTGCGCTCTTAGGTTTTCCACAACCCACAACAACAAAATAAGTAAGCCCACGCCTGTGGCGTGAGCGTTAACCTTATTCCTTGTTGTTGCTATATTATTTGTGGAAATTTAAGAGCACAAGAATAAAAGCTAAACGCTTTTTAATATGTATTCAATTTTACTATTCTATATCATTCAATATTTTTTACATTTTCGTAAATATATTAAAAATTAATGGACATTCGGTAATGTCTCATGTAAGTCCTATTTCCTATATATATGAAAACAGTGGTATTTTAATACTCAGATTATTTATGTTACTTATATATTCACTTAGAGTCAATCATTGGATTAAATTTAAGAGAAGAAGCCTATGGTTAACTCACAAATATTGAAAAGACAAAACCATCATGAATTAAGTGCAATGATTTTTTGATGTGACAGTTATAAATTGGTAGATTTATAGCTATTAGTAAATTAAGTCAAAACGCTAACATAAAAACCAAACATGGAACACCGAATCTTTGCTTCTTTAGATGTACACAAGACTGAAATTGAGTATAGAAGAGGAGAATATATATTTAAAGAAGGAACCAATACTTATGGAGTATTCTGTCTCCTGGACGGAAAAGTAAAATTAGTGAAGAGTGGAGAGGACGGACGAAGTCATATCCTCAGGCTATATAGAGCCGGAGATGTGCTGGGCTATCGGTCACTCTTTGGGGAGTTCGGATATAATTCCAGCGCAGTAGCCATTGAAGATTGTAAAGTTTCTTTTATCGATAGAGACGTGTTCCTTAAAAACCTTAATGAGGACATTAGCCTGGCACTGGAAGTGCTGAAGATATTTTCTCGAGAATTGAAAATGTCGGATAACCATCTGGCTAATCTCGCTCAGAAGTCTGTGCGTAAGAGAACGGCAGAAGCTTTACTCTTTATTCATGAGACATACGGATTTGAAGAAGATGGAAAAACTCTAGCTGCTATTTTTACCAGAGAGGAAATTGCCAATATTGTGGGAGCTGCCACCGAATCGATGATTCGCATTCTGTCGGATTTTAGGACAGAGGGACTTGTCGAACTGGACAATAAAAAAATCATTATCCCCAGTATTGACAATGTTATAAAAGAGGCGAGTCTATAGTGCTGTCTATATCTTTTGAAATTCTGTTTCAGTTTAATTACGTATAAAACCAATCGACCTTCCTGTCTTTTCTTGAATTGTAATTACTGATAAACATCAGGTTTTAAGCTTATTTCTGTCATGGCATAATTTGCCAAGAGGAGGGATATTTGTTGAAACTTATGAAATGAGTAGGAATCTACAGCATCACAAGAATATCCTCCAAGGCTATAATGAAGAAATTGTATCTTCAGCTTATCCGGATTTTCTCACATGTTGTGATGCGTTGGAGCGGGAGGTGATGATATGCCTGAAAAGTCCGGAAGTAGAAACTTATCTCAATTTTATTCAGAAAGTCAGGTCTGAGGTACAGAGTATTTATTACAAGGAAAAAATCATTTTGCTTCCCCGATTGATAGAAAACATAGAAAGACAAAGGATAGAGGATAGCTATAATTCATTACTCCGTCTGGAGAATCAATTGCAGAGTCTATCTAGGGAAATGACTATTTTTTTCCAACGGATGTATTACAACAGGAAGTTTTACATCGAAGATTCTGCAGAAATTATTTTGGGAAACCAGATTGATATCTTTCTGAAATCATGGGAACTCCTGGTGTTAAAGAAGGAAAGACTAAGAGTGGAGGCCTTGAAATTTATGAGTATAATTCAAAATGGAAACGGTAGTTGAAACTATTACATATTGTAGCCACTGTGGTGACGAATGTGCTTCTTCTAAAATAAATATAGGACAGGCTATCTTTTGCTGTCAGGGTTGTAAGACAGTGTATGAGTTACTGCATAGTCACGATCTAGATAATTATTACTGCTTGAATGAAAAGCCGGGGCAGAAGATTGAAGCGATTCCTCAGGAAAAGTTTGCCTATTTAGAGGAGGAAACTATCATCCAGAAACTACTCTTGTTTAAAAATAATCACCAGGCGCAGGTAGCATTTTATCTGCCTCAGATGCACTGTAGTTCGTGTCTGTGGCTACTGGAGAATTTATCCCAAATAAACGATGACATCCTTGCTTCTCAGGTTAATTTTAATCAGAAGACAGTTAAGATTACTTTTCAAATTGATCGCCTTTCTATAAGAGAATTGGCTGAAATGCTGGCTTACCTGGGATATGAACCGGTGATTGATTTGTATGACAATCAGGAAAAAGAAAATAAGAAACGTTCCAAGAGAGCGTATTTGAAACTGGGAGTTACCGGGTTCTTTATGGGCAATATAATGTTGATTGCATTTCCGGAATATGTGGGTCTGGATCCTGAGAAAAATCCCGATTTAAACCTGTTTTTTAATTTTGCCAATGTCCTTTTATCTCTTCCTATAGTCTTCTATAGTGCCAATGAGTTTTTTATCAATGCCTGGTATAGCCTTAGGCAAAGATATATAAACATTGACACTCCGATAGCTTTGGCAATAGCTGTAACATTCCTGAGAAGCTTGTACGAAGTGTTTACACAAACGGGTGGTGGTTTTTTTGATAGCCTCGCCAGTATTACTTTCTTTATGTTGCTGGGAAGAACCATACAGAATAGAAGTAATGCAAGCCTTCGGTTTAACCGTGATTATAAATCATACTTTCCTATAGCTGTAGCCAGGATAAAGGATGGCCTTAGGTCGATGATAAGAATTGAAGATATTGAAGAAAATGATGTTCTTGTTATTCATCACCAGGAAGTAATACCGACCGATTGTATGCTCTCAAAGGGAGATGGTGAAATCGACTATAGTTTTGTGACCGGGGAAGACAAGATTGAAAGGATTGATAAGGGGGAAGTAGTTTATGCCGGAGGAAGGAATGTCGGGAAAACTATAGAAGTGTTAGCAGTAAAGCCCTTTGATCAAAACAGTTTTACACAATTATGGAATAATGAAGCCTTCCACCAAGTAGAGAGTGAGCGGGGTAGCAGAATAACTATGATGGGGAGGTATTTTGCCTTTATAACTATCTTTATTTCTCTGAGCGCTTTCGTTTATTGGACTTTCCAGGGGAACTCTATGATAGCCTGGCAAGCAGCAACCGCTGTATTGATTATTGCTTGCCCTTGTTCCTTATTGCTGACATCTTCTTTCACTAATGGCTACGTCATTCATCGGTTTTCGCAGTTTGGGATGTATTTAAAGAATGCAATGGTGCTGGAAAAAATGGGCAATGTCAATTTTCTGGCCTTTGATAAAACCGGAACTCTGACTACGCCCAACAAATCAGACTTAAAGATTGAGTTAATGGACCTTTCCGATGATGAAATAGATAAGTTGACCTTTATCACTTCCCAGAGTTTGCATCCCTTAAGCAGAGCCATTACGGAATATTATTCCCTGGTTCCTGAGCCAATTAATAAATATTCGGCAAATGTTAATGAGTGGATGGGGCAGGGCATGCACTCGATAATAGGAAGCGATGAATTTAAAGTGGGTAGCGCTCAGTTTGTCGGCATTACAGCGCCACCAGAGGAAACAACGGTATATGTATCTGTAAATGGGGAAGTGAAAGCCATATTTACCTTTGAGAGTTCTTTGTTATCTGGTGCAAGAGAAATGATTAATGATCTCAAGGATGATTATGAGATGGTTTTAATAAGCGGAGACAATACAAGTTCAAGAAAAGTATTAAGCTCTCTTTTTGGCACCGAAGGAAACTTACACTATCGCATGAGTCCGGAAGAGAAATTGCAATATGTTAAAGCAAGACAAAATGAAGGTAAAGTTGTTGCCATGATAGGGGATGGCTTAAATGATGCCGGTGCATTATCTCAAAGTGATGTCGGTATTTCTGTTGTGAAGTCTTCCTTTGCTTTTACGCCTTCTTGCGATGCTATTATGGATGTACGGAAGTTAAGTCTGCTGCCATACTTTTTCAAATGGGCCAAAGGGACAAAAAAACTAGTCAATTTTGGATTTGTTTTTTCAATACTGTTTAATATCGTTGGTCTGTCCTTTGCACTGAGGGGAGACTTGACCCCTTTGGTAGCAGCGATCTTAATGACCTCTTCGACATTGACCATCATTTCCATAGCCTATTTAGGCTCTAAG
Source organism: uncultured Saprospiraceae bacterium (assembly GCA_964423575.1). Lineage (GTDB taxonomy): Bacteria > Bacteroidota > Bacteroidia > Chitinophagales > Saprospiraceae > CAYRFF01. The sequence goes on along the minus strand of CAYRFF010000097.1, from coordinate 165 downwards.
TCGATGGTCAGGTTACCTCCCAAAAGCAAATTTGCGAAAGCTGTACCTACTTCTTTTACTATGCTTCCCAAGGAGGCGTAATTGACTAGGTATATTGAAGTATATTCTCAAAAGATCTATTTAGTAGCTATGTCTTTCATGCCTTTTGAGAATATATGATAATTA
>CAYRFF010000096.1:0-6148 GCA_964423575.1 uncultured Saprospiraceae bacterium | reverse complement strand
TTCTTTACTTGAAAACATAAGTCAAAGTTTGGCAGGAAGAGTCGCTTTATTTAAACTTTTCCCCTTTGACAACAGAGAACTGGATTCAGCCGCTTGGTTAAATAAATCGAATTATCTTTACAATATGCTTAAAGGGTTTTATCCTTCGATTTATGATAGACAAATCCCTACTAAAACCTTTTATTACAATTACATTCAGACATATATTGAGAGAGATCTCGTGCAGCTGCTAAATGTCAAGGATCTACATTCTTTTAAAAGATTTATAGGCTTATGTGCAACAAGAGCCGGTCAATTGCTGAATTTAAGTGATCTGGCAAGGGATTGTGGGATTTCACAACCGACAGCTAAATCATGGCTTTCTCTCCTTGAAAGTAGTTATATTGTTTTCTTACTTTCCCCATACCATAAGAACTTCAGCAAGAGAATCACCAAAACTCCAAAGCTCTATTTTTATGATACCGGTTTATTATGTTATCTATTGAATATTGAAAGTGTTGAGCAATTGGCTCTAGATTCATCTAAAGGAAACATTTTTGAAAACATGATGATTGCCGAATATATTAAGCAAATACACCACAATAATATACAGCAAAATATATGGTTCTGGCGAGATGTTTCAGGCAACGAAATCGATCTTTTAATAAACCATCATCGAAGCTCTACAATTGTAGAGTTTAAATCTTCTATGACAGTCATGTCCAACATGTTCAAAGGGCTGGACTATTTTGAAAGCATTTCCGACATTTCAGATAAATTACTTGTGTATGGCGGAAGTGAAGTACAGAAAAGAACAAATGCCAAAGTAATTCCATGGTTTGATTTTGGTTTAATCGATGGTAGTAATTAGGGCTTTATTTTAGAAAATTGCCTACTTCCAAAGGGAATAGTAATTATACTTTTCCGCTAACCCGGCTTATAGATAGCTATAAAAAATGTATCAGAAAACAATTTGACGAAAGTCAGAAAATCCTAAGTTCCTTATAAGGACAAAGCCTTCTCGGAGCAGGTAAAAAAATTTGCGAAAGCTATACATTTATGCTTCCAATTGTTAAATCTGCCTTAAAATCGCGTTAAAGATTCTTAAAGACAGAGCTATTCAGTGATTCCTGCGTTATCTTTCCATATAGAGAAATAATTGATTCAAAATAAAATTTCAGACCTATGAAATATTCAATGTATATAATGATTGTAATGGCCTTTATGCTGCAATCCTGTGCTAAGCAATACAGCGTTCTTACCGATGATATGATTCAGGAATACGGATGGACGGAAAGCGAACTGAAACAAATGCAGTTTTACCTCTCCGAAGATATTGTTTTACAGAAAATCCAGTCGGGTGGGATGACTGATATTCAGGATGGTCGGGTGAATGTTACTTCAGGTAAGAAAGTAGAGGAAATTGTAATCAAGCGCGGCACGCCGGGTGTCTTGCTTTTTATGCCTAAATCCGATAGAATGGCTGTGGCATTTGAAGATGGGGAAGAACGTTTTCTAATGTTTGGTCCCAATCCGGACTACAGAGACCGCTATGTACTACTGGGAGCAATGTGGAATGAAAGAGGTGGAGTAATTACTTACAATGGCGATAAATATGTTACTCCCGTTGAGTCTTCCTGGGTGAATCTATTGGTAGATCTGAAGTCAACTTATAAGGAGCAAAGGAGAAGTCGCGTTGCTCACGGAAGAACGGTAAATTAGGCTATATCGATTTTAAGATTCATCGGTTCCGCCGAGCATCGGTACAAAGCTGAACTTACCGAAGGAATCCTTCTGGAAGTTATTTTCACCCTTTTTAAAGAACCGGAACATCGTCTGGCCGCTTTTGCCTCCCACGGGAGCAACGAGGTAACCGCCGATTTTTAACTGATTGAGCAAGGGCTTGGGAAGCGTTTCTGCAGCTGCTGTAATAATAATTTTATCAAAGGGTGCATGCTCTTCAAGTCCTTCGTTTCCATCTTTGTAAAAGATATGGATTGAATCTTTGTAAGGGAGTTTCTCAAGAAGAACCTTGGTCTTATCGTACAGTCCTTTCATTCGTTCAATCGTATAAACTTCAGCACCGAGTTCTGCAAGAATACAAGCCTGATAGCCCGATCCGGTACCGATTTCGAGGATTTTATCTCCTTTCTGTACATCGAGTAAAATCGTCTGCATCGCTACTGTAAACGGCTGAGAAATGGTCTGATCCCATCCGATAGAAAAGGGCTTATCCTTATATGCCCAATCATCAAATGCATCATCGAGAAATAAATGTCGGGGAACATTGTCTATAGCTTGTAACACAGCCTCATTAGTAATCCCTTTCGTCCTAAGCTCTTTAATCAGCTTGGAGCGCAATCCTTTTTGTCTATACGTATCTTCCACAGTGTGCAAAGATAAGATGTTAATTGAGAATAGGCAATAAAGGGCTTATTTATAGATTATGTAGATTATTATCTTTTAAGAGGTCGGAATGGAGCGTAGATAAGGTATGGCAATCGAACCCAGCAGCAAAAGATCCATTGGTTACTGAGCGATGTCCTGAGTGAAATCGAAGGGTCTATCGAAGTACACTTTGTTACCATTGACACAATTACAATTATGATTGCCCATCTCTCATTGTTTCCTTTGATTTTATTTTGCATCTTGATTCCAGAGTAGTTTATTTTAAGGCGCGACAAACCAGCCTGGTTTTATCGTCTTGCATTTTATTTTGTGCTTTAGGCAAAAGAAGTTGAGGTTAAATAGTATCCAGAATAAACCAGGTTGGTTTTACAGGGTTTTAAATTAAAATCGATTATATCTTTTGAGAGCTACCCCTAGTGCACCGTACTGATACACTTATGTAACTGCAGCAGTAGTGTCATTTTTAAAAACCTTGTTTACATTCACAAAAATTCATACTCAGGATGACCACGTTTTCATTTGAACCGTAGAGTCAAAGCAGCCATAATTCGCATATTTCCAGTGATTTCCGGTCCATGAGCTGAAGGGCTGATTCTTGACCCCTTATTACTGATTCCTCCACTTACCATCGTTAAATAAGCTTGCTTTCTCTCATAAATTCATACATTTATCGAATCTTTTTGTCGGCTTAGTTCGTCAGGCTTATATTTAACTTAAATTGTTTAATCTTATAGGAGAACCATATTAAAGTGAAAAAACTCAGTCTGCTCATATTTATCCTCCTTTGTGGAGTAATATCAATCACAGCGCAGGAACCGGTTCACTACTGGTCGCTGGAAGATTGTATTTATCGTGCTCAGACCAAGAATCTGGATTATAAACAAGCACTACTTTCAGGAAGATCGGCAGAAATAAGTAAAACGGAAGCAATTCACCGACGATTCCCCTCTCTGGATTTAAACGGCTCTTATGGCTATAACTTCGGGCGGACAGTCGATCCCACAAGCAACGAATTTATCGCTACCAATCTCGGTTTTAATTCGGTAGGTGCTTCCACAAACCTTCCTTTATTTGCCGGAGGGCGTATCAACAATGCCATTAAACAAGCAGATTATAATCTCGCTGCAGCTACTGCAAATGAAGACAACATCCTCCGACAGATTGTCCTTACAATTGCAAATACCTATCTCTCCATCCTAATGGCAGAAGAACAGGTCAAAAATGCTGAACACCAGGTAAACTTATCAAATGAACAAATAAAGCGCGTTGACGATCTCATTGAAAGCGGTGCAGAAGCAAGGAATGCACGCCTGGATTTCCTGGCTCAGATCTCCAGAGATGAGGAAAATCTTATAATGGCAATTAACAACCTCGATGCGACCAAGCTCGATTTAATGCAAGCGCTCTTACTGGATATACCGATAGATGAATTCAAGCTTGCAATTCCGGAAGTTGACGACACCGACTGGGCAAAACAGCCGATTCCGGAGCTGGCAGAACTTTTGCCTCGAGCAATAAAAATTGATCCCCGTATAAAGGCAGACAGCATGACAGTCATAGCCAATCAATACGGCATTAAAATCGCAAGGGGCGGCTTCTATCCGATGCTGAGCCTAAGCGGCAGTCTGTCCTCCAATTACTCTACACAAGGAAGAATCCTGACCGGCTATGAAACTATCGATCAAAGACTCGACATGGAAATCAACGGACAACCGGTAACTGTCACCATGCCGACAGAAATTCCGGTTTTCAATGAAAAACCAAATTTCTTTGAGCAGCTGAACTCCAATTTTGGATATGGCTTTGTCGTCGGATTAAGTATTCCGATTCTTAACAATTACCAGACCAGAGCATCTGTCGAGCAAGCTAAAGTCAATTATCTGCAAGCTGAAAATGAACTGGAAAGAACACACTGGAGGATCAAGTCGGAAATTCAGCAGATAATTCTCAATGCCAAGGCTTCTCAAAGGTCTTATGTCGCGCAGCAGAATACCTATGAAGCACTTAAAAACGCCTATCATAATGCGGTTACCCGCTACGAGATAGGTGCGATAAACAACTACGATTTACTGAAGGCGCAGAGCGATTTCAATCAGGCAGAGCAAAACCTGACTGCCGCTAAGTATGATTTAATTTTCAAACTGAAAGTCATAGATTTCTATCAGGGGAAACTACTTATAATCGATTAAGATATGTTTAAAAAAATGAAATGGTGGGCTTGGTTGCTCATCGCAGTTATCGCTATACTTCTGATAATGGCTATCGTGAAATCAAGTTCGGCTGAATCCGGGAAAGCTGTGGATTATTCCGAGGTGGTAAAACGCGATATTACAGAAACCGTTTCGGCTTCCGGCAAGATATTTCCGGCGACAGAAGTTAAAATAAGCTCTGATGTCTCCGGCGAAATCGTGGAACTTCACGTAGCAGAAGGCGATACCGTCCGCAAGGGAGATATTCTCGCTCTCATTGATCCGGATCTCTATGAATCACAGGTGCGCCGCGGTGAAGCGTCTCTCAGCGCAGCTCGCGTTCAGCTTGCACAGGCTCGTTCAGCAGTACAGGTTGCAATTGCGCAGAAAGAACAATCAACAGCTCAGTATAACAATCAGAAACGGATTCATAAGCGCAACGAGGAGTTATTTCAGAAAGGAGTAATTTCCGAGCTTGAATACGACAATTCCCTGATGAGCCTGGAAACCGCAGAGGCAGATTTTAAATCAGCTTCCGCAAATCTTAAATCACGCGAAGACGATGTCGACGCGGCAGGATATAATATTGAAAGTGCTCAAGCATCTTTATCCGAATTAAAAACAAGCTTACGCAAAACGACTATCCATTCGCCTATGGATGGCGTTGTTTCCCTCCTCAACGTTGAACAAGGAGAACGCGTAGTGGGGACGATTCAGATGAGTGGGGACGTGCTTATGCGAATTGCGGATCTCAGCTATATTGAAGCTCAGGTCGAAGTCAGCGAAAATGACATACTCAACGTGAGTCTTGGCGATATTGCAGAAATCGAAGTAGAAGCATATTACGGCAGAGTATTCTCAGGAAAGGTCACAGAAATCGCCAATTCTGCCGCCAATATCAATTCCGCAACATCCAAGTCACTGACAAGTGATGAAGTGACTAATTTTATCGTAAAAATCGGTATTGACAACGATTCTTACGTCGATCTAATCAAGTCAGGCAGACCATTCCCTTTCCGTCCCGGAATGTCCTGCAGCGTGGAAATCCAGACAGAAAACAAAACAGCTGTGCTATCTGTGCCACTAGCTGCTGTAACCGCCAGAGAAGTGGAGAAAGAGGGAAAGAAAAATGCCATGGAGGAAATTGTATTTGTCGTGAGAAATGATACCGCCTATCGTCACATCGTTACAACGGGTGTTCAGGACAGGTCCTATATTGAAATAGTTTCCGGTCTGACAGAAGGACAAACCATCGTCAGCGGGCCGTATTCGGCTGTTTCAAGAGAACTTGAAGATAAGACCAAGGTTCATAAACGGAAGGGAAATAAAGAAGCGAACTAAGGCTATTTTCCCTTTTATATAACACAATTGTAGTTTCATATAATTTCAGCGAAGTAATCGGATATTTTTGAATGTCGGGAGGGTAGACCGCGTTATATTGGCGATAGTAATCTACTTTTCATTTTATAGCTCGATATTCAAGTCTCTTTGCATCTCCGTAAAGGGACTTGTTTTTTATATAAGGTCTACTAATTTATGTGAACTACTTTTATTAAATGAGCCAGATAAAT
>CAYRFF010000095.1:0-6191 GCA_964423575.1 uncultured Saprospiraceae bacterium | reverse complement strand
TAGTGGTCTACGGAAGAAGGCGAGAAAACAATGTAATAGCAACATGTTCTTTCTTTTAGCTTAGTTCAACATGTTTTTCATTTAGTCTGCTTTTAAGTTTTTGTGTGATAAAGTTATGTGCAGTGCTAAACCTACCAGGTTTGTCCGTTTATGGGTGTTGCATTTGCTTGAAATGAAGAAAGGATTTCTATTCGTTTATCGTAAAACCTGGTAGGTTTTTCCTGGTATATAAATCAGAAAGTGAATGAATGGTTGCCTTCTAGTGGTCTACGGAAGAAGGCGAGAAAACAATGTAATTAAACTTGTTCTTTCCTGTATCTTAATTCATCATGTTTTTCAATGCGAGTAGTTCATCGCGGAACTTGGCAGCAGCGATAAAGTCGAGGTCCTTGGCGGCTTCTTTCATCTTAGCTTCAGTCTGTTTCATCAGTTTTTCTATCTGTGCCTCATTCATATTAGCGATGACGGGATCGGCTACAAGTGTGAGCTCTTCCGGTTCTATATAAGCTCTGCTTTCTCCTCGGACATCCAGGATAGTCTGCTGTTTCTGAATGTTTTCCTTGGACTTATAAATAGTTGTAGGAGTGATTCCATGCTTTTCATTGTATTCCATCTGAATCTTGCGTCTTCGATTGGTTTCATCGATGGTGCGGCGCATGGATTCCGTGATTTTATCTGCATAGAAAATAACCTTTCCCTGTGCATTCCGCGCTGCTCGTCCTGCTGTCTGAGTTAAAGAACGCTCATTACGTAGGAAACCTTCTTTGTCGGCATCAAATATGACCACAAGACTGACTTCAGGCAGGTCCAGCCCTTCTCTCAACAGGTTTACTCCCACCAGCACATCAAATTCCCCAAGGCGCAGTCCTTTCAGTATCTCTACTCGGTCCAATGTATCTACTTCCGAGTGTATATACCGGGTTTTTACGTTTAGGTCCAGAAGATATTTAGTGAGTTCTTCTGCCATTCTTTTTGTCAGGGTAGTAATGAGAACACGCTCGTCTTTTTTAACGCGTTTTGATACTTCTTCTAGTAGATCGTCAATCTGATTTTCAGTAGGGCGGACATCAATCGGTGGATCGAGAAGTCCGGTCGGTCTGATAATCTGTTCTACAAAGACTCCACCTGACTGCTCCATTTCATAATCAGCAGGTGTTGCAGAAATAAATATCTTCTGCGGTGTCAATGCCTCAAATTCCTCAAATTTCAATGGTCTGTTATCAAGTGCGGACGGCAGCCTGAATCCATGCTCGACAAGATTGAGTTTCCGTGCCCTGTCGCCTCCCCACATACCGCGTATCTGTGGGATTGTTACGTGACTCTCGTCAATAATCATCAGATAGTCGTCCGGAAAGTAATCGAGTAAGCAGAACGGCCTTGTTCCGGGCTCACGTCCGTCGAAGAAGCGGGAATAGTTTTCCACGCCGGAGCAATAGCCGAGTTCCTTAAGCATTTCCAGGTCAAGACTGACTCTTTCCTTGATACGCTTTGCTTCAATATACATCCCGTTCTTTTCAAAGTAGAGTTCTTGTGCAAAGAGCTCATCTTCAATATCCCTGATAATGCCTTTGAGTCTGTCCTTGGGGGCGATATAGAGATTAGCAGGGAAGATGGCTGCGTGCTGCAGTTTTTCAATCCGCCTACCGGAGATTAAATCCATCTGTTCGATAGATTCAATCTCATTGCCAAAGAAAGTTACTCTATAACCATAATCAACATAAGGTAGATTAATATCAACTGTATCGCCTCGCACTCTGAAGCTTCCACGGTGGAAATCTGTTTCAGTTCTGCTATATAAACTCTCCACAAGCAGGTGCAAGAATGCGTTCCTTGGCAATATTTTTCCTTCTTCGATACGGATAATCCCCGATTTATAGTCCTCCGGATTTCCCATACCATAAATGCAGGATACGGAAGCTACGATAATAATATCACGTCGTCCCGAGAGTAGGGAAGATGTGGCGCGAAGCCTTAGTTTATCTACTTCTTCGTTGATGGATAAATCCTTTTCTATATACAGGTCTGAAGAGGCGATATATGCTTCCGGCTGATAGTAATCGTAGTAAGAAACGAAGTATTCAACAGCGTTATCCGGGAAGAACTCCTTGAACTCGCTATACAGCTGAGCGGTAAGGGTTTTATTATGCGTCAATACCAGCGCCGGTCTGTTCACTTGGTTGAGAACATTGGCGATGGTAAAGGTTTTTCCTGAACCCGTTACTCCCAGTAAAACTTGATTTTGCTCACCCTGATTTACCCCTTGTACGAGGTTTTCGATTGCCTGCGGTTGATCTCCGGTGGGTTTAAAAGGTGATTTTAGGTTAAATGCCATTTATTACTTAGTTCTTAATTCGTCGGAATTTATTGGAAAACTCCTTTTTTTTCAAGTCATTGTAACAAAATCATTGTCTTAAGCGTCATACAATTAACGATGACAAGAAAAGAATACAATACTTGTGTAGATAAAACAGCAGACCGGCTTTTTAGTTTTTGTCTGAAGTCTTGCCGCCACCGTCAGGATGCGGAAGATATTGTTCAGATGAGCTATGCCAAACTCTGGGAGAGCAGGAGTTCAGTTGAAGCTGAAACTGCACAGGCTTGGTTATTTACTGTGGCTCATCGATTGATCATTGATAAGTATCGCAAGAAACAACGTGAAGCAAGGATTCTGAATCTAAATATACAGCCTGAAGAAACAACAAGCGATAAAACAGAGCTTAAAGACCTTATTGAACAGGCTTTTAAGACTTTAAATCAAATGCAGAAGCAGCTGATATTGCTATGCGACTATGAGGGCTATAGTTATAAGGAGATTGTGGAAATCAGCGGGTTAACAATGGAGCAAGTGAAGGTATATATTTTCAGAGCGAGAAAATCAATGAAGCGGTGGATTGTAAACAATGAAAAAAAAATCTATGATGTATCTTATAAATAAGAAGAATTATGAGCAATATATCCTGGATTATCTGGAAGGGAATCTGAATCCGGGAATGACGCAAGCAATGGAGGAGTTTCTTGAAAGGAATCCGGAAGTTTACAAAGAAATTCAGGATTTGATGGATTACTCCCTGGTTGAAGAAGTGCATAGTTATGAGGCAAAAGAGGGACTGAAGAAACCATTTGTTTTACCTCTGAGAATGGTGTCGGGGATTGCAGCAGCTATAACAATACTTTTGCTTGCAGGAATTGCATTTATAAAAATGGACAGACCTACGGACGCCTCTTACCAATACGCTGATGAGGTGGAAGTGCAGGAGTTTAAAGAAAAAGCCGTTACAGGAAAGAAAAATAAGGATGATTATGATGTCGCCGGGGAGGATGTGAAAGTGGTAGAGGAAGGTATGCAGAATGAGACTGTGAAGTCCGACAAAAAACAAGAAGAAAGAGTAATTACCGGATTTGCTGCCAGCGAATCCCAGGAACATCTGCTTGTAAAACAGGCTATAGAAAAAGAAGAAGCTGAAACATTTGTGGAAGCTGAAATATATCAAATAGAAGAAATGGATAACACAGATAAGCGAGAAGACAGGCAAGTTGAGCGATTGTCGGGAGTTACTATGGCTGCGGTCGGTTTAAGTTCCGGCTTGACAATTGAGGAATTGCCGTCGAGCAATGTTGTGGTAGATGTGGATTCACCGTCATTTCTTGCAGGGCTGAATGGGAGACTGGACGAGATAAATGAAAATATATTGCCTTATTTGAAATTTGCGAAAGCTAAAGGGCTCATCTCAGAATCTTACGAAATACAGCCGATAAGTTTAAGGGTACTTGCGGATGCATTGGTCCCTGAATCAATTCAATTTTAATAAAAATAACATATATGAAAAAACACTACTTAATTTTAATGCTAATCGCAATTCTCGGATTCTCTGTGAATTCTGTTGTAATGGCGCAGGATGAAGAGAAAGACCTAGAGGAAATTTATGAGCAGCTGGAAGGGTTTCTGAAGAAGAAGGATAGGAATGTTAGATTTTCCTGGTTTAATGTGAAATTGGGTTTTAATACACTTCTGAAAGATGAGGTTCCTCTTGTGGATGGATATGATCCGACAGAATTAAAAGCATTTAAATCGACAAACTGGGGTATAGACCTCGTTGAGATACGTATAAATCTGTTGAAACATTACCTGAATCTGAAGACAGGAATAGGGGTGAATTATCACTATTACGAGTTTAAAAATCAGGTAAATCTATTGGATGGGATGCCATCTGTTGTCTGGGAGCCTTTTTCTGTTGCGGGAACAACTCAGTATAAAAAGAACAATCTTTATATGGGCTACCTCCGGATTCCATTGATGCTGAATTTTGAATCTCATCCCGGGAGTTCCAAGTCGTTCCACATAAGTGCGGGTGGATTTGGGGGAGTTAAGATTGACTCCAGGTTGCATCAGAAATGGAACAATAAGCAGCTCTATGTAAAGGATGATTTCAATCTGAATACCTGGATATATGGTCTGACGGGAAGTATAGGATATGACTGGCTGAGTGTTTACGTGGATTATAATCTTTCCAATCTTTTTATGGAAGACAGGGATAGTGGTTATGCTTTAACTCCGCTGAGCTTTGGAGTTCTGGTAAGAACTTTTTAAATAGGATTTAAGAAATAAAATAAAGAAGTAATGAAGACAATTAATGTTTTAATAATTGCAGTATTGAGCTTGTTCTTCAGCGTGGGGATACAAGCTCAGGATACTACTAAGGTGATTATAAATAAGAATGGTGAACTGCTTGTGGTTTCTAAAGAAGGAACGACAACCAAAACTGTGAAAATCACTATGGACAGCCTATTGGTCTCGAAGGTGGTGACTATACTGGGGGAAGATATTGTGGAGTCCCGTGGATTTTATGACAGAAAAGGACTTACTATGAAAGTAATTGAAAATATAAATGATATTTATGATCTCAATCTGGAATACGAAGATGGTGAAATCAGGGTTCCGGACGTCGATGGTGAGATTTATGAAGTTACGATTGACGTAGAGGGTGATGACTGGGATGAAGATGATGATGAGGTTGAAATTGAAAGGATTTATAAGAAAGGGAAGGAGTCAAAATCTGTCCGGGTTTATCCCAATGTGAAGACGCGCTGGCTACTGGTGAAATTTGGGATCAGTTCTTATGTACAGGAAAGCGCTCCAAGGCTTGATAATGGCGTTAATCCTGTTGATCTTAATGTCTGGCCATCGATTAACTGGGGCTTTGACTTGTTTCAGACTCGCTTCAATGTCATCAAGCATTACGTAAACATCAAGACGGGTATCGGCTTTGATTTTAATCGCTATAGATTTAAAAATCCTGTGAGCCTTGCAGATAATAAAGGAGAGGTGGAATGGACCTACAATGAAAATTCCCATTACAGTAAAAACACTCTTTATGTGAGTTATGTAAAGGTGCCTCTTTTGTTGAATTTTGAGACTAATCCGCATAGGAAATCGCGTTCTCTTTCAATTAATGCGGGCGTATATGGAGGATTAAAACTCGGCTCAAGTTTAAAGCAGAAGTGGAGCAATAAGGACTTGGTTGTGAAGGATGGGTTTAACCTACAGGATTGGACTTATGGATTGACCGGATCTATTGGTTATAGTATTTTTAATCTTTACGCCGACTACAGTTTGGTTGGTTTATTCGATTCCAAGGTAGATAATAATTATGTATTGACTCCGTTTAATGTAGGTATTCAACTGGCCTTTTAAGGTATAAAGAAAGAATTCTCATTTAAAGTCCTCAATGTTCGGTCTGCAAAGATAGATATTGGGGACTTTTTTATTTATGCTTTCGCAAATGCCCTTTTTATCTGGTGATTTAATGATCTAGTGATCTAATGATCTCGTGATCTCGTGATCGGCCCTGTGAAATGCCAACTTCGTTGTCTTGCTTCGCCATTTCACGGGCAATGTGATCTAGTGCGTGTCTGCCATAGATGGAATCTGGTGATTTATTGAGCTATTTGCTGGATGACGACTTCATAAATGATCCTACACAATCAATATCTTGGCCGGTATTGAGATAAAATAAAGAGTGTTGACTACTGCGACCGCTTTTACCCCGTCTGTCCAGTGGTATTGCGAGGTGTTACGGGTAAATCAAATTCTTAAACTTATTTTAATTTTTACATACTTACTTTTTTCCATTGATGAAAAAAGATACTGTGTTAATTTCCTAGTTTATTTCTACATTTGTTTAAACTATTTG
>CAYRFF010000094.1:0-6718 GCA_964423575.1 uncultured Saprospiraceae bacterium | reverse complement strand
TTTTAATTCTTCGATAATCTCGCGGTTATAATTGGCTTTATCGACATCGGTAATCAAGTACCCTATCTTACCTTCCGTCGTAAGATATTGTCCGGTAATATTTACATTATGTTTATGCAAAATGCTATTAACCTTTGCCATGATGCCGGGGACATTCTGATGAATATGCAGGAACCTGTATGAGTCCGCTTGCTCAGGCAACTTGATATGCGGAAAATTAACCGCATTGTAGGTAGTGCCATTATTTATATAATCGATTATTCTACCCGGTACAAATTCCGCTATGTCCTTCTGTGCTTCCTGCGTACTACCGCCTACATGAGGTGTAAGAATGACATTATCCAATCCGATAAGCTCACTATGAAAAGAGTTATTGTTCATCTTGGGTTCAGAGGGATATACATCTACTCCGGCGCCTATTAACTTACCACTTTTCAAATTTTCAACCAGAGCCGGAATGTCCACGACAAATCCCCGACTCAGATTAATCAGGCAAGCGCCGTCCTTCATCATATCAAATTCCTTCCCGGCAAAGAAGCTTTGATTCTCCGGTCTATCATCTACATGAAGGGATACGATATCTGACTGCTTCAGCAACTCTTCAAGACTATCGCATTTCCTGGCATTCCCCAGAGCAAGCTTTTCAACGATATCATAAAATACGACGCGTAGCCCCAGTGATTCAGCAAGAACTGATAGTTGTGATCCTATATTTCCATATCCGACAATCCCAAGGGTCTTTCCCCTTACTTCATAACTACCGGCGGCGGTTTTATTCCATACTCCCTGATGCAATTCAGTACTCCTCTGAAAGGTCCGGCGCATCAACATGATTATTTCACCCAAGGCCAGCTCTACAACCGAACGCGTATTGCTATATGGTGCATTAAAAACTATTATTCCCCTCTCCTTACAGGCTTCTAGGTCAATCTGTTTGGTCCCGATACAGAATGCTCCTACAACCTTAAGTTTCTTAGCACAATCGAGTACTTTTCTGGTAACCTGCGTCTTGGAGCGGATTCCCAGAATATGAACATCTTCAATTTTCTCACATAGTTCATCTTCATCCATTCCGGTTTTCAGCAGTTCGACCGAATAACCTTCTGCATTAAATAAGTCTACAGCCCTTGGGTGAATATTTTCAAGAAGCAATACTTTTATTCTGTTTTTGGGATATGAAATCGCCATAGGTAATTTATTTAAGTACAGAAATTCTTCCAGACTCGGAGTTACGTGATCCGCAAGTTTCAGGATATTACTCCGTTCTACATTTTCTGTATAAGCAAAGAATTTATTAGCTACCCCCCCTTTTTTTGTTACATAATCACTATACCCGTCCCCAATCATTATAATCGTTCCCGGCAAGTTCATTTCCCTCAGGCATTCGATTTTCCCGTTATCCTGTGCTAGTGGATTACTTTTGTCAAATCCTATGATTCTATCTTCATCATATACAAATGTATTGGCGTAAACTCTACTTTCATCGATATTCAAATCATGGGCAATCGGCAGAATAAACTCTTTGAACCCAGCTGAAACGATATAAATATTCTCAGCATTCTTTCTGAAGAACTCAGGATTCCTTTTAATGGAACGCGTTATTAGTTTTTTTAATCGATTTACGAGTATAGGTAAGTGTTCTTTTCTGGCATTGATGAGATTAATGCGTTTCCGCAGACCTTCTGAAAAAGAGATAGCTCCATCTATTCCCAGTCGTGTAATCTCATGGATCTGATGCAGTATTTCTTCCTTCTGTGGGTTGCCCTCGAGGGAAATTTCAGCGAGCACTTCAAGGCCTTCAACCTGAATCAATGTGCTGTCAAAATCGAAAATATATTTGTTTTTCATAGCAATTACGAGCAGCAAAGGTAGTAAAATAAAGAGATGCAGGAATTAAATACACCAAATAAAACTTCAATTTAAAAGCTAGGAAACTGTGGGCATCTTCATCTAATTCCATATTTTAGCAAAATCATTATGGAATACAACTTAATAGACATACTGATTGGAGTCGCTTTAGCTGTAATCATGTTTGGGATAGGCTTGTCTCTTACTTTTAAAAGCTTCAGAAAGGTTTTTGCTTCTCCTCGTTCTGTGATTACCGGATTGAGTGGACAGATGATTCTACTCCCTTTACTGGCATTTACGATTGCCTCTATTTCCAATTGGTCTCCGGAGTTAAAAGTAGGTCTTGTTATTTTGTCTGTATGTCCGGGAGGAACAACATCCAATTTTATTACTTATTTACTGAAAGGAGAAACTGCTTTATCCATTTCTCTTACAGTTTTTAATAGTATTCTGGCATTAATTACTATTCCATATCTCGTCAACTTGGGATTAACTTATTTCATGGGGGAATCGACGAGTTTCCGTCTGCCTTATATCTGGACTATCGCTCAGATTTTCCTCATTACAATTCTGCCTGCAACCTTCGGAGTTATGATCAATTCATTTGTACCGGGCTTTTCTCGCCGTATCTATACGGGCTTTAAAACTAAAATGCCCATGCTTAAGGATTATGATATAAATATTGTAAAGATTCTTACTACTGTTCTTCTTGCAATGGTTTTTGCGATAAAATTATTTGCAAGCAAGAGTTCAGGTGGCGTTGGCCTTACCATATCTGACTTTCAGACGATATTGCCTTTAGCAATCCTGTTTAATTTACTTTCTTTGGCAATGGGTTTCTTCCTTGCCAAGGCAGTGCGTTTGAGAGGTGATTATCCCATGACGATAGGCATAGAAATCGGTCTTCAGAATACTGCATTTGCACTGTTGATTGCCGGAACGCTGCTACAGAATATCGAGATGCAGAAACCTGCGCTTATCTATGCCTTGTTTTCATTCTGGACGACTTTGGTGTTTGGCATTATCGTTAAAAAGTACAGCAACTAAAAAGCTTCATATATTTCCACAAGATGTAAATAACAAGTTTAGTCGCTTGTTCTGAGTTTCCTAACTTTTTTAGTGGAATTATAATTCATGAACTATCATATCATCCATCTCTCCTTCAAAGTCCTGCTCATAATTATTAAATCATAATAAAACAACTCTCTCTTTCATAAGTATTCCTCCTACAAAATAGGTTACTGTATAAATACCAGGTGGGTATTCAGATAAATTCTCATAAAAACGAATAGCACCGCCTCCTTTCGGTATTTTAATTGTTTTTACAACTTGACCTAATGAGTTAATTATTCTTATATCAGATACGGGTTTATCAGAACGATTTAATTCAATTGTGAGTCCCCCCGTTGTCGGATTAGGATATATCTTAAGTTTTTGTAATATATTATTTAGCGTATTGGTATTAGTAGAAAAATCAAATTTAGTAGTCTGAGCATTAACAATAGCTCCTGTATCTCCATCCAATACAAGTATAATTGCTTTCATATTTTGTGGATTCATATGTTCTGGAACTTTATAAGCAAAGGAATAATTAAATATGTCTCCGGCAGATATTGATGCAGGGATGCTCCCAACTATACCTTCGTATTCTCCCAAAATTGCACGAGCGACATTATTATAAACCATTTTCTCGGCTGGAACCGGATTAGGTTCATTCTTAAAATTAAGACCTAAGCAATTTAAGGAGAATGAATTACTAAAATTATTTGCTTGTCGGTATTCAGAACCTGTTCCTCTTATCGTATCTTCAAGTAAAATAACGCTAAATCTAAAATCCGAATTGAAAAACTTTCCATAAAATTGTGCCCTGCATTCTATTTCCACAATTCGATCATCTGAATCATAATAGGTCGCAAGACCAGAAATACTCATCGGAGGTCGTAAAAGAGTATCTGCATTTCTAAATTCATATTCGTTAAAATTACCCGAAGCATACCCATCATTAAAAATTCTATTCACAGTAAATCGCGGATAAAAAGGACTAGTGCTTCCAGTTGAATATCCTGGTACTATCATTGGGTTCCCTTTATTTGTATCTGGATGAGGTGTATGTACAGCGATAGGAATAAAATTGTCATATCTATATTCTAAATCCGATATCAAACAATAACCCGCAGGACTATTATCTTTCCATGTTGCCACATCCATTTCATAAACAATATACTAAATCGGAATCTCTGTTAATCCATGAATGTGAATCGCTGAACTGTCTGCATAGGGAGTGCCATTTACGCTGACTACCTTAACATTGATAATTTCTTCGGTCAGAAAGCTTATCGGAAGTTCCTCGTTAAATCGAAAGAAAAAGGTATCAAGCAGCGGTATATTCAAACCAGAAAACTCCTGGGTGTACACTGAATCAAGATGTGACCAGGACATTTCTATCGACTCAATCACATCACTGCCTACATTCTTAACAGAACCGGAAATAGGGAAAGAACTTCCTTGTAACTGATATTTCAATCCATCCACCTTAATTATCTCAGCTCGGTCAGCGGCGATATTTGCAACTGAGATATTGTCTACCTTCAGCCATCCAACTTCGCCGACATTTCTAAAAGCAATGTGAATATTTTTTCCTTTATAGGCATCCAGGCTGACATTGCGTTCTTTACAATACATCGTAGCAGGATCTCCTGTCTCTTCACCATCCACTTCAAAAATCGTATCCAGAAAGTCCTCCGGATCAGTTCCTGTCACTGACACCAAAACCCGGTATTTAACAAATGCAGGTGCTAGAGAAATCGTCTGCCAATATAACATATTTCCATTTTCATTATTCAGGCTTAACTCAGGTGTAATAAGCCAAGCATCTGCGGGTTTATCATAGCCGGGTAAAAAGGCCGCAGATGACATCGCTACTCCAGTCATGACTGAGTCCCAGGTACAATAATTCCCTAAATCTAACCCCCAGCCATCCTGTAAATGCTCATATTGCGGGTAAAGAGGCTGCCCCGTCAATTCATGGACTATCATATCACCCATCCCTTCTTCAAAATCCTGCTCATAATACACTTGAGCATTTATAGTAAATGAGAGGAAGAGTAGTAGAAAGAGATAAAGTGTAAAGGTGATTCGCATTTTAAAATATTTTTAAGATTATAAAATCAAATCGAGATGATACATGGCTTTAGTTCTATGCAGAACTTCGTTATATTCATTATGCATCATGAACGATAACAAGCTTATCATCCGGACAATGCGTTAGTGTTCCATTCAAATATATTGATAATTATTTTAAATCCTAAATATTATTTAGTTTATTTATTTAGAGTATGAAAATTGACCATTCAACATCAATTTATTATTCCTTTCCTTTCAAGAATATTCTTTTTATATTGGATAATAGTATTCTGTTTATAGAAAATAAAGCTTCTCCATTTTATATCATAAAACTTATCAATGAAAAAAGCTATAGTCGTCGGCGCAACATCAGGAATCGGAAGGAATCTTGCCGATTTACTCAGTAAAAACGGTTATAAAGTCGGAATCACCGGAAGAAGACTTGCTCTCCTTGAAGAAATTAAAGCAGAGAACCCGGAAGCTTATTACACATCAAACTTTAATTTGCGGAAGCTGGATGAAATAATTCCGTGCTTGGAGGCTCTAGTAGAAAAAATGGAAGGACTGGACTTACTGGTCATCAGTTCGGGAATAGGTATTTTCAACAAGCATCTGGAATTTGAGCATGAACAGGCGACTATAGAAACCAATATCCTTGGATACACCAATATTGCTGACTGGGGTTTTAATTATTTCAAGGAACAAGGCGCGGGGCATTTGGTAGGAATAAGCTCTGTGGCAGGAATACGCGGCAATGGTGCAGCTCCAGCTTATAATGCCAGCAAAGCTTTTCAGATTAATTATCTGGAAGGACTACGACAGAGAATTAAAAAGCTGAAATTACCGATAATCGTAACAGATATCAGACCGGGATTCGTCGATACGGGAATGGCACAAGGTTCCGGTATATTCTGGATGGCTGAAGTGGAGAAAACCGGCAAACAGATCCTAAGGGCAATAGAAAAGAAGAAATCATATGCTTATGTCACTAAGCGATGGCGACTGGTCGCAGCAATACTGAAGGTTTTACCTGAACGTCTTTATATGCGTATGGTGTAGATATTTACCATTCTTTAACCATCTTTGCTCCTTTGCGATTCTTTGCGGTATAATTAAATTAATCAATGTGCCACGCCTATGGCGCTCTGATTGTGATTCACTTATCGCGCTACCATGGTGCCGCGCCTACAGCGCTTATAACACGACATTAAAAATAATCATTGCACATGATAACTAGGCCCAGAGGGCCGGCATCTTGGTAGTGGAAAAAGTGATGAGATGAATGGAGGCCCAGAGGGCTGACACTACTGCACCTGATTACTGAAACTTCATGGAACGCAGATAACGCTAATGCTTACGCAACGCAGATTTACACGAATCTATCTGCTTTTCCTGTTAAAATTAAAATTACCCGATAAAAACCGGATAAATATGTCGTATGGTATCGATAAACATTAAAAATCAAATGATTAATTAACCAAAACAGTCAACCCTATTTAGGGAAGCTCAACGGTTAACTAGTCACTATTATATTATTTTAACGCAGAGTTTCACAGAGAAAACGGATTCGCATAGAGATCTTCTTTGTGGCCCTTTGCTCCTTTGCAATCCTTGGCGGTATAATTAAATTAACCAATGTAGCACGCCTATGGCGCTCTGAATGCAATTCGCTTATCGCGCTACCATGGTGTCACGCCTACAGCGCTTATAACACGACATTAAAAATAATCATTGCACATGATAACTA
>CAYRFF010000093.1:0-6806 GCA_964423575.1 uncultured Saprospiraceae bacterium | reverse complement strand
TGTAAAAGAGGTGCAGAAGTTTAAATTAGCTGCTTGCAAGATATAGAATTGTTTTGATTACTTCCAACCTCCACCGAGTGCCCTATATAGCTGGATGCGTTCCATGAGAAGCAAGGCCTTGGTCCTTACTAAGTTTAACTCGGTCTGAAGAGCCTCCGATTGAGTGGTAATTACTTCGAGATAATTGGCGTAGCCGGACTGGAAAAGCATGCGCGAACTTTCCAGAGCATCCTGCGAAACCAATTGTTTCACATTGGCTATGGTGAGTTGTTCTTCCAGCCCCTTGAGTCCGGCAAGTGAATTTTCAACATCTACAATTGCGGAATATACTTTCCTCTGAAAATTGATTTCGGCCTGTTCTCTCTTAAGGAAAGCTACTTCTTCGGCTGTTTTCAGTTTTCGGCCTTGCAGTACAGGCGTTACAAGACCACCGGCTATCTCCCCGAAGAGTGAACCCGGTATGTTAAACCAGTTCTGCGGTAGCAGGGACTCGACGCCTCCTGCCATTGAGATGCTGAGATTTGGCAAGCGCTGCCGTTGTGTTACACCCAGGTGAGCATTTGCGGAAGCTAAATCATATTGAGCGATAAGGACATCCGGACGGTTCTGGATGAGATATAAAGGAAGATTCCTCACTTCTTCATAAACTGAATCTTCCATGCGTAAAGAAAAACTACGATTGAGTTCAGAGGGTAAATTTCCGGTTAATAGGCGCAAATTGTTTTCGCGCACCGAGCGTTCCTGCTTTAATTGAGAAATCAGGGAGGAAGCATCGAGAACTTGTGATTGAGCCTGCTGAACGGCAAGTGCTGATACCTCGCCGGCATTGTAAAGCAGATTAATCATCGTCAGAGTACTATCTCTGAATTTATAGTTTTTTTCCGCTACATTCAGTTGTTCATCTAGCATCAGGAGTGTATAATAATCCTCGGCGATCGAGGCTACCAGCTCCGTCTGAATTGCTCTGCGCACAACTTTGGATTGCGCATATAAATAAGCTGCTTCTTCCTTTTGCTTCCTCAGTTTACCCCAGATATCGATTTCCCAACTCAGAGCCATATTGGTCATGAATTCCTGCCTTTGAACGTAGAGTGAATAAGGAGGCTCTGCTCCCTTGTGCTGATAGTATGAGCTGCTCGGTGAATTCCTGGAAGCATCTGAAAACCATCGCTTTTCAATGGAAAGAAGATTGAAGTTGAGCCGTGGATAAAAAGCGCCTTTGGCCTGTTTATAATATGCCTCGCTGATTTCAATATCCTTTTCAGTGTGCAGAAGATTAAAATTGTTTTCAAAGGCATCGTCGATCAGACTTATCAATATGGAGTCTTTGATAAAGAGCTGGTGAGCAATGACTAGAGTGTCGAGATTGATCGAAATCGAATCCGGGAGTTGGTACTCATCCGGTAAGGATAGTGGCTCCACTTCGTAGTCTTTGAATATGCCACAGGCCCCCAGGGAGATAGCGCACCAGCTAAAAAAGAGATATGTGAGAAACTTTCTACTATACATTTTTTAGCCTTGTCTTTTAAATTTCAGCTTGAGACTTTCGTCAAATTTTTGGAAAACCACGTATAAGACCGGAATTATAAATATTCCCAGGGAAACTCCGGACAACATCCCTCCTGCAGCCCCAAAACTAATCGAATGGTTTCCTTGCGCAGATGGGCCGGAAGACCACATTAAAGGGATCATTCCCGCAATAAATGCAAAAGAAGTCATCAGGATGGGTCTCAGACGCAGCCGTGCTCCGACGATGGCGGATTTTAAGATACTCATTCCCTTTTTCCTCTGCTGCAGGGAATATTCCACAATGAGAATTGCGTTTTTGGCCAAGAGGCCGATAAGCATCAAAAGTCCTACTTGAACATAAATGTTATTTTGTAATCCCACGAAATTAATCATACCGTATACCCCTACTAATCCTACGGGAACGGATAGTAGAATCGCGAGTGGGAGGATATAGCTTTCGTATTGTGCTGAGAGCAGGAAATAAACAAAGAGCAGGCTGAGAATCAATATATATGCAGCCTGCCCGCCTGATTTACTTTCCTCCAGAGTCAGTGCAGTCCACTCGTGCTGATAGTTTCCGGGCAGATATCTGTCGGAAACCTCGTTTATAGCATTCATTACATTTCCGGTACTGTAGCCTTTTGCCGGTATTGCACTTATTTCTACGCTGTTGTACATGTTGTGCCTCGTGGCAACTTCCGGCCCGTAACTTTGTCGTAGCTTAACCAAGGTATTCACCGGGACCATATTGCCGCTTTTACTTCTGACAAAGATCGAATTCAGACTGCTTGCAGTCGATGTAAGACCGGGTTCTCCCTGGATATATACAAAGTTTAATCTGTTGAAAAGATTGAACTCACCTGCCTTGACACGGGAATAATAGTGACGGATATTGTCCATCATGTCGTGAATGTCTACTCCGAGCATTTTTGCCTTTTCCCGGTCAATTATGAGTTCCAGCTGTGGGAAATCAGGCTCAAATGTTGTCGTGGCTTGCAGGATTTCCGGCCTTTGATTGAGTTCTCTGAGAAATTCTCTGGAAATTGCTCCAAGTGACTGAAAATCATCGCCAAATTTGTCTTCCAGTACAAAGCGGACTCCATTCTGATCCCCGAATCCCTCTACTGTCGGTCGACTGTATACGGAAACTTCCGCTTCATTGATATCTGCCAGATCCTGCCTCAGAGTATCGATAAAATCATTGATGTTTTTGATGCCTTTCCGTTCAGAATATGGATACATATTGATATATCCCATAGCGTAAGAAGAGCTGGTAGTATTATCAATAGCATTATAACCAGCAGAACTCGACATACTTTTTATTTCCGGTCTGTGTTTAAACTCCGCCAGCGCCTTTTCCAGCACACTGTTCGTTCGGGCGAGGGAAGAACCCGGAGGCAGCTTTAATGAGAAAATTACGAAGCCATTGTCCTCGTCGGGAATAAATCCTGTCGGAGTTGAACGCATCAGCCAGAATCCGATGATAGAGACGAGAACGAGACCACCCATGGCCAGTTTTCTCCTCTTGAGAAGTTGAATTACAGAGCTTATATATCTTTCTGTAAGCCTTGCAAATGCAGCATTAAATCCTATAAAGAAGTAGTCTTTTACCGATAGTAGTTTTTCCTTGAAGGACTTGTTACTTTCAGAGGCTACATTTTCTACTTCAGTTCTTTCTTTGGGTTCACGCTTACGCAAAATTAATGCGCACAGTGCAGGTGATAATGTAAGAGCATTTACTGCTGAGATCAGGATTGCTATTGCCAGAGTATAGGCAAACTGTCTGTAGAATACGCCTGCCGGACCCTGCATAAAACCTACCGGGAGAAATACCGAAGCCATGACAATTGTTATAGACATAATTGCAGGAGCTATTTCACCGATTGTTTCCACTGAAGCGCGATAGGGGAATGCTCCTCGGTTTTCCATTTTCTCATAAATTGCTTCAACGACAACTATCGCATCGTCAACCACAATCCCTATGGAAAGAACGAGGGCAAACATCGTGAGAATGTTTATCGTAAACCCGAGCAGATATATAAAAAATAAAGTACCGATTAAGGCTACCGGAATGGCGATCGCGGGAATGAGCGTCGCTCTGAAATCCTGTAAAAATAGGAAAACAATTATAAACACGAGTATAAATGCTTCTATCAATGTCCGAAGTACCTGATTGATGGAGTTGTCTACTTGATCCTTGACACTGTAGGAGATATTGTATTTGATTCCTTCGGGGAATTTTTCAGAGAGTTGTGCCATCTTTTCTCTGATATTCACATCGATATCACGTGCATTGGCACCACTGTTCTGAGATATGTTAATCGTCAGACCCGGCTTGCCATCCACTTTGTTCTCTGCACGGAGATTGGTTGCGGATAACTCAAGCCTTGCCACATCTTTCAGTCGCAAAATTGAACCTTCACCTGTTGTCCGTATAATAATATTCTCAAATTCATTTACGGAAGTAAAACGGCCTGCATATTTGATGGAAATCTGGAATGCCTGATCGGAATTCTGCCCAAATTCACCCGGAGCGATTTCAAAGTTTTGATCTTTAACTGCTGATTTTATATCATTGGGTACGAGGCTATAGGCCCGCATTTTATTTGGGTCGAGCCAGATTCTCACGGCGTAGTTCCGCGACCCGATTCGGGAAACCTTAGCGACGCCGTCTACGCGCTGCAGTTCCCGGACGATATTGATATTGGTATATGATTGCAGGAATGTCTCATCAAATGCCGGGTCATCACTATAAATATTCAGAGTCATAATGGAGCCGCGTTGTTGCGGCTCGACCGTAACTCCGTTCTGAACGACTTCCGATGGTAGGTTTGTCATCGC
Organism: uncultured Saprospiraceae bacterium; assembly: GCA_964423575.1. GTDB lineage: Bacteria > Bacteroidota > Bacteroidia > Chitinophagales > Saprospiraceae > CAYRFF01. The sequence continues at coordinate 2,456 of CAYRFF010000093.1, read as the reverse complement.
TTTAGAAACGAGATTCTGCACATTCACGGCGGCCTGACTCGGGTCGGTTCCCTGCTTAAAAAATACATTAATCGATGCTCCTCCTGTAGAGGCCTTGGAGCGGATATAGGTCATGTTTTCTACCCCGTTTACTGCGGTTTCAATAGGGAGAATTACGCTGCTGGCGACTGTTTCTGCATCAGCACCTGAATAAGAGGCAGAAATGCTGACGCTCGGGGGTACGATTTCAGGGAATCGCGTTACCGGAAGCATTACCATCCCGATTATCCCTAGCATAAGAAAGAGGATTGAGATAACTGTAGAGAGTATTGGTCGATCTATGAACTTCTTTAACATATATTCGCTTTGCTCTTCCGGTATGTTGCATTCTTTGCTTGATGCCGGGCTTACTTATCTTATTTATTCAGATTTAAAGGGTTATTCATTCCCGGAGCGATTAAGGTATCCGGATAATAGGGAAGGGGCTGGATTTTAGTACTGTCGGATACCTTGTCCAAGCCTTCGACGAGAATTTTATCACCTTTCTTTAAACCTGCCGATACGATATACTGGTTATCGGGAGCTTCTGATTCGATTTCTATAAGCTGTCTGACCACGAGACTATCGGGCGTGAGCTTCTGGACAAAGGTTTTAGCCTGTAATTCATAAGTGGCTTTACGCGGTATGAGAATTTTACCTTTCTTGGTGTCATGCCTTACGAGTGTTACCGTATTTCCCGATCTGAGGATGTTATCCTCATTGGGGAAGGTAGCCCTGAGTGTTACTGTACCGGTTGTTTTGTTGACCTGCCCTGAGGTTGCATCTATATATCCGACTTCAGAATACTCGGTACCATCGGGCATTATCAGGGAGACTCGTTGCCCGATTTCACGCCGTTTACTCTTGTTTAAAGTGTCTTTTACGGTCTCGTCCGGTTTTGCAAGCTTGGCAAATTCCGATTCATTCACTGCGAAATAGACGTAGATTTCGTCGACATCTGTAAGAACGGTAAGGGGTTCGTTATCTCTAGGTGCTACGAGGTTTCCAATTCTTTTACGTATACGACCTATATACCCACTTACCGGGGCTTTGATGGTTGCATATCCCAGCTTAATCCTCGCATTGGCGACTTCTGCATCTGCTTGTTCCAGACTTGCTTTTGCAACCTCATAATTGGATAGCTCAGATTCAAGGCGTACAGGGGCCATGACTTTATTTTCTACCAGAGGTCGCAGTCTTTCAACTTCGGTTCTGGCATTGTTGAGTTTAGCTACTTCAACATTTCTGTTGGCCATTGCCTTATTCAAGTCTTCCTGGTAAGGCAAGGCATCAATCTTGAATAGTTTATCGCCTTTTTCTACATAATCGCCTTCATCTACATACGCTTCCTGTAATTCGCCCTCTACCTGTGGTCGTATTTCTACGTTGAATTTACCTTCTACTGCTCCGAGAAAATTGGTATATAGGATAACTGTTCCGGTGTCTATTTCATAGACCGGCAGAGCTATTCTCTTGATTTCCGGTTTTTTGTTGTCGGGGAAAAAGGAACAACTTTTTATAAGTATTACAGATGAAATCAATCCGAAGACAAGAAGGATGCCGATCGTCCTTGAAATGCTTTTCTTCATCATATATTTTTTATTTTTAGGCATTCGTTGTTTGTTACTGATTGTACCTTGAATTAGTCTATTGGTTGATAATGGAGAAAACAAGTTCATGACTCGTTAAAGCCCAGTTTAAGGATGTGAAAATTTCCAGGCAAAAGCTTTACAACTTTCTACTACTTTTCAACTCGCAGATATAAATCTTTTCACCGTCTTTTTATGATTATCCGGGTAAGAGAGCACCACTTTTAATGCTCTGCTTTTTGATTGATAAGCATAGAACAACCTGACTAAAGTACTTTAATAATCTTTATTTGACTTTGAAGGTTATGGCTTTTATACGAAATGCCGAATGAAGAGTATGTAATGTGGTTTGGGCGATACTTTATATTTTCGTTGCTGAACGATTGATTAATACCGGATTCCGATTGGACTTACACAAGCCACCCCTTGTTTCTAAAAGACTTAAATTGATATATTATACTGAGTAGAATTTTAGATATAATAGCGATGAGCTAGACTGCGGGGAAATAATAACCGATGTATTGAATCGATAAGCTTAACTGATCTTAATAGCAGGATTTCCCATTTGCGTAAGCATAAACCGATAAAAGGAGGGTATTGTAAATTTCACCTATGGAGAAGTCAAATCAAAAGTTTATAAACAAATCTTGGTAAAGGGTATTTTATTGTCTAAATTGCCGGCCTCGAGTCAGAAGGGCGCCTAGCGTACAAGTTGGGCAACCTTAATGAGTGGGATGAATCCTGTAACAATAAGGCGCCTTTTACTATTAATCAAGTTGATGAAAGCTTCTAATTCCATATCGTACCTCATCTTGTTGTTTCTTGCGGGCATAATGTATCTGCCGGCAT
>CAYRFF010000092.1:2161-6867 GCA_964423575.1 uncultured Saprospiraceae bacterium | reverse complement strand
TATATATATATATATGCACTGTAGCCATTGATATAGCTACAGCTGGAATCTGAAACAGCTAGAAAAAGAAGTAGGGTGATTTAAAATGTTTTATTATGAAAAATATTTATTTCTTATTACTAGTTTTGTTAGCATTATCGTGTAATAAATCTGCCGATTTTAATAATGATAGTTATACATCACCAACACGACTTGAGCAAAGCTGCATTAATCAAAACTCTATTCTACCTGATGAAATGGTTGACAATATAGGGGTAATGCACAATCAATACTTAACATTACTTTATGAAGGTATTGATTATACAGATGATGTCTTATCTCAATTACAAAATAATTACAATTATCTAATCGACTCATTAAATATTATTACTATAAGTCCCTCGAATCAAATAGAAACATATAGCTTTCTGGGGTATGATTCTTTATATATAGTTGATTTTTTAAATTATATCGATGGACATTCAGTTAATTATAATGATATTGAAAATAAAATAGGTAGCATATTGTTAAAAATGAATTCAGATAATTTATGTCCTGAAATTGAAGATGTTTTAAAAACCTACTTTTCTGTCTATAAACACTCAGCTGAATACTGGATGCCACAATCTTTAGGGGGAAGCGGTCAAGGACAAGAGATATTATCTGGAATATATGGGGATAGAGCTATGTTACGAGCACCAACATGGAAGGCAATTCTAGCTGCTGACGCTTCGGGTGCAGCAGGCGGATTTATTGGTGGAGGATTTGTAGCTGGAGTATTTTTTACTGTTGTGAATCCTGCAGCATTCTTTGCTGGAGTTGCGTTCACCGCCGCTTGGAGTTCTGGAACTGCTGCAGCAATTCGGAAACATTTATGAAAAAGTATTTAGTAATATTAGCTGGATACGTTGTATGCGTAATTATATTTTTATTAACGTATATTTCGATAACAGGTCATGAATTCGATAGCAAATTGATGATATTTTCTATAATTGCATCATTTGGATTCTTGATTGCTTGGCTATATATCCTTAAATTTAAAAATGACAAGTAATTTTCTTATGTTCTATTAAACAATGTTATACTACAATGGACTAGTCGAGAAGATTATCTACAACAGATACCATTAGTAAAGTAGGAATACCTTTTAGGCCACTATATAAATATAGCTATGAATTGTTAATAATATTATCTGATTCAACCATATCTACAACGGGTTTAATTCTCACTATTTTCTCTTTCGCTCTGATTCTCTATGAGAGAAAGAACAAGAAGGAAGAATACAATAAATCCAATGGGGCAAAATGATTATAGAATATTGGAGGATAATTCTTTGGAAAAGCTGTTTCATAAAAAAGAGCAAACCCGAATAGGCATTATCCATTATACTTAAGGCCTACTAATAAACTTTCGCATCACTTATAAACACTTGATAACGAGTTGCTAAGAATGAGTAATTTTGAGTTATAGAATTCTCAAATGCACGAAAACTGTCGTATATTACAGAATTATTGTGCACTTGAAAATGATTTTAGGATGATTAAATATACCCCTTCTCATGAGCTTTCTAACACTTTGTTTACTTCGCCCTTCGATAAGGAACTAGACTCAAATAATCGGTGGTATGTGTTAGAAGGAATGGTTCCCTGGGACTCTTTAGCTTCTGTGATGATGAGGAATCTCAGTAATCTTGGACGTCCCACAGTGGACTTGAGATATGTGCTTGGCGCTCTGCTGATTAAAGGGATAGAAAATTTGAGTGATGAAGACACGCTCACGCATATATCCGAGAATCTGTATATGCAGTATTTTGTTGGTCTGCGCAGTTTTCGTTCCGAAAGACTGTTTACCCCGGAAGTCTTTGTCGAGGTACGGAAGCGTCTTGGTGAGGAAGGTACACGTCAGATGAATGAAGTCATTCTTAAATATGCTTATGAGACGAAGTTGATGCCTCAGCGTAAAGCGCATGATGGAGATGCTTCTCGCCCTCACAGAGGAATACTAAAGATAGATGCTACCGTGTCTCCACAGGATATTACCTATCCCACGGACACAAAGCTATTGAATGATTGCCGGCAGTTTACAGAGCAATTGATCGACTACTTGTGGAAATCCGGTTATATTTTACGGGACACAAAGCCTCGGACCTATCGTGAAACGGCTTCATCTTATTATCTGAACTTTGCGAAGAAGAAAAGCCCCTCTAAAAAAGCTATTAAGAAGTGCATTAAACAGCAACTGCAGTACATCCGTCGTAATATGAAACACATAAATAAGGTACTGGACAGAGTGATTCAGGAGAGCGGCAGTATGCCTACTCTGCAGAAGAAGGACTATCGCTCTTGGTTGGTGGTGCAGCATATATACGAGCAGCAGTACACTATGCATAAAGATAATCGAAAGAAGATAAAAGATCGAATCGTCAGTTTATCCCAGCCTTGGGTTCGTCCTATTGTGCGAGGCAAGACAGGCAAGAAGACAGAATTTGGGGCTAAAATAAATGCAAGCGAAGTGGATGGCTATGTGGATTTCACTAGAATCGACTTTAGTGCTTATAACGAAGCATTAGATCTAGAAGAGATATTGGAGGGTTATAAACGAAAGTATGGGCATTATCCGGAAGGTGTACTTGTGGATAAAATCTATCTGAACAAAAAGAACCGAGAATTATTAAAGGAGTTGGAGATTAACCACTATGGTCCTAGGTTAGGTCGTCCAGCTGCGCTGAGTAAAGAAGAAAAACTACGCAGGAAAAAGAAACAAAATAAACGATCAGAAATAGAAGGGAAGTTTGGCTTAGGCAAAATCAAATATGGGGTAGATAAAATCAAAATGAGATTACCCGAAACAAGCAAAGCGCAAATGAACTTGATAGCCATAAGTATGAACATGATGCAGTTATTGCATCATGTTTCTACTTTTTTTGTTTATTTTGTCACTTTCTACAGATTACGAGAAGAAAAAACGCTAGGTCTGGCATAGATTAATAAATCTGCAAGTGAAAAACGCTAAAAATTAAGATGAAATTCAACTTAATTGATTTTCATTATGGAGATAGATCACATAAATTAGTAGACCTTAGAATAACAACGAGTGTTCTAACTCTGAGTTTAGTAGTAATACTTCTGCGCATTAGTTTGAATAGTTTATACTATTCCTCGTTAGAGTCATAAATCATCTCTTTGGGTAAATCATCCTCATTCATAAATTCTTCAGGATAATTCTCCATAAGATGTTTCATCATGGCGTTTTCCAAGTAGGTTTCTGCCGCTTCAATCTCTTCAGGAACATCTTGAATTTTAATCTTGAAAAGTTCTAACTGGTTAACTGCATAACCCCCATTAGGATGAAAGATATTGGCACAATCTGAAGTAAAACCAGCATTTCTTAGAGAAATAGCTTCGCAACTTTCATCGTCATATTGTAAGATAATTCCGCCTGGCCGATCATCTTGACTCATGAAGCTTACTATAAATCCTTGATGGTTTTCTTTTACAGGAAGGATTTCTCCGAAGATACCAACATAGTATTTAAGGTGTCCATCATCATTGTAAAAAAACAGCAATTGGGCGTCTACATTGCCAACAGACTTGATGTTCAGGAATTCATGAACTTTTGAAGAGTCATTTAAAGAGTATTGTAACTCAGAATTTTGTGTAGAAGCATTTACAATCAAACATAAAATCAATATTGAGCTCACGAATAATTTAACCACATTTTTCATACATTCCATAATAATAGATTTATTTTAGGCCCATAGATGCCATATTTATAGCACATAATACGCTATAATTATAATCCAGTGTTAATAAATTTCACCATCTACCTCCTCCATTATCATTCCATCGTATTTTTTTAAGGCACTTACAGGTAAGGTTGCAACAAGCCCAATAACCTTCTTCACACTCAACTTCACAAATAGACATAAACCCAGTGCATTTTATCGCACCTTCACCACCACCATTACACCAGGGAGCTTCATCGCCTCCTGTCGAAACATCATCTGGGAGGGTAATTCCTTCACTATTGGCAATGATACTCATTATATTTTGCTCAATATCTATTAATGAATTTAAACTAGAAATTTCATTGATATCAATTTCATAACTTGCTAGATTACTAAAACTAAATCCATTGGAAGGGTGAAAATTTGTTCCGCAATTAGTTGTATAACCACTACTTTCTAAAGTTAAAGTTAGGCATGCACCACCTAATATATCAATTGTTAAGCCTCTTGAAAATTTATTGGTAGCAGATATCCTCATACTATCAAAACCAATAGTTTTCGCCATTACACCTTCGTTTAATCCGATATTGTCAAAACTCTCATCTCCAAAAATCCCAACCATGTATTCTATAGAGTTTTCTCCATTATAAAAAAACAGAATTCGATCATCTTGTTCTTGGAATGAATAAAGATGAAGAAAATTAGAATTTAAGCCTGAAGACCTTAAGGTTGGCTCGGTCTTATTACTGTTTTTATTTTGTAAATCATCATTTGGCACGCAACTCATGAGACCAACAAACACAAATAAAACAAGTAGCAAAAATAAATTTTTCATAATAAAAGAATTTAAAGTTAAATCCACACTTATCTGGGGTGGTGGAATACCGCAAGCGATACGGGCACCTCTAAACACAATTATTCTTCATCAAACACAAATCATATGAGATATGAGATATGAGATATGAGATATGAGATATGAGATATGAGATATGAGATATGA
>CAYRFF010000092.1:0-2061 GCA_964423575.1 uncultured Saprospiraceae bacterium | reverse complement strand
ATATGAGATATGAGATATGAGATATGAGATATGAGATATGAGATATGAGATATGAGATAATCGCATCTCGCCATACAAAGAAAACAAATTTAAATGAAACAAACAAATAACTCAATAAATACTTACAAAAACAATACGCATATTTATCAATGGAGATAACATCTCCACATGTCTTTTGAGTTACAGTCTAAGACTTCATCCCTCCCCGATTAAAAATTCTTTTGTGCTTGTCAAAGGCCAGGCATCACTAAGAATCATATAACATGTTTTCAGTCGACAAATACGTGTAAACAATCTTACTTCTATCTTAAAAACTTCGCTTATTGCCGAACCTATGATTATGGCTGTATTCTTATCACTCGTGGGGATTGCTATCATTTATCTAAGCAATCATAAAAAATTCATTGAAGAACGTATTCCGGCTTAATACTTCCAAAAAGAGCTAGTGTTCTCGTAATTAAGAAATCACGTCAGGCGAAGCTACCTAATATAAAATGACAATAATGCGGCGATTAAAAGCCATAATCTACGCAAAATATGCGGAGAAAGTTTGATTTGCGGAGAACAAGACGCATATTTGTCGCATAATATGCGTAGAATAGGAGTTTATATACACGAAAGAAGGAATTGGACGGACTTCATTTGGGACAATAAACAAGTGATGGTCAAACTAGGTGAAGCTAGAAACCGCCAAGGGAGACTTTTGGGCAAGATGGAGTCAATTGGTTTTGACTTACAAAGTGAAGCTGTGTTAAGCACTATTACACTGGATATTATCAAGTCTTCAGAAATCGAAGGCGAGTTTTTAGATTTTGAACAAGTACGATCTTCTATCGCTCGTCGCCTTGGAATAGCCATTGCCGGTGCAGTAGAATCAGAGCGGCACATTGATGGCATAGTCGAAATGATGCTTGATGCCACTCAAAGATATCACTCACCCTTAACTAAAAGCAGGTTATTTTGCTGGCATGCTGCACTGTTCCCATTGGGATGGAGTAATCTTTATAAAATTACTGTTGCAGATTGGAGAAAAGATAGAAGGAGGCCTATACAAGTCGTATCTGGAGCTATAGGAAAAGAAAAAGTACATTATCAAGCACCTGACTCCCACAGAATCGAGAAAGAAATGGCGAAATTCTTGGACTGGTTAGAAAATGAGCATAATATAGATTTAGTTCTTAAAGCAGCCATTGCCCATTTATGGTTTGTGACAATTCACCCTTTCGATGATGGAAACGGAAGAATCGCCAGAGCAATTACAGATATGATGTTGGCGCGTTCTGATAAAAGCGTGAGACGTTTTTATAGTATGTCTGCACAGATCAGAGTTGAAAGAAAACAATACTATGAAAAACTTGAAAAGACTCAAAAAGGGAGCTCAGATATAACAGAATGGATTTTATGGTTTTTGCAATGTTTAATAAATGCTATTGACTCCACAGAAGAAACTCTATCGAAAATATTATATAAAGCTGAATTCTGGACGTTTCATGCCCCGACAATACTTAACGAGAGACAACACAAAATGATAAATAGATTACTTGATGGATTTATAGGAAAATTAACTACTTCAAAATGGGCAAAAATCAACAAGTGCTCACAGGATACAGCACTTCGAGATATCCAGGATTTAATTAAAAAAAATATTTTACAAAAAGGGACAAGCGGCGGAAGAAGTACAAGCTATGAGCTGAAAGAAATCCCGGATAACCCTATCGGATACAACTAAATACATATCGATTCTACAGGTTCATTTATATACGACCTGCTCTCTTGCTTGTCATAGAATGTTCTCCCTTTTCTTTTTTTTCCTGCGAAACCTACTCAGGTTTGTCCGTTTTCTACAGAGGAAGTAAGGATTCCACCCCAATCTCCTGTGTATAGCTTTTTAGAATGATTTAGAATTCTTTCGATAAAAAGGTGTTTATTAAAGTGAATTGCTAGCTGCTCACAGGAGTTCGCAGTTCCTTCATCAATGGTCGATTTACGACCATTGGTCTCTACGAGACTACATTCAGTCATCCCATTTCGCTTCGTCTCAATGGAGAAAGATGATACAGT
>CAYRFF010000091.1:0-7092 GCA_964423575.1 uncultured Saprospiraceae bacterium | reverse complement strand
GGACGAAGATGAAAATCATTGTTAAACTGTAAACAAATTTTAGGACGGGTCAATCTTTAAACCATGCTTGACTAATGGAATTGCAGAGCAGTATTCCATCGAGGAGAAATGGCTATGTCCTGGCTTAACCATCTTACAACGGGAGAGGAATCGTACGCAGGACCATGTGTCCATACACTTCCCCTGCAAATTGACTTCGGAGAAGTCACATTAGGTTAGAAATATAGAACAAATTTATTCGACCTCGGAGAGTGTCGCATTAGAAGTGTATCTCTGGCGGTAGCTTACCGATCCGTTCTATCAGGGCGAGCCCAGAATCGCTAGATCATTCGATCACTAGATATTCCTCTCCACTCCTCCTTCCGTATCTCATACAGAAAATTCAACCTGGGAGGTTCACCATAATATGCAACGACTTCTTCTGCAATCTTCCTGGCACCGAGATTAGTAATTGAGCGCTTGGAACGTTCATTTTCCGCACCGATATGCAGATGAACAACACTCACATAATCGAAGATATAGTCAAGCATCAGTCTCTTTGCTGCGTGATTATAACCCTGATTCCAGTATTCCTTTGCAAAAAAGGTGTATCCGATTAAAATACTGTCTTTCTTTCTGTCATAATCGTAAAAACGAGTACTTCCAATAACATTACCGCTAGCTTTATCTATAATTTTAAACGCACCGCCACTTCTTAAAGCACCTTTAAAAAAATTCCTGAAAACATCTTCCTGCCATCGGTTTTTATTGGGGTGTTCTGCCCATACTTCCGGATTGGAAGCGGCTTTATGTACAAGTTCAAAGTCCTCTTCTTTCAATGGCAGTAGGATTACCTTCTCGTTTTCCAGTGTAGGTTGTAGATTAAATTCCATGTGCCTAATTTAGATAAAAATTTATTTCCCGTAATATTTTCCGCCTAAATTGACAGCCTCGTGACTAGTCTGATTCTGTAATATCCTTTAACGTAAGAAAGCTCGTTATAAAGAGTACTGAAATCTTAAATATGTTAACAATCAAAGATTTAAAGGTTAATTTTCATTTAAATTACCTTATAAACTCGTGTTTCCGCTTGTTTTGCACTAATTTTAACAACAATAAAAACACATTTGCTATGAACAGGAAACTTACTTTTTTATTATTGGCCTTCATCTTGGGCTTTGTCGGATGTACTAAAGATGATTCACTTAAAGAAAATGAATTGGATATTGCAATGACAGCTGTAATCAATGAATTTGACGGAAGTGAAATTAAAAATTCTTGGAATTACGAAGGCTTACCGGGATTCAATCCGGGAATGGTTATGCAGATTGCCGAAGGAAGTGATCTCACTTATTCATTTGCCGCCAAGGATAAAAACAATCGAGATCTGGTAATTTCTATCTTTTTATACCGCCTGGAAGAAAGTGCTTCTATAATTGAAGAGAAAGAATACACGACAGATGATTTAGACTTTAGGATAGCAGCCGGAATATCATTGAGTTCCAGCCATTACGTATCCAATCCACTCCCTGACAAACAATATAACGGGGAGGAAATTACTCCCTATTGCAGGATTAGAATCATGAAGATAACAGAGGATTATTTAGAGGCTGAATTTGATTTTGACGCCTATGTAAATACACACAATGAACCGGTAGAGAAAGTAACTGTCAGAAACGGAAAAATTCAGGGAAAGATTTGGAGGAGTTAAAATGGATTTTTGTCTCCGGTTTCTGCAATTTCAAAATTGCAGATGGGATTTCATAAATAAGCTTGCGCAAATATTTCCGTGAGCTTATTTAATAATTAAAACTGACACCCACAGCAAGACTCATCAGATATGGATACCCCGGGGCAAAAGACACTGCCAGGTCAGTTTTATCAGTCATACTATACTTATATTCAAACTCTCCTCCATACCAGACAAAGAAATATTGAAAAGCAACGTTTTCATCACCTTTGAACCGATTAAGATTGATATATCCTTCCAGGTCCAACCAGTTTCTTCTGAAAATCAATGTCGGACCAATTCCACCATACACACTATGTCTTCCTTTTTTGTAAATTTTACCTCTTAAACCCAGATGACTGAATCCACCTAATCTCGCTGAACAGTCTGCATATAATGCCTGAATTCCCTTAACAGACAAAACATCCTCATAGATAAAATACTCATACATGATTTCCCCACCAAGATTCATTACCAGGTAAGCACCATTATCCAATTTATTGGGCATTAAAAAAGCATTGGGATCTCCATGTGGATGGATACTCAGTCCAAAAAACTTAAGCCCAATATTATTCTGTGCTTTTCCTTCACTACAAAAAGCTGCGAAAACAATAAAGACTATTAAAATGGCTCTGTTTATTGGAGTTAATTTCATTATATAGCCATTCTTAGAAAGCCACCCCTACAATCAGCCCTACTCCATAATATTTAGCATTGCGAGGAGCATTCTCTATAATCGGATTTAAGCCATAATAGCCTTTTACACCTGCTAATATGGACACTTGCCCTATGGGAAAATACCGCCCTAATGATAAGAAAACAGGAAAAGTCAATCTATTGAACTTACCTTGATGTAAGACTTCCTCCTCTGAAGAGCGCTTAGTTTTTTCTCCGGACTCTTTAAGTACAGAATATGTACGATTAAACACATAAATGCCCGGTCCGATTTCGGGCAAAACATAAAATTTACCAATTGATATCCTCAATCCTATTGGGATAATTGCATAGTTATAATTATAGGATATACGCGATTCCCCTGTTGTCATATTTGGGAATCTCAATTCAGATCTTCTTGCCTCTCCCACATTTAAAAAGCCCATTCCTATTGTGGGAATAACTGCTGACTTAAAATCATACTGTAAACGAAGAAGCACATTATGGCTAAATTTCCCTTCGGCCGGAATAAATTCATCCGTCATTTTAGATAAATTAGGAGAATATTCTATTTCAAGACTGAACTGGTTCTCTTGAGAAAAGCTGTGGGAAGTCACAGCAAAGATTAAAACAATCATCATACAAATGCCTGAATAAATTTTTTTCATAACCGTATGTCTTTAGTATTCATAAAATCATCCACAATTTAATAATAAATATTCAATTCATTCCCTCAGTCTCGGGCTTCTGCATAATGGTGACAGCTTCTAAATTATCAATAGTTTTTCTAACTTTTTATGTATAAAGGCTAATTTGATATCTGTAAACAGCCATAAATCTATAATTTGTATGTTATTTTAAAAACTCTTGAAGATTGACTCTTCTTTAAAAGATTTATTTAGCTTAGCTTTACCGCCACTTTTGAGCAATTATTTTAAAAATTTAAACTTATCACTATGACTAAAAATATAAGCTTTTTATTATTACTTCTCGCCATGGTTTTCGTTGGTTGCACTAAGGATGACAACGGAGGAGGCAAAAAAGATGATAACACCGACAAGGATGTTATTACCATGACCGCTGATATCAACGAGATTGATGGAATCGGTGAATGGGTATTTAAGGGCGGGGGCGAGAATGACTACGTCGGCTCAAAGTCTGAAATGGGCGACCTTTTACTCTATTTCTTTGCTACTGAGGACATGAATGACGATGATTATATGGTTTATGTTAAAATAACTCGTAGAGACGGAAGTACTGCCAAAATAACGAAAAAAGAATACACTCTTGATGATCCTGACTTTTACCTGAGTGCAACACTCTATTATATGTCTGATCCCCATCAATCATATACCGGTGGGGAGTTGCATGCAGGTTATGTGGAAGAGAGAGAATACAATGGAGCACTTGCAACAAGTTTTGCTCGGCTTAACGTTACAAACCTAGGTGCAGGTAAAATAGAAGCAGATTTCGAGTTTGATGCCTATACCCTCGGTACAGGAGGTGGTGTAAAGAAAGTAACCGTGAGAAATGGTAAAATTAAGGGAAAAACAATCGGAGGCTGGTAATAAGTCCTTTAGATTTCTTATTTAAAAACATAGAGAGCTATTGAACACACTCTCTTTTTCAACACAATTTAAACACTATATTATGCTAAAGAAAATAAGCTATTTATTACTGTTGGTTGCTATTGCCTTTGTCGGCTGCACCAAGGACGAGAAAGATGACAAGAATAATGATAAACTAGGCGGAGACATCGGCTTAATAATGTCAGGAGAGATTCTTGAAGTCGATGAAGAAAATAAAGTAACAGATTATAATGTATCTGCTGAGCATAAAATAAAAGAACTGGTACATCAAGGAGATCAGCTATATTATTTTGAAACAGAAGTAAAGGGTGAAAATCTCCGTATATCTGTTATTCTGAGACAGCGAGACAACAGCTCCGCGCTTCTCAAGGAGAAAACCTATGACTTCGATGATCCGGACTATATGCTTTACTTTGACGTCAACACTCCGGATGCGGACAACATTTATTCTATGGGTGATTACCTCCGTAAGGAATATGAAGAGACCCGTATATATGGAGGTGAGCCTGTCGTGCCGACAGGCGAAGTCAAAATCACTAAGATCTCCTCAGAAAGAATAGAAGGAGAATTTGAATTTGAAGCTTATACCTGGGGAGGAAGCATAAATAAAGTCATTGTTAAAGACGGAACTTTTAAAGGCTTGAGACAGTAAAATTATAATCCCGGTAAAGTAAGATTTATCGGGATTTTTTCTTCTTAATACCTTCCTCACTTCTCATAAATCAATCCGCAGGTTCTTAATAATTATTGACTGTGCTTACTTTTTAAAGGCACGACAAACCAGCCTGGTTTTTTCTTCCTTCATTATATTTTGCGCTTTAGGTAAAAGATATTGATGATAGATATTATCCAGAATAAACCAGGTTGGTTTTGCGGAATATTAAATTAAAAGCGATTATTAGATGGCAGCAATGTATACTAATTTACTTTATACTATAAATCGATGAATTACATCTTTTAAAAACTATTAACCCATCTTCACGATTATAGGCAACAGGCTCTTGTTGTATTTTAATTTCTTGGGTTTTATCCTAATTCCCCAGCTATTCATTTAAGGCAGCACCGGGTCACAAATCTACTGCGATTGTTATTAGTTTCGATTTACAACTTTTATCGTTTTCCTGTGCAGTTGTATGCTAAAATCCAAATATAGTATTGTTAAAATGCAAATAAGTATGATACGCTCTCATAAAATTGACAAAATCAGGGAGAAAATGTTTTTATAATCAGGAATAGGGTTAACTTTAGTGGCACAAAATAATTTATATAAACATTTAAATTTTACACTATGACTAAGAAAATAAGCTTTTTACTTTTGATGCTTGCTATGATAATCGTCGGATGTGCAAAAGAAGATTCCGATAACAAAGATGATAGTAAGAATAATGGAAAAGATGACAAAGATATTATTATAATGACTGCTGACGTAAACGAAATAGATTACGACCGTGTCTGGACTTATGAGGGCAGCAACGGTAGTCTTAATGATATTGTAGGCGTAAAGCGTGAATCAGAAGAAGGTTTAGGTTATGTCTTTTCGTCAACGGATATTAAAAATTCGGATAATGATTTTACCTTTTTATTAATTCAACGAGAAGGAAGTTCTGCCAACTTACAAAAGAGGAAGTACTCAGCTAATGACTCTGATTTTTTTCTTCATATTGCCTTCGGTTTCGAATCTACCACATATTTGCACTATACCATTCCTCTTGAAAACGGTGAAGTCAGGCAATATAATGGAGGACCTCTCCAGCCTTATTATTACCTTAATATTACCAAGTTAACCGATGATGCTATAGAAGCTGATTTCGAATTTGATGCATACACTACAGGCGGCAAAATCATAAAAGCTGAAGTAAGAAACGGGAAAATGAAAGGACGTATAAAACGCTGATGGGATTAATACATTTTTAGCTTAATGAAAGCTTTAAAGGCTAAGAATTATAACTTCGGTAAATTTTTATCGAGATTTTTTCTTTCTCATTACATTGTAAACTTCATTAACCCATTCGCACAATTATAGGCAACAGGCTCTTGTTGGTTTTATCTATTACCCAGGGCAATAGATATATCACTTTAAATATTCATACTTTTCTTATAAAAACCTAGTTTGCTTCGTAAAAATTAACAACCAGAATGCTAATGATTGTTAACTGTGCTTACTTTTTTAAGGCACGACAAACCAGCCTGGTTTTATCTTCTTTCATTATATTTTGAGCTTTAGGTAAAAGAAATTGAGGGTAGATATTATCCAGAATAAACCAGGTTGGTTTTACATGATTTTAAATTAAAATCGATTATTACATGGCAGCTATTAATGTTGATTTACGTTATACTATAAATCGATAAATCATATCTTTAAAAAGCTATAAAACCATTTGTCATGATAAAACAACTTACTTTTTTAATTCTATTGCTAGGATTAGTCTTGATTGGATGCACCAAAGATGATACTCCAGAAGATGTCGTTATTGACGATGATGATGAAATAATAAATATCCTTTCTGTAGAGGTAAACGAAATTGATAATAACAAAACATGGTCTTTTCAAGGCAGTGATGATGATGACCAAGGGTATATTGCACGTTTATATTCTGACCATGATACTGACAATATTACCTATCAGTTTATGGCGACTGATACGACAATAGAACATCACAGGATTATAATTAGTCTTAAACAGCGAGAAGGAGGTGCACAGGGATTAAAGATCAAAGAATACACCCTAGGTGATCCTGACTTTTATCTTTATATAAATCTAACCTCTTCTTCCACAGATACTTATGTAATCGGCGAAGATTATGATGGACACATAGAAGAAAGAAAATATAATGGTGAGACAGTAACTCCTTATTATTGGCTCAAAATTACAGAACTCAGTGATGAGTATATTGAAGCGGAATTTGAGTTCGATGCTTATACATATGACCGCGGAAACAACATTATCAAAAAAGCCACTTTTAGAAATGGTGAAATAAAAGGCTCTGTGCCTCCCTCTTTTTATATGTTATCAAATTAAACCACTCATAAAAGTGGCGACTGCATAAGATATTTACTTACAGCACGCGACAAGCATTAACATTTTACGGGATACATCTTTGCAGGAAAGATTCAGAATAACTATATTCATTCCTTTAATTA
>CAYRFF010000090.1:0-7379 GCA_964423575.1 uncultured Saprospiraceae bacterium | reverse complement strand
GGCGCGCCCCCAATGCTTTAAATATTAGTTTCGCACTTATTACTTGAACTTACATTTTATTAAACGGGATAAAAAGGAATAAACGTTGTAGAACCAATTCATGAATTGGTTCTACAAGAGAATTCAACCATTGTTTCCCATTTAAATACTGCTATCCACGGCCTCAATCTCGGTTCCCGAACTTGTCGATGGACAGCCTCAACCTTAAATCGCGCGGTCATTGAGGCAGCATTTGCTTGCAAATGCACTCGAAATGCAAGCGAGGGTTAGGCCTTCCGCACAAATTCCGACTTCAATGCCATATTCCCAAAACCATCTATCCTGCAGCTGATATTATGATCGCTATCGACAAGACGGATATTCTTGACCTTGGTGCCGGCTTTTAAAGGCTTGGGAGCGCCTTTCACGGGTAAATCCTTGATGACAATTATAGAATCGCCATCCTGTAATTCATTACCATTGGCATCCAATACTTTAAATACATCTTCTTCTGCTACAACCGCATCAGGGTTCCACTCATGACCACACTCAGGGCATGCATACAATTCTGTTCCTGTCGAATATCCGTAAGGAGACTTACACTGTGGGCAATCTTTCATATTATCCGGCATTTTATTGAGTCAAAACAATCTTCATCGCCCCGCAATTTGCGGAAGCGTGCACAAAGATAAGCTTTTATCCTACAGTACTCAAGCCTCGCATAAAGAGTTGTCAATCAGCACGAGTTTCCAGCCGAGATCCGGACTGTTGACAAAGTAGAATCCGATGGGAGATCTGTTTCTACGGACGAGATAAACGCATATAATTTCGGCATCGGGAAATCTGATAGTCAGCGGCGTCGTTTCAAATGTCTCATTATCCACAACGATTTCAGGAAGGGATTCTACCGGCATATAATAAACCTCCCAGGGATTATCGAGCATACAAGGGCTGATATCGGAATCAATGAGACTGAAGTCATATTCCGGCGATGGTTCTGCAGATGCTCCGGTTTCATCTGCCATGGTCAGTGCAAAGCCTTCGGAACCATCCGCTACACGAGCAAATGTACCCGGGGAATAAAGACGTCTAAGTTCAATTTGCGGATGAAGGAAGCTTTCAAGTCGATAAGTCTCTTTCCTAAGTATCCTGTTAAAATCCTTATCCCACCAGCAATCTTCAAGAAATGCACCCAGGACCATAAAAAAGGAATTTTCCGATTCTTCCATAAGGAAATTGACCGAATTCAATATTCCCGGAACGGTCCTGTCGAGCAGGTCCTTATCGTTTTTATCAAAATCAAAGAGCAGCGTCAGGAAACCCTCACCCATTTTTATACTCACCTGCCTTTCCAACCTACCATCTATCTCACGCCCCAGGACATAATGGTTCTCGTGCAGTTCCTTAAGCATGGCACCTTTACGGTCCCGGTCAATATAATAAGCTTCAGCAATATCATAGAATTCACCGGTTTCTATATCCATTTTATACTCTTGGAAGATCTGCAGTATATTTTTCCCGTCCACAGAGACAAATGTCTGCCCATCGCGGCTATCGGACTCGCCCTGTGGCTCCAGGAATACAGGATAATCCACACAGTAATCGTAACGCTCATTACAATAGGTATCAAAGGAAATCGTGACTCCGGTTTCCTTCTCTTGCCCCTGAGACTCATTACCACCACAAGCCGCAAGCAGTATGGTCATAAATATCGCAGGTATCATTGTCTTCATACTTCTCTTCATATTTCCTTTTATTTCCAGATTTCCGATTCCACTGTTCTGAACGCATCCCAGGGAATATCTTCATCGATATACAAGAGTGGTTCCACATACATCGATACTGTTTTTCCGTCACGCGGCAGATCATACAGAACCTCATATTTGTTTTCTTCCCAGATTTCTCTTGCCGCCCTTTCCTGCTCTTCGTTCAGCATGGAAAAGTCGATAAACAATTCCGGCCACAGGTCCTGATAGCCGGCTAGGTTGGCAGAATAATCCAGTATAAGCTGCCCATTATCGTAAATATACGTCTTTGCTATCTCCGTGTAGCATGCCGGCCCGCATACCTGCCAGTTCACCGCAATAAACCACACATCGTCCACCTCTTGCGCGTACATTTCCCACTTTCCTTCCAGCGGCCCGGTAAGATTTAGGTAGCGATTTTCCACATCGACTTCCTCAATCGCCATATAATCCCACTGCTCCAGCGGCTTATTCTGTAGCATTTGCACGCGGAGTTCTGCCGGTATTTCAAAGCAGTCTTCCTCGGGCAGGAGCAAAAAGAAATCTTTTATGTTCTGAGGTTGGGCTTTGTCAAGCAAATGTTGAAGTTCTTCCGGTTTATATTCTTTAACCAGTTCAACAAATGGGTTTTCTTCCGGCCTTTCCACCTGGATTTCTTCCGTTTCTCTGCGCAAAACGATTTTGATATTCTGCGGCACATAGCCACAATCGTATGCAAAGGTACTTACTTCAATTTCGTTCTCTGAAATCAGTCTGCATTTCATTACCGCAGTCGCACATTCGCGGGCTTTGCTCTCAGCCGCACGCATAAATGAAGTGCTCCCCTCCAGTGATTTATGATAGAGCTCAATCTCGCTTTCGGAAATCCTTTTGTACTCAAATCTCTCAATAAATGGCCCTCCATTATAATAATGGATTTCAGCTTGATTTTCACCACAATTGATTTCCAGTTGAAAAAGATCTTCTGCATTGTCGATTCCTGTCCAGCTTCCGCAAATGTTTTCCGGTACTTCTTCATTTGCGTAAGCTGAAACAACTGCATTATTACTACAGGCTCCCAGAGAGAAGACTAGAGTCATCAGTGTCCAAAACACGGCCATATATCGTCGATTTATTTACTAGGGAATATATTGTTCTTCAATGTAAGTAATCCGGTCCTTGTCGATGCGGATACGGAATGGAACATATTCAAACTCAGCATTCTTGCCCACCTGCAAGCGGATAAAGTCCACGATATCGTAATGATCGACCACCGTCATGCCATAATCTTCAGCATAAGCCCAGGACTTGGCAACCACATTGGGGTGAAATCTGAGTTCATGGACAGTCTCATCCGATACCTGAATGTAGTAATCATTGGGGACGGAATAAACGGTATTGCCGTCCTCGTCTTCCTCTTCTATCGCATCTCCGGCGCGGCGGGCTGCCTCAATAGCCTCATCACCGCTCAGGAAATCTATAAAGACAATCCCTGCAACATGATCAGCGCCGTCCGCCCAGACTCCATCAATATAACAGTAAATCAAGTCATTATCACTGTCTTGTTTCTCCGGCTGTGCACATGACGTCGCGAGGGCTGCAACAAGGAGAAAGAGAATTATTCTAAACTGCATAAGTATCTGCGGTTGTTTCATAATCATGGTGTATTCTGTAAGTATTCTTTTAAAGCTAAGCTCGTTTGGATTTATTGACATATCGTAGAATGGTTAAATAAATAGTTCTGTAAATTTATGCTAAATATCCTTCTTCCTTGCGAGGAAACCTATTGATTGTTGTTTTTGCTTCTCATTTCTGAGTAGCTCCTCATGGATAATCAAGCAAGGAAGAAGGGATATCAGGCAATTACAAAAAAACACATTAATTGAAAAAACTAATCACAATTCTACAATTGTCTCTTTACTTAGGAAGCTGGGCACCGTAACCTTTTACTGCACCAAACAGCTTTCCTGCTTTATCGAGTGGATATCTGTTCATATACATCGATACTGTATAGCTTGAGGTTCCACGCTGGTTCATTCCCAGTGCTCCTCTCAGTATATTTTCGGATGAATTGGGATTATGTGCCATAGATGAAGTTCCTTCCATACCGAGAAACCCTTTCAGGTATGCCTCATCAACAGCCGCAGCCAATTGCTTTGTCTGCTCCGCATTCATTTCGCTGTTTCCTTCATATTCAATCAGCTGGTCTACATCTTCAAAGTCCTTGGCAAAGACGCGAAGGAATTTTCCACCTCCGGAAGGCAGAGCTAAGTCCGCTTCAACATTATTTAAAAAGAGGTTATTCCATGCGGAGGTCTTTCTAGCTGCTTCCTTGTTACGATCGGCATCGATATAGGTGCGATCTAGCGCTGCAAAGTCAATTGCACCAAATATATTATTATAAACATTGGCATCCACACCGGTCATATATCGGAATCCATAGCCCATGTCTTTATCTTGAGGCATCGGGTCTCTTCTCCAGACAAACAATACTGTATTGTTATGGAATTCAACCAGAGCCTGACCCGGATCTCTGTTCATACTACGCACTTCAACCGCTGCCATACGATTGGCAAGGAACACGTTATTATATATTTCATACTTTCCACCGATATTCCCCATCTGAATACCGAAGTGCACGCCATTCATAAGGATGTTATTCCTTATAATTACATTTCCTTCCACATCTCCATGAATCAACTGATTAGACACAGTTGTTTTATCCATTTTGGGAGCACCATAGGAAAAGAAAGCAGGAGGATCGAGACGTCCGGTTTCGCAACCTTCAGGAGTTCCACTCTTAGGATTGGATGGATCCGGCAGGAAGTAGCAATTCATTTCACCCTTGTCCAGTATAAACCCATCTATCATTACAATTCCATCGCGCTTACCGCGTACATAAATATCAAATAAGCCGTAGTTTGCACTGGTTCCGGCCGCGGCAGCATCAGGTCTTATCATTGTGCGATACTTCAATGGATCACGCTGATTAAAGTTATTGTCATAACCGCCTATGATGGATACGTACTTTTTAACAGAAATATATCCGGCATTTAACTTCCCTTGATAATTTCCTTCTGCGACGAGAATCACCGCTCCTTCAGGAGCTTCGTCAACAGCTTTCTGCAAGTCCTTGAAAGGTGCACTCTTGCTTCCGTCATTTCGGTTGCTTCCTCTTTCTACTGACACATAAAGTGTTTTGGTTCCTCGTGGAAGTTCGCCTTCTTTAATATTGCTCTTACCTACAGAAACTCCATCGAGTACCTTATCTGATTTTATACCTGTATTGGCAGGTGCTTTCTTTTCTACCTTCTCTATTTTCTCACCTGCTTCCTTTGCCTTTTTCCCAAGATCCTTCAACGATTTAATCTGAGCTTGTGCAGTGAACATCATTGAGAAAACAAATGCTGAAATTAAAAATAATCTGATTTTCATAATTTACCTGTTTTAATATTCAATAAAAACTATAATTGCCGTAGGGATGATTGCCGGATTTAATTCAATTCCGGTTTACCATTCCCTGATTAAAAATTTTCTAAAAATTCATCTGTTTTTACTTTCTGATACAAAGGTATTTCGCTTAGCTTTATCAAGGTAGCACAGAGGAAGCAATAAGCAGGACAATCGGGGCATAAGGCATTATATTTATAGCACAAAACGATCAACACAAAAGCATACTACCCTGACTATCAAACAGATACCTGTGCTAGTCAGGTTTTATTCTTTAACAATTAAAAAGGAAAATACAGCTTATTTAAACAGCCTTTTCCATTGGCTTAGATTCTTAATTCACAAGGAGTTTTTCCTGAATTGTGAGGGTGACATTTTGTAGGTACGCTTGAAAGCACGGCTAAAATAATTGGGGTCATCAAACCCGCATTCCATTGCAATTTCAGAGATAAGTTTCTCGTCATCACGCAGCAGCTGGCTCGATTTTTCCAGGCGGATTTGCATGATAAACGCAGAGGCGCTATAATCACTTATCTGTTTTATCTTGCGATTCAATTGAGAACGGCTCATAAATATCTCTGCAGCCAATTTATCCGGGTTGAGATCCGGATCAGAAATGTTTTCCTGAATTATGCTTTCCACCTTGTTGAGGAAATTGCGATCGGAGGCAGACAATTCCACCTTTTCCGTAGAACCATTAGCTAAGGCAACTGAAAATTTCTCCCTTAATAAACGGCGTTGTTCCAGTAGTTTTCCAACTCTCAGACGCAATTCGTCGGCATAAAACGGCTTTTCCAGAAAGACTTCTGCGCCGGCTTCCAAAGCTTCTCTTTTGTCGGCATGGGAAGTCTTGGCACTGAGTGCTACAATGGGAATATGGGACAGAATATCATTGTTTCTGATCTCCCTTATAAGATTAATACCATCCAACTCAGGCATCATCATGTCCGTTATAATAAGATCCGGAATAAAATCCTCTGCTTTATTCAATCCTTCTATACCATCGGAAGCATATCGCACCGAATAATCCGCTTCCAGTAGTGATCCTATATAATTCTGTACGTCAATATTGTCCTCAACAATCAATATGCAATCCTTTCCCGGAGATTGAGCATCCTGCATTGCTTCCGCACCATCCAGATTATCATTTCCTATGATAGTTGTGGATTTTGGATTAAATTCAATTCCGTTTTTATTAATGCGCCTTATCTCCGATGTAAACTTCTGCTTCAAGGGCATTGTCAATATCAATTCCGCACCACTACCTACAGCATTACGTGCGTAAATAGTGCCGTTCATAGCCTCAACCATTTTCTTTACCAGTGCAAGCCCCACGCCTATACCGTATTCTGAATGCTCACGGGATCCACCGATGTAAAATTCTTCAAATATATGTGGCAAATCCTGTTCTGCAATTCCTTTGCCCGAGTCGCTAAATATCATTTTCAGGTTATCCTGTTCCCTGAAGATATCCACAGAAATCTTCCCGCCTTCGGGAGTATGTTTTAATGAATTGGACAGGACGTTGCGTATGATCTTTTCCATATAATCCGGGACAAAGTCAACTTCAAGACTCCGCTCTGCCGATTGAAAAACAAGATCCTTCCTCTGCTCGGAAGTATGTCTTTTAAAAGTCTCGGTACACATATTTGCGAAAGCAATAATATCATCCGTAATCCAAGTGGATTTATCAGGACGCGTTTTAATTCTGGCAATTTCATTCAACTGATTAACCATGTCGAGCAATTTATTCCCTTGTCTCTCAATTATCCTGGCATCAGCCACATTGTCGCCACTTTCCTTAATCCGATCTGTCATTCCGAGTATTACAGTGAGCGGCGCTTTAAATTCATGCGTAATTCCCTCAAAGAAGTTGCTCCGCATAGCTTCCAGATCGCGTAGTATTTTATTACTTCTGGTACGTTGGCGATAAGCATAATAAATAAGTGCAGTAATCGTCAGGCCCATAATGCTAAACAAAAACATGGCATACATACTGAAGCGTTCCCGATTTTGGCTTATTCGTCGACCTTCTTCAAGCTGATTAATATTTGCCTGATATATCTTTACGTCCGATTTCCCACCCGAATTCAATCCACTTGCCTCTCCTGTAGCACTCTCCACCAGGTCAGTCCGATCATTGCTGAAACTACTGCTCTTGCTTTCCGTGCATGCCGGCAGATACATTATGCCCGCAAGAAACAACAAGATGAGGTACGATATGGA
>CAYRFF010000089.1:0-7436 GCA_964423575.1 uncultured Saprospiraceae bacterium | reverse complement strand
GGGATGATGTTGTCTTTGAAATCGATTTATTAAAATCGCAGGAGATAAATCTCGATTATATTCTGGAACTTATCTTTGATAAGAATAAGAAAACCGCCGATAAGGACGCTTTAATCGAGGAAATCCGCCGTGTAATCAGAGCGAGTATCGGCAATCGAGCTAAGGAGAGTTTAATCGTTGATTTTATCAATGCAACAGACCTTGACACTATTCAGGATAAGGCCAGTATCATAGAGTCTTTCTTCGCTTTCGCTCAAATGCGGCAAAAAGTCGAAGCAGAAGTCTTAATCACTGCAGAAAACTTAAATACAGAAGAAGCCAGGCGTTATATAATGACTTCTTTAAGGCGGGAATATGCGACTGAGACAGGCACTGAGCTCAACTCTCTTTTACCGAAGATGAGCCCTTTAAATCCTCAATATTTAACGAAGAAACAGACCGTTTTTCAGAAAATCAGTGCCTTTGTCGAGAAGTTTAAAGGTGTGGGTGGGAGCTTGTAGGAGGAATTTACAATCATGTTGAAAAATGATAGAGAATAATTTTCAACATCATAGTATGCACAACTAACGTAATTAATGTCTTAGGAAGTAAGATTTTCTACTTTGGGGTCTAGAGGTAATTTAAAGAATCAACCATTATTGGACTAAGTTTCAAACTCATAGTTTTATTTATCTAACATGTTCATCTTTAATCAAATAGAAATCAAGTAAAAATGCAACGACTAGAAGAATTCAAAGGAATATCACCTTTTACAGTTTTCCAAAAATTAATTACGGAAGAATTGAATAACCTTGAAGAATATATAAACGAAGCTTCAATAGAATTAATAACAAAACAAGAAGAACTTAAAAAACGCATTGATAAAGTCAGTAAAGAAATAGAAAAGGATTTAGATTATGAGTTCTGGTCAATTATTGAAGACGATTTAGACAAATATTTCAAAACGTTCCCAGTCTACACTTTTAATCCATTACTATTAATAATCTATGGGATGTTCGAAAATTGGCTAAAAAAGCTATGTGATTTAGACGGTAAAAGAGGGTTTTCCAAGGTTAAAGTTAAAGACCTGGCAGGAAATAACTATATAGAAAAAAGCAGGCGATATTTAACTATCGTATCAGAATTGAATCTCGACCATGTGAATCCAGAATGGCAGAAAATAACAACAATTCAAAAAATAAGGAATTGCATTGCTCATCATAATTCTAATATTTATAAAGACAAGTCAAAACGGTTAGAAGAACAAGTATTATACAATTTAATCTCAACTGATAACCGCATAGATCTCAATCAATCTACTGGAGACTTCAGCATCAGCAAAAAAGATTATCTTTTAGATGCAATTGCTGTAATTAAAAAATATCTATTTACAGTAATTTCAAAATTAGAATCTTCAAAGATTGTGGCTAAAAACACTTCAATGTCATTTAACAATGATAAATGGGGGCAAGAGAAAACGGAAAAATTACTTGAAGGAATTATACATGGCATAAAACTACTTGCAGATAATAAAATAAGAGCCGATGAATTTAGAGATTCAGACTTAAAAGCAAATATTCATAGTTTATTTAGCTCTATGTCTTATAATATAACTAAACTATATGCATTTTTCTGCGACGGTTTATGGGAACCTAATGATAGGGAGATACTCATAACTAAAGGAGAAGAAGGATTAAACTACTTAAAAAAGAAATATATTAACAAAAAACATACTGATCATTCATAAACACATCAGTTCAAGTAATTCCGGCATCGTTATCTGCGATTATCCTCCTATATGTGGGACAGCTTTCAAGAACTAAAAAAAAAATTAATACAAGAATAAATCATAAATCTTAATAACCCACCCTTTCGGTCATTGAACAAAATCAAAACGTAAGGTGCGGTTCAAAAAGTCTAAAGAAAATAAGACATAGAAATATCAATAAATTGCTTATTTACTGAAATAGTCGGAAATAGATATAGTCCAATATGCTTATTTAGCGTATATTTGTATAAATAAACTTTTCTATGACTATTATAAGTCTTATTCCTGAGAAGGAAATTATTGAGCGAATGCAAGCAGAAAATCCATGGTGGACTACTAAGTCAGTAAGCCCATACTATACAGATATGAAACGACGCTTGTATTTTCAACTGTTTTATCCTCTGGTAAAAGAAAGAGACCCCAGGCGAGCTTTAGTTTTAATGGGACCGCGGCGGGTGGGAAAAACAGTTTTGATTTTTCATAGCATCGCTGAGTTAATTGATGAAGGTGTCGACCCTCAGAAAATTTTCTTTGTCGGCGTTGATAATCCGATTTATATCAATTTAAGCCTGGAAAATCTTTTGTCTCTCTATAAAAAGGCCTTGAAACTTGGCAACATTCAGGATTGTTATATATTTTTTGATGAAGTGCAGTTCCTTAAAGACTGGGAACGCCATTTAAAATCTCTCGTAGATACTTATCGAAAATCAAAGTTTATAGTTTCAGGCTCAGCAGCAGCAGCTTTACATAAGAAAAGTACAGAAAGTGGTGCGGGACGTTTTACAGACTTCATGCTGCCACCATTAACCTTT
Source organism: uncultured Saprospiraceae bacterium (assembly GCA_964423575.1). Lineage (GTDB taxonomy): Bacteria > Bacteroidota > Bacteroidia > Chitinophagales > Saprospiraceae > CAYRFF01. The sequence goes on along the minus strand of CAYRFF010000089.1, from coordinate 4,877 downwards.
CAGGAATATATCCACTTAAATGACAATGCCCACTTAATCCTCGATGGTGCTTATGTAGAGTTTGGTGGGCAAGAAATTCCACAAAAAGGCACAAGCAACATTAAAGCCCTAAATGATGAATTCATCAACTACTTAAATTATGGAGGTTACCCCGAGGTCGTTTTATCTGATAAGATTAAAAGTGATATGCGACGTTATGTGAAAAATGATATCATTGATAAAGTCTTATTAAAAGATTTACCAGGCTTATACAAGATTAACGATGTTCAAGAGCTAAATCGCTTTTTTGCCTACATTGCATATAGTACAGGGCAAGAAATGTCTTATCAAAAAATGGCTAAAGAAAGTGGAATCAATAAAGTGACCATTAAAAAATATTTGGAATACTTAGAAGAAGCTTTTTTGATAAAGGTACTTTATAAAGTAGATAATAATGCTAAAAAGCTAAAGCGCATAACAAGTTTTAAAGTGTATCTAATTAGTCCCTCTCTCCGCGCAGCATTATTCTCCCCCATTTCAGAAACTGATCAAATAATGGGAAACATGGTGGAAACTGCTATACTTTCACAATGGATGCATAGGGAAAGCATGGAATTAATGTACGCGCGGTGGAAGGGTGGTGAAGTTGATTTAGTTTCCTTAGACACTAAGGCTTTTAAGGCTGCATGGGCGGTAGAAATCAAATGGAGTAATCGCTACTTTGATCACCCTGGCAAATTAAAAAGTCTTATTCAGTTCTGTAAGGACAATAAATTACCGAATGCTCTAGTAACATCTATTGATAAACTGGGAGTACAGCAAGTGGAGGGGCTAAATATAACATTCGTTCCTGCTTCGCTATACGCTTATAATATCGGAGTAGGTACTCTAGAAAGAAAGTCGAATGAAAGCAAGAAATGAAACGTACAGAAAAGTGTTTATTTCTTAAATATTGAGCAAATAGATGCAGTCTACTATGCTTATTTGATAAATAATCAGTTAATAAGCAATATTTCTGGACAACATGAGCTTATTTGGCTATTGTGTGCTCCTTTATAACCGGGCGATAATTGATGAACAGGCAGAGAATTTCAAGAAAAATCAGGCATAATCTCGCTTTATTCTCTCCTGGGCGGCTCCAGGATTATATTATACAATCGTAGCACGAATTCGTGCAGTGAAACATAATCATTCTACCACCACTTTCCTACTGATTCTTCCTTCAGCAGTAGTAATCTGAAACACATACACACCCGGGCTAAGAAGTGAGATATCAAGTTCTATTTCTTTCTGATTACCGACATTATGTGTCAACACTGTATTTCCGGATATGTCAAAAATTGTAATGTTCTTGAGTTCGCCGTCTTTGAAGGATATATTGACCTTCTCATTAGCGGGATTAGGATAAATCACAACATCATCTAAAGATACATCTGCACTATCCGTTTTTTCTCCGGAATCAGCGTTTATAGAGTCGTATATATAATCAACTTGATTTACTAATTGACTCTCACCGGTAATATTGTTGATTGAAAACTCTTGTTCTTTATCCAGTTTATGAACATAGCCTGTCCACCTGAACGGTTGTATATCATCCTCTAAAGCGTATGGCATAACCACTTCATCAATGGTATAATCCAAGTCGTATTCATACACATTAAAAGAATGATATTTCTCTCTGTAAATCTTATACAATTCTATACAATTACCGTGTTCATCATAAGAGAATTCGTCAATATGTACTTCAACCCACTCTTCTTTCTCCCATGCATATTCACTTTTCTTACTAATTCTTCCGATATCGTCATATTCGTAAAAGACTTCACGAGAATTTATTAAGCTGTCAGAGTCAATTATTCTTTTCACTACTTCTTTTATCTTTCTTCCCTCACTGTCATATTCGATAAAGGCTTTCAGTTCCGGATCAAATTTAAATTTCCCGGTCCATCCAACTAGTTTATTATTTTCATAAATATATTCATATTCACTTTTATCTTCAATTTTCCTATCAGACTTCCTAAAGGTAAGTTTCAAACTATAGATCCTATTTCCTTTATCATCATAGTCATATTCCAGATAATAGGCATCCTTCCATTCGTTCTTCCATTTACCGATAACCTCCACTTTCTTAAGCCTATTAATCTCATAGAAGAAACTTTCAACGTAATCATCTGATCCGCCAGATAATTTAACCTTATTTTCCACTAAGAAATTAGTTGAATCATAGGAGTATTTTTCACTCTTTATAAAATTCCTACTGTACTTTTTTTCTGTCAGCTTCACCTTCTGCGGTGATTCCTGTGCACATAGATTCCCAAAGAGGAAAAAGATTATAAATACAAATCCAAGTCTTGCCATGGCGCGTTTTTAGAGTATTTCCACATATAAACATAGGAAATAATTTTAAAAGTATCAAGGAGATTCAACCATCTTCTTATTTTAATTTTCCTATATTTAACAACTGTTATGCAAGTAATGCAGGTCTTATCTGCAATATATCTCTGCATTTGCGAAAGCATAAAAAACATACTAACTATGACATTTTCATCAAAACAATCAAAGGTTGCGCCCGACACACAATAGGGACGATATCATGTACACACTACACTTATTTTCGCCTTTTCTGTTTTTCTTCCGAAAAAATGATAAAGATAAACCTGTTAAATATCATGAAGTTTCCTTTATATGTCCGGCAGGTTGGAAAGTTGCTGATAAAAATAGTTACGGCACTTCCAGGTATATTGGCATTGAGAAAGTCGGAAACGATTCCAGTGGAATATTAACTATGAATTTCAGCAAGATTGATTTTAATCCGGAAGAAATATTAGAAACTTTACAAAATGCCTTGCGTGATCAGCCTTCTCTATCAAACCTTGTTTTTAACGATGTTAAGGAAGCATATTATGGGGTTTACCGGGGCATTTCATCCGCTTATACTTTTGAAGTGGATTCGTTTCAAAGCCGAGGAGAGATATTTGCATTTGAAGAAAACGGGACAACTTTGGCCATAATGCAACAAGAAGCAATAGAAGATCAAAGTCTGAATTATGAGGGATTTGAGAAAATCAAACGGAGTTTAATGCTGAAATAAACTGATATTTCATGTTTACCAGGCATAACCTTTGGTAGAATTCTTCACCAAGAGTTTTATGTGTAGATGTGGCGTAGACTTTATAAGGCTATGGTGCCCGATTATTCAATCACACCACCACCTGCCAGCTGATTACCCCATCAGCAACTCTAACCCGAGACACACAGATTCTGAACTCAAAGCGATAACCACACAGTTTTGCAATTTTCTCAAAGAAGAAAATAAGGCAAAAAACTATCAGAGAAATACTTATCCATGAAAAATTAACAAAAAGACATAGTGCACTATACATATTTATAAAATGAAGTTTTAGTCAAATAACTTTAAATGCCTTATCTTGAACAAAGATTAAAGAGTTCACTACAATTCAATGAACAGCGAATTTCTACTATATAAAAACCAGGATGGCGACATAACAATAGATGTACGCATGGAAGATGAAACTGTCTGGCTTACGCAAGCACAGATGGCGACTCTGTTTGATAAAAACAAACGAACTATCAGTGAGCATATAGGGAATATCTATAGAGAAGGAGAATTAAAAGAAGATCCAACTGTCCGGAAATTCCGGACAGTTCAAACTGAAGGTGACCGTGAAGTGACACGCGAACTTGAATACTATAATTTAGATGTCATCATCTCTGTGGGCTATCGGGTAAAATCTCAGCAAGGCACGCAATTTCGCATTTGGGCGACACAACGTCTGAGAGAATATATCATTAAAGGATTTGTCTTGAATGATGATAGGTTTAAGTCAGGCACTTCAATGAATTATTTCAACGAGTTACAGGATCGTATCCGGAAAATACGCTTATCAGAGCGTTTCTTCTATCAGAAGGTCAAGGATATTTATACAACAAGTATAGATTATAACCCAAAAGATGAAAAGACTATTACCTTTTTTAAAATAGTGCAGAATAAGCTCCTATGGCAATCAGCCAACAAACCGCAGCCGAGCTAGTCTATCGTAGGGTAGATGCAGAACTTCCATTGATGGGTATGCAATCCTACGCTAAAAAAGAAAGTACTTCAATTAAAAAAGCAGATGTAAGTATCGCCAAGAATTATCTCAATGAAGATGAAATTAAGTTATTAGGTCTTTTGGTAGAGCAGTATCTGGCATTTGCAGAAGCTATGGCGCAGCAGCAAACACCCATGTATATGAAAGACTGGATTGAAAGATTGGATGTCATCATTCAGTTGAATGGGAGAGAATTACTTGAACACGCAGGAAAGGTAAGTCGCGAAATGGCATTGGAAAAATCCGGTGCAGAATTTGACAAATTTAAAACAAAACAAGAAACTCTGGAAAAAGAGCAAAGTCTGAAGGAACTAGAAGACGATATTAAAAAACTAAAACAATGAGATTCACGGAGGCAAATCTGGACCGAGGAAAGTTTTGAAGAATCATCGCTCCACCACCACCTTCCTCTTGACCGTTCTCCCGGAAGTCTTAGTTGGCTTAGGTTTACAAATATACAACCGTTCTGCATCGGCGGACCACAGTAGCCACTATAGCAAGACTTCCGATACATGACCTACGGAGTAGGTCACATTAGGTTAGATCCGAGTTACAAAGAATTAGAACCTTTGTGTCGAGAAGTTCAAGGGTGTGGATGGGAGCTTGTAAAATTCATTCAGACAACATCCACTTAACCTATTGAGCTTGCTAAAATGCCTACATCTTTTGTGGATTATGCCTTACTTTTCTAATGCGACCACGCCGTGGTCGAGTTGTTTTGACATTATCGTTCTAACCTAATACGACCTGCGCTGCAGGTCGGAGGAGAATTTCCAGTACAGAGCG
>CAYRFF010000088.1:0-7744 GCA_964423575.1 uncultured Saprospiraceae bacterium | reverse complement strand
AGCCTTTTTGTTATCCTCTTTCATTCGTTCTAAAATATAATACTGTTCATTCGTTCTAAAATATAATACTGTTCATTCGTTAAAAATGGAGTTTGATTATTAGGGTCTATTCGCAAAAAACGATATAGGTTCTTTTTTATGCGGGCAACAAACACTCTTTCATCAATACTGACATTTGCCGGAATCATAAATGCAGCCAAAACTGCAGCAATAGTAGCATGTACTCCGGATAAAAGGAATGCTAACCATACTCCTCCTATTCCGATTATAGCATAAAATAATACGTTTCTGATACCTATCTTACTACCAATAAACATGACTGATAGAAATAGTGCTCCGAGCCCTAAAGAGAGTAGTGAAATATCAGAAGTGTAAAATAGGGCAATAACTAAAACTGCTCCCATATCATCAACAATTGCCAAGGCAGCGAGAAATACTTTTAGCGATAAAGGGATTTTACTTCCTAATAAGTATAAAACACCTAAGGCAAATGCAATATCTGTTGACATAGGTATTCCCCATCCTTGGTGAACTTCGCCACTAGGATTAAAGGAAAGATAAATAAGAGCAGGCACAGCCATTCCTCCTATCGCAGCCGCTATTGGTAAAAATGCCTTTCGTGGATTTGATAACTCCCCACCAACAAACTCTCTCTTAAGTTCCAAGCCCACTACAAAAAAGAACATCGCCATTAGACCATCATTGATCCAATGGTGTAGACTTAAATTCAAATAGGTTTCACCGTTAAATTGGAAGCCGAATGTCTGTTCAAAGAACTCGAAATATTGATTATGCCAAGGCGAATTTGCTAAGAAGAGCGCGATAAGCACGGCTATTCCCAGAGCTAAACCTCCGGATTTTTCTTGTTGAATAAACCTTTGAATGGGGGAAATTATTCTGCCAATTAGAGGTTTGTTTGAATTACTCATATTATTCTGGCTTTTAGAGATATACAACAAATAAATAGGGTTGAATTGAATCTTTTGCAGAAACCTATTCATTAACTATCACCCAACGGTTGGTAGCTTGTTAAAGACAATATTTTACATGTAAATGCTCAATCGTAGCCTCACTTATCCAAAATGATAAAATGCGACGTGCTTTCCCTACTAAGGGTTAAACAAAACGATGTCACGATCGAAATTTACTCCTTTTTACAGATTTTAGGTCTTTTAAATCACACAAACTTTTTAAAAACCAAGAAACACACTGACGATTGCAATAACCTGAGCAACTGTAGGCCAGATTATTCTCTTAAGTCTTTAAGCTTTCTTTCTACAGTTATAATCACAATTGCCATACCGACAAACCATATACCAAATGTACTCAAATCTGTCATCGTAGATGAGTTAAATAACATGTATAATGCACATTGAATAAGAAGTACAAAACTTATAACTACTATTGCTAAATTAGCACTGTATCTTTGAGCAAATTCCCATTTCTTTTCACTACTCATCGACCTTTTAGTCCTATAGCCATAAAATGAATTGATAGATTTAGGTGGGAATATTTTAAAAATTATAAAGATGGCCAGGGTAATTAAAACAACCGGGTACTTAATCAGATAAAGGATTGCTTCTGTTATGTCCATATTCATATTTAATGTTTAATTGAGCTTGTTTTTAGGTTGTTGTGGGAAACTGGCGCTTATGCAGAAACTGTTATGCTTTTATCACTCCCATCTCAAATATACAACATGGGCTTCAGAGTTATCCCATTGAATTATAAGAGAATCCTTTCTAATTGAAATTATTTTCCCTTGAAGAATAAAACCGTTGTAATAGATTCTGAAGTTGTGTTCCACTGTAGCCTTAGCGGAAGATGGTGTGCTATGGGTTGTTAAGTGTCTTTTTAATAGTCGCAAAAAATAAATACGATTGTTTCTTGCAATTTGAGTTCTTGAATCTTCTTATCCTCAATAGAACTCTGGTTTAATTCAATTTCTTCAATTAAAACGTTGATTTCATTATTATCAATTTGTGAGGTCACAAATTGTATGAAGCAGCTTTCCCCATAGTTAATATATTTTACATGATAGAATGGCTTATCATTTAGCCACTCAAGGTCCTGTATTTTCAAATCCGTTAGAATAGACATATATGGAGAATTCCCCTTTATGATTATTTCGAGAAGTTCAAAATCGGTTCTGTCATATTCCTCAATCTGTACATCGACTTCATCTAAAAAAAGATAATATTTTTTAGGATAGTCTATTTTAAATTTTGAGAGATCAATTTGACTTAAATTTTTAAAGAATGGTGAGTAATGTCTGATTCTAAGGGCTTTCCAGAAGAAGTCGTTTAATTCTTCATTAATTATGATATCATCATTAATAATTCCAAAATATCCATCTGTATAATAGGTTTTACTTCCCAAAGTAAATTTAATGATATTTGGTATTGGAACATCAGCTTTTGTGATAATTGCAGCCATCAATAATATTACAATGAATAGGTATCTCATTTTTGTCAAATTACATTTAACTCACTTATACTTCCACTGGGAGTCCACTTATTCAACGAAATCCCTTGGCTATGTAGTCTTTCGTGGAACTTATTCATAAACAATTATAAGCTTTTTACTCTAAATCTTCAAACGGGCTTTTAATCTCTTCTATTTGTTGGCTTGAAACATACAACCGTTGTATGCATTTTACTAGATAATCATAGAGGAATAGTCATGATATATTCGTGACTCATAGTAAGAGTTTTCAACGGGCACGATATTTATAGATGAAAGCTTCCAATTAATAACACTAATAAATCGCAATCATTTCCAGAAATAGTCGTCCGATAAGCGGAAGTGCGGTTCATCGACTTTAATGCTTAAAGGGAAATATAATGAAGAAAGTAGGTCTTACAATGAAATATTACATTAATTAAAACAACGTAGTCGATGAACAAAAGCATGTAGCGACCAATCGGATCGACGGTCTCGGCTTGCCGAGAATTTCCTTAAATGATTGCTAGCCTTTTTTCGTCCTTTTTTTGGCAATGAAAAAAAGGACATAAAGGATTTAAGGAACAACCGGGCTTGCCAATCTCTACGAGCTTAGCAATCCCACTGGATACCTGTAGTGGATTTTTTTGTCTCGTAGAACCAATTCATGAATTGGTTCTACAAAACATCACCTATTCCACAAAATGATTCGCATTACTAAACACCCGATTCCAGCGAATACCATTATTGGACGAGAAGAAGATAAACAGCGGCTTACCCACGATATGAGTCTCAGGTACAAAGCCCCAGAATCTGGAATCCTCGGAATTATGTCTGTTGTCACCCATCATCCAGTAATAATCATACTTAAAGGTATAAGTGGTAGCAACTTCACCATCGATATAAATCTGATTGTTTTTGATCTGTAAATCGTGGTCTTCGTACACGCCGATAATCCGCTTGTACAAGGCGATATTCTGCACATCGATATTGATTGTAGAGCCTGCCTTAGGTATCCAGATAGGGCCATAATTATCGATTGTCCAGCCGGCAAAGTTGTAAGGATCATGTGGGAATAATCTGAGGGAAGTCTGGGGGTCAGGATCATTCTTATAAATCTCAATGCGTGCATTGGGAGCGATTTCCTTCAGAAAATCCAATTGTTTCTTATTCAGTGCGAGTAATAGTTTGCTTCCATTCAGAACCTGGACCTCATTGACATTGATTCCTTCTTCATGGAAACGCCTGGTATTTAAGGGATTATCGCCATTATCTACCAGATATAGATATTGTATGAAAGCCGGATCCTGAATCGGAGCTCCATCGATATATACCTGTCTGTCTCTCATCAGTAATGTGTCACCGGGAACACCGATGCAGCGCTTGATGTAGAAATCTGTTTTATCCATCGGACGCGCAATCAATTTCCTATTACGGAATTGTGCTTCCAGGTTATTTCTTTCAATCTGCCCGATGGCAAAAGAACGCTCAGGAGTAATATATACACTATCACCTACAGGCCAGTTAAATACAACCGGATCATTGCGCTTTACCGGAGAAATCTTAGGTAAGCGATAGTAGGGGAGTTGTGGCTTTTTTAAGTATGATTCCCCGCCGACAACCGGTACCATATTGTGTAACAAAGGTATCTGTAGTACTGTCATGGGTGTGCGTAACCCGTAATGAACTTTACTTACAAAGAGATAATCTCCTACGAGTAAAGATCCTTCCATTGATGAAGTGGGAATTGTATACGCCTCGATAAGGAACATACGGATAAAAGCTGCCGCAAATACCGCAAATACGATGGATTCTACCCATTCGCGAGGCTGTGATTTTTTGTAAGGATTGTTAGCCTGTAGTTTCTTGAGTTTATACTTGTCATCAGCTGCAGTTGCGTCGGCAATCTGTTGCTGGTATTCTTTTTCTGCGATAACTGTCGGCCCAAGGTACTTCTCGCCATTTGCGAAAGCTAAGTATAAAAAATAGGCCGGAGCATAAATGACCGCCATTGCGGAATGCAGGAAACGGTACTTCCCAAAACTCCGCACCATATCTATAGCCATCCCTGCATAAATAAAAATATTCACGATGGGGAAAAGCAACCAAAGTGCATAGGCCGGCTTGCGACCGATTACACGTGCCCACTCGACAAAATTTAATCCGGGGACAAGTCCTTTCCAAGGCTCAACTTCAACTTTCTTGAAAAGAAAAAACAGGCTGATGCTGAGCAGAATGTATGAAAAGAGCAGAAATATAAGTACTGTCATTTAAGTCTAATTTATACTGGCTGCGAAAATACGAAAATTTCCGGCTAAGAAATTGTTACTAGCCCGGAAATCGGGAAATTCACCTAATTCTGCATGAAATCATCAAATATTCCACCGAGCGGATCTTCGATTATGATTGCATTATCGGAATTTGAACGAGAAAGTATCTGCGTTTCTGTGAAACCAAATAATAGGAACTCCATCATTATAGCATCGCTTGTACCCATTACTTTCTTAGCCAAAGATTTTAATCCTTTAACGGAGTTTAGGTTTTCTTCGTATTCCTCTTTCGACAAATGCGGTGATAAAAACGTCTGATTGCCCTTTTCATAGTAAGTTTTAACTTTTTGGAAATCAGAATCGTCTTTTTTCTCCAGATCATCCACATCGAGTCCGCTAGTCATAACCATATTCAGAGCTTCATCGATAAGATGATGTGCGATAGCAATGTGACCTTCCTGTTCTCCCTCATAAATAAGTTCCATTTTACCCGTGATGGCAGGAATTACCGACCAGATATCGCAGATGCGGGCGATTCCGCTATTTTCGTCATTTTCTATCATCCTGTATTCTACCGCTGAATATAGAAGCTCTCGCATACTGATGCTCATACGCGCAGAGACACCGCTTTCCACATCGATATAGTCGCTGTTTCTTGCACTCATCACAATCGTTTCCAAAATATCTTCTACTACGGGGGGAATTGTGATTTTATCTAGAACTTCAGGAGCTATACGAGCTTCTGAACGGGCGATTTTCTTCCCTGTTTCTATGTCTTCCGGATAATGCGTCAGAATCTGTGATCCGATTCTGTCTTTCAAAGGCGTAATAATACTACCTCTACTAGTATAGTCCTCAGGATTGGCAGTAAAGACAAACATGATATCCAGCGGTAACCTCATCTTGAAACCCCGAATCTGTATATCGTTTTCTTCCAGAATGTTGAATAGAGAAACCTGAATCCTTGCTTGCAAATCGGGAAGTTCGTTCATTGCAAATATGGACCTGTGCGAGTGCGGTATCAGTCCGTAATGTATAACGCGTTCATCAGAGTAGGGTAGCTTTAAGGTCGCAGCCTTTATCGGGTCCACATCTCCGATTAAATCGGCGATAGATACATCCGGAGTTGCGAGTTTTTCTACATAACGCTCATCCCTGTGAAGCCATTCAATCTCGGTTTTATCACCTTCTTCAGCAATCTTGGTCTTGCTGTACAGAGAAATAGGATTGAGTGGGTCATCCGGAATTTCTGAGCCCTTGACAACGGGAATATATTCGTCCAGGAGCGCAGTCATACTTCTCGCGATACGCGTTTTCGCCTGTCCGCGCAGTCCCATGAGAAGGATGTTGTGCCCTGAAAGAATCGCCATCTTCAACTGTGGGATTACGCTGTGTTCATAACCATAAATCCCTTCAAATATTTCTTTGCCTTCCTTCAGGCTTGCAATGAGATTTTTCCTCATTTCCTCTCGTATAGTCTGTGGTTTATATCCGCTTTTTTTTAGCTCACCGAGTGTTTTAGCTCTGCTCATATTCTTATAAATTAGATTTTTTTCCTGTGTAATCTTTGATGATGAATGACCCTAGGTCGTCCAGTGATGCATAAAATGCCTTTCCGTTATTTGCATTGGTGAAATCCTCGATGAATCGCAGCAAATATGGATCCTGCGCTATAGCAAATGTAGTTATCGGAATATCCAGCTTGCGGCATTTGTAAGCCATGGCAAGCGTACGGCGTACGATTCTCTTGTCAAGTCCCATCGGATTCTTGTACAACTTCTTCCCACGCCACATTGCAGATGGTTTCCCGTCTGTAATCATCAATATCTGTTTATTGGCTGTTTTCCGCTTTCGCAAAAGTTGAATTGCGAGGTCTATTCCGGCAATCGTATTGGTATGATAAGGGCCGACTTGCAGATAGGGAATATCCTTAATTGCAATCCGCTGTGCATCATCCCCGAATGTTATTACATCCAGCTTGTCCTTGGGATATCGCAACTTTATCAACTCCGCCAATGCCATGGCGACTTTCTTGGCGGGAGTGATACGATCTTCTCCGTATAAAATCATAGAATGGGAGATGTCAATCATTAGCACCGTACTAAGCTGAGTTTCATAGAACGGTTCTCGTACTTCAAGGTCTTCCTCAGATAGTATGAAATTATCAAGGCCATGATTTATCTGCGCGTTCTTCAGCGATTCTGCCAGTGCGATATGCTCCGTTTTATCTCCAAACTGAAACCTCCGTAAATCCTGCGTCAATTCTGTTCCAAGGCCGGTTTTCTTTGTTTTGTGATTTCCCCGTTTCAGGTTTTTCAATTTCCCGAAGACCTCATCCAATGCCTGTTTTCGCAATGCGTTTTCCAGCTTGGCAGAAGGGATATGCGGTACTTCCCCGGCTTCGCCTTCACGTATATATCCCTTATCGATTAAATCCTGTACAAAGTCTCCTATCCCATAATTTTTGGGAGTGAGATCATAATGTTTGTCCAGTTCATTCAGCCAGTGCAATGCCTCGCCGACATCGCCGGATGTGTGAATAAGGATATCATTAAAGAGCTGTAACAACTCTTCAAATGCTGATAGTGCTTTATCTAATCGCGGTATATGTTTATGGATGTACCATTCTTGCATGATTCGGGATATTCAATACTTTATAATAATGAAGAAAGCGGGATAAAAGTTGTTTGGCTTGGGGAAATAAAAAAGAATGGAGGAAGGCGCGCATAGATAGAAAATCTACTTTAAATTAAAAACCTGCAAAACCTAGCTGGTTTATTTTGGATGCTACTTATCCACAATTTTTCACTTCAAGCAAAATAGATGCTGTAAGAAGATAAAACCAGCCAGGTTTGTTACAGCCCATAAATAAACAACTCTGGAATCAAAATAGAAGTATGAATTTGAGTAGGGAGGCAGGGTGGTTATTGAGCGAAACGGAGTCTAGTTTATGTGTAGGGACGCACGGCCGTGCATCCCTACACATAGGAACAATACTTTAGCTGTCGAAATGCCGTGCGTCCCTACACATA
>CAYRFF010000087.1:0-7811 GCA_964423575.1 uncultured Saprospiraceae bacterium | reverse complement strand
ATTTTGCATTATCAAAAAATTATTGTGGCATTGACAGAGACGGATAGGTTAATGAAAGAGATTGATAAAATTGAGATTTGATGAGCGAGTTCCATTGTTTAGATATTGAATTTCCTGATGTTGATTTCAGTCCTTGCTTTGACTCAAGTAATACAGAAGTAGCTAACAGCTTTCACGCTCATTTGTATGTGTGCAAAGACGAAATTGAGCTTAAAGTTTTTTACGAAGAAGATATATACAGGTGTTTTGTAGAGAAATTAGATGCTTGGACTAATAAAATAGATTGGAAAAAATTCGGTTCTTTCATCAAAGTTGCGATTACTCAAAATCACACTAACGAACGCATCCAAAAAATTGATTTATCCGAAGCGAAATTGCTTAATCTCAATAATGGAACTGACTATTACGAAAACAACAAGAAATATGTCATTTTAAAAATTGATACCGTAAAATTTTATTGTAATCCCAACGAAGAAAACAAAAATACAGCTGAATTTTATTTCGACGACAAAGGTTTTAGAGTTGTTGAACCATTTTACGGAAATTTTAGACCAAAAACATTATTCAAAAATGATGGTAACTTTAATATTGGAAGAATGAATGACTCAACCAAGTTTTATAAACTTGGAATTTCAAAATTTCGTCCAGAGTTCAATTTGGTTTCTAAAGACAATCGTAAAAACAGAGTTGCGACAATAACAAAAGAACCCAAAATTCAATTCAAATACCAAAATGGAATAACGGAAGAAAAAGCCATCTTTTATAGTGATGTAGTTTTGATGTTGGCTTCATTTTACCATCATTTAAAAATTGATTACACACTTCGTAGAATACATTTGCCAGAAAACACCATCACGATAAAAAACATTGAAGAAAAGAATTTTCTTGATAGGACAGGTGGACTTCAGGGTTTTGGAATCAATGGCGGTTTAAACAAGTTTTTTGAATTAAGTTGGCAGAAAGAAACTATAAAAAACTACGAATTACTTTCTAAAGCTATCACTTTGTTTAATCAATCTCACTTAGTTGATAACTCTTCTGCTTTTTTAATTCGCTATAACATTATTGAAATTTGTGGCAAGACAAGTGCGGAAGATGGGATTTGGAATTTCAAATTGAAAAATGATGAATTGGACAAGTTTTTCAATGATACGAGAGAAAGCATTTCCAATATAATCGATGAAACAGAACAAGAATACTTTAATAACAAATGGAATTCAATTCAAAATATCATCAAGAGTAAATCACTTAGAAAACAACTTGAAGATTCACTGACCAAACACGATATTAATGTTAAATCTTTGCCTATTCGAACAAGTAAAATAGTACAACTTAGAAACGATATTACTCACGGTAGTCTCGATAAGGTAAATGTCGAAGATTTAAGAAAAACCAACATTTTGTTATACAGAATTAGTGGAATATTAATCCTAAACCTAATGGGAATAAAAGATTGGAAATTAAATACTGAAATAAAATAAAGATAAAAAAATGCCAATGCCCGAAGCCATTCACATTTGCAATTCGCACCAGCCATCGCTATAGCCAAAAATTGCAAAAGAGTATGACTTTGCCAACGCTGACAGACGGACGAAAATAAAGTACGATTGCCCAACATTGGCTATACGTAATGCGGGCGAAAGTGCTGATATGAAAGTTATTACAGTAAATAAACTAACTACTAAATTGAAAGGTAAGTGCCTTGAAATCCCGCACTACGCATAGCCTTGACCGTTATGTGATATTATTGAAAACCAACCCCACGAAATATGATATGGTTATTGTAAAAGCAACGAATCCGAACGATACAAATTCTATTTGGAAATTCTCACAATTGGATTTGAATCTTCTAAAAATGGTTATTAAAGGACTATGGGTTTATGATATCCTGTTGGACGAAAATGAGATGAAGGCATCTTTGGGTATGGTTTTAAATCATTATCCTCATTTATCTGGACGAGTAGAGCATAATGGAACTGGTATAACAATGAACAACGAAGGCGTTTCATTTTATGTAAAGCATCAAAATAATTTAAAAATTTCAGATGTTCAGCAAATCAAAAATCTGCATAACTACTTTAATAAAGGAATAAACATCCCTGGCTTCGTAAAAGGGAAAACGGCACCATTGAGCATACAGCTGACACATTTAAGTGATGGTTGTATTTTAAGCATACATTGTTCACACGTCTGTTTGGATGGGCAAGGCTTTTTTTCGTTTCTCAATAATTGGTCGAAAACAGTAAAAAAAGAACCTATAGGTGAAATCCTATTAGCACTTCCCCCTAATATATTATCTCCAAAATATACCAAAGAAGAAGCGACTAAGTTGGCTGTTGCAAAGCAATGGTATCGCGTTGGTCTAACCTCTTTGTTACAGCTTATCTGGCAAAAAATGACAAGAGTCAATCAAAGAACTGTACAGATATTTCTTTCTGAAAATCTAATCAAAGAATTAAAGACCAAAATCGAAATCAGAAGCGAAAAAAAGTATAGCACACACTCAATTTTATCCGCACTTATAGTAAAGTTATGCAACGACTTAAATGGATTTACGACAAATAAACCGTATTCTTTGGTAACGGTTATGAATCTTAGAAACAGACTAAAAGGTATCGGTCAAGAATACGTTGGAAATGCTGTAACAAACATAGCAACACCTGAATTTCAGTCGGATTTGAAACTCGAAGAAATTGCTGCTATCGTCAATGATACCATAAAATCTATGATTGAAGCAGAAGACAACAGGCTGGAAGAGTATGTACAGCTCAACATTGCGGCAGCACAATACACATTACCTTATGTCCCTTTTAATCTCACAACTATGAATGGTTCCAAACCGACTTGCATCTATATCAACAACTTGTCGAAATTTCCTATATATGAATGTGATTTTGGAAAAAAGAATCCTGTATTTTCTTATCCTAATGATTTACCCGACCAAGTAAAACTATGGCCTTCAACTCCTGACAAACCAGGAGTGAACATCTATTTTAGTGGTTATCTGGCTAAGAATTACAGTAAAATAAAAAACAAAAGAGAATGGTTAAGCGGCGTGATAGAAAGAGAAAACTTACCTGATTAAAATATAACATCACATAACAGCCGTTTGCCGCAAGTGGCGGTGACGTGCTTTGTTTGAGCGTTTTCGGTAAATTAAAAGTTCGTTCTTCGATTGAAGTTTATCGATAAAAATCCGCCACTTCGGCAAGCTGGTCAGACGTTATGTCCAATATAGGACAGGATTAAATTTTTTAAATCATAAAACGGTAATATCATGGCACACAAAAAATTATTTCAAAGAAGAATATTTCTGATAGGAATTACATTGTTGATAACCATTGCTAGTAATTATGCACAAGTCATAACTAGAGTTTTAGCTCCTGACGATGAATTTGGAAAATACATTCCCTGGCATGATTCACGTGAGAACATCCCTGTAATAAAAACACCGACTGTTGATGTTCAGTCCGTCCTCATAAGAGATAGCTTGACTGGTAGGATCATGCCTAGAATAGGAATAAAACAAGATATAGATGTATCAACTACAGACGGTCGGTTGGTAGATAGAGGAAACTATTCCATCTGGAACATGACCCTCCATAGCCAAGGTGCTAAATCAATGAGCGTTAGGTTTGATAATACCTATCTTCCTGAAGATGCAATAATGTATATTTATAATGAAGATACAAGATTTGTTATCGGCCCGATAGATAATGGTCATTTTAAGAAAGGTACTTTCAGATCTGATTATT
The DNA here is from genome assembly GCA_964423575.1 of uncultured Saprospiraceae bacterium. Lineage (GTDB taxonomy): Bacteria > Bacteroidota > Bacteroidia > Chitinophagales > Saprospiraceae > CAYRFF01. The sequence continues at coordinate 4,056 of CAYRFF010000087.1, read as the reverse complement.
TGAATGGAGATCACCTTACTCTAAGTATTTTCTTACCAAGCGTTTCGCATAATAACATTGATATACATATTAAAACATATGATCATGGGATTAAAGCTTTTAAATCTTATGATGACCGTTTTGGGACGTCAGGTAGTTGCAATATAAACGTAGCTTGTGAGGATGAGTATGAATGCCAATCTGAATCTGTATGTAAGATAATACACAGTAGTATAGGGTCTTGTACTGGCTCCTTAATAAATAATGATTGTTGTGACTTAACTCCATATATTCTAACCGCTGATCACTGTCTTCGTAATCAATCTGGAAATCTCAATGATTTTTCAGACTATTTATTTCGATTTAACTATCAGAGTCCGCAATGTTCGCCAACTGGGGAAACTTCTCCTTCCCAATGGATGGTCTATAATGGGGCAGATTTGAGAGCTAATTGGAATCGTTTTACCGGAACTGACTTTGGTTTACTGGAGTTGTATGACGATTTTGAACCAACTCAGGGAATTTCATATGCAGGATGGGATAGAGCAAATTTAAACACTTCTAATTCGACTTGCATTCATCATCCATCAGGGGATGTAAAGAAAATATCTTTTGATGACGATCCAAGTATTTTGAATGGGGACTACCACAGAGTCGTGTGGGATCGCGGTACAACCGAAGGAGGAAGTTCAGGGTCACCATTATTTAACGATGATTTAAGAATTATTGGACAACTTAGGGGTGGGTATGCCAGTTGCGATACTCCAGATGAATGGGACGAATATGGCAGGTTTGACTTATCGTGGGAAGGTAACGGAACTAATGATAGTAGATTAAAAAACTGGCTTGGAGCTTCAACAAATCCCAATACGATGGATTGTATGGCTAGTCCTTATATTATCGGTCCAGATATCCTTTGTGCGCCTGATGTTAAACGTTTTATCTTAGTGGAAAATATGCCATGCGACAAGAATGTTACCTGGTCTATCGATCCACCTGGTTTGGTGAGCATTCAGAGTGTCTCAGGAGGTAACACATTTGCTATTAAGCCTATTGCTGATGTATCTGGTAACATTACCTTGACGGCTAAACTTTCTGCAATTGCCTGTAATGACATAGTCATAAACCATGATATCTGGATAGGAAAACCAGAAAAGCCACAATATTTCCTTCAGGCATGGTACGATCCGATGATTGAGCGAATTGTATTATCTGTCCCGCCTGTACCCGGTGCAACTTCTTATAATTGGACAGTTGAAAACTTGACCTTCAATAATAGAAGCAACTATGAAAAGTTCTATTTCCAAGCTTGCCCAAGTGAATTGTATGACATCCGATTTAGCGTAAGTGCAGTAAATGAGTGCGGAGAATCTCCAAAGCTCTATGGTAGAATTGATAGAAATTGTGGTTTCCATCATCCTACATTATCTTCCCCAGTAACCGTTTATCCAAATCCATCAAATGCTTCATATGTTATAGTAGCAAGGCAATCAGATGACATCAAGAAGAAAAACATAGAAGAAGTTACTTTGAATGGAGAATTGCTGAGTATTGATGGCAGGATAGTCAGGGAATTTGAACTTCCTGTCAACGAACAATATCGTTTTGATGATTTGACAGCGGGCGTATATTTATTAAAAATGTACAACGGTAAAGACGTATTGTCGATTGAAAAAATCGTTGTATTTTAAAATTATTAGTTATGAAATTAATATCACTTATAATATCAATGAGTTTGCTCCTTGGATATCAAGTCGGTTGTAGTCAAGAGAATATGCAAGAACAATGGATAGCAACCATATCAGCGGGCATAGAAAAACACGATAAGCGGCTGTTTGACTACTCAGAAAAAGAGATGTTACTTGAAATGCAACCGGAAAAATGGGGAACCTATCATTTCAATATGAGTGTGCAAAGACGAGTATGGCAGCATAATAATTATTATGCTTTTATTGGACTGGGACTCGGCTATGAAAAGGCTACATTTGTAAGACCATTTAATCATTTGCCATTTGTTGAAGATCCAATAATGATATTATGGCATCTAAATACGTATAATAAGATTTATACACCGATGACAATTTCTTTCAATTACGAAATAGGGTACCATTGGTTCATTTTAGGAAATTTGACATCAGACTTTCTTGTCCACAGAAGCTTGGGTTACAAGCAAAAAGGTAACAATCGTTTGCCATTTAAAGAAAATACTTTTGAATTAGATGATCTGCACTTTGAACTAGGAATTAATTATCGGATTGGACAATTCTTAGTAGGCTTCAGTAGCCGTGTTTTAAATTTCCAAAAAATAGATAAGATTATCTTTAATAACTTGATTCACGATCCAAGAAAAGATCAAAGGTGGGAGTGGTATAACCCTCTAAGATTTGACTTTACCGTATCTTATATGTGGTGAATGCTATACTGGACATAACAAGACGCTTAGAAAAAGAGCCAGGTTAAATTTACAGTTATAGATTATTGTCTATCCTTAGCTTAAGGTTTAGAATTAGTAGTTGTGTGTATTTACGTGGCTCCTTCTCTAAGCGCCAAACCGTTGGCGGTCAGTTTACAGCGACACTGTCTAAGAAAACAGAATAAATCAAAATAACAGGCGGAAAGAGATGACAGAACAAGACGAAAAATGGTTTGACAAACTTGCAAAAGACAGAGAGGACAGTGCAAAAACACTTGAGAAACCCTCAATGCGTGGAATTAAAAACAGCGTTGTAGAAAAATATAGTGACCAAGCACATTTTATATATGAACTTCTACAAAATGCAAACGATGCAAAAGCAACAAAATCTTCATTTCGATTAACTACTGACGGTTTATATTTCAGCCACAATGGAAAAATACTTTTTACTGTTTCAAATCCTGATACTGAAGACCAGGACAAAGAAAATAACAGACTTGGACATATAAACTCAATCACATCGATTGCAAACAGTAACAAAACAGAGTCATCAATCGGAAAATTTGGAGTAGGCTTTAAAGCAGTTTTTCAATACACCGAGACACCGCATATTTATGACCCGAACTTTCAATTTAAAATAGATCGTTTTATAATCCCAATAAAATTGAAAAGTGATCTATCTTATCGAGTAAAAGAAGAAACCATTTTTTATTTTCCATTTAATAAAACCGAAATGCCCGCAGAAAAAGCATATTCGGACATTTTAGGAAAGTTGAAAAGATTAGTTTTCCCGACATTGTTTCTATCCAACTTACAAGAAGTAAAATGGAATGCGGATAACGAAAATGGTGAATACACTAAAAAAGGTAATAAACAAAAGCAATATGGCGACATAAGCTATCAAAAGCTTGAACTTTATCAACAAATTGGACTAGCGCAAGTCAAAGAAAAATTATGTTTATTTAATCGTTCAACGGAAAATAATTATGAATACTCTATTGGCTTTTTTCTTAACGAAGAAAACAAACTAACACCAAAACAATTCACTGCGTTTTGTTTTTTCCCTACAAAGGAGGCTACAAACTTAGATTTTATTCTTCACGCACCTTTCTTGCTAACTGACAGCCGAGAAAGCATAAAACACTTTGAAGAGCATAATAAGAAAATGGTCGAATTGCTCGCCCATCTAGCAGCAGACAGTATGTTGATTTTGAAGGAATTAAAATTGATAAATGATGACATTATCAAAATAATTCCATACAACGAACCTGAAAATGAGGATTTTTTTGCTTTGTTTTATGAAACCATAAAAGAAAAATTTGAAACAAAAGAATTACTACCAACCAAAACTGAATATGTAGAAAGAGAAAACGCATATTGGGCAGAGGACAATCCTGTTTTAAACTTATTTTCTGATGAACAACTTTCTTTATTAGTTGGTGAAGAAAATGCAAAGTGGGTTTTCAGAAGCCTTGTTAGAAACCAAACAAGGAAAGATGAAGAACTTAGAGATTACATCGAGAATTGCACTAATGATTGGTATGAAATGAGTGATTTGTTGAGAGCTATCGATACTGATTTTATAGAAAACCAGCCTGATGAATGGCTACTGCATAATCCGGTGATACTGACCCACCAATCCGGTGATATTGACCCACCCTAAG
>CAYRFF010000086.1:0-8098 GCA_964423575.1 uncultured Saprospiraceae bacterium | reverse complement strand
CCCCGACACGTAAAACCATAACTAATTTAAACCTGCTTAGGGGCATTAATCCTATCGAGGTACATAAATTCTACTAATTAAATTGTCTACGATATAAGACTTGCTCTGTGCATAAAATCTATCGATGTCACCGATAAATCTGTGGTAGAAAAAGTTGAGGATTAGTCCTAAACCTAAAGCTACCAAAGTAGTATCAAATGCCAGATTCAGGAAAGAAGTCAATATAGACATACCTTCTTCGGTCTTGGCAAGATGTGCGTTTCCTATGGCTTCAGAAAGTCCGATCAGAGTTCCGATAAACCCAAGTGACATGATAGCACTCATTAAATAGCGTATCATACTCAGGCTTCCTTCCATTACCTCTTTGTCATTTTCAATCTGTACATCGAGAACTTGCATGGTTTCAGAAACGGATTCATCATTTCTGTATTGTGTGCAAGCTTTCTTGATGAAATCAGAAACCTTGTAAACAAAGCCTCTTTTTTCCATGTCAATAACGCTGAGTTTTACTTGTGCAACTTCTTCCGGAGTGAGCACGAGCTGATCCTGATTAGGGAGTAAGTTTAAGTCAAAACCATCAAACTCCCTCTTGAAATCCTTTTGCATCCCTACGAGACTCACAACTGCATAGGAAAATGCTATATAACATAAGAACTGGATGTATCCGCCGCTGGTTCCACCCAGTAAAACAACTATTCTACGTAAGGCCGGGTAATTTCTTACCATATCTCCCAGGTAAATGAGCCCAAGCCAAACAGCTAATGCGATTGCAACGCTGATTAATAAGTTTATGAGATTTTTATTGATATCCATGATTTATAAATTTGCTTTTCTGAATGTAAATTTTCCATCAGCACTGAGGCTTACATCGCCTATATGCATTCTGTTTTGACCGTCCAGTGGCAGATTGAAACTAAATGTCTCGCCTTGCTCTACGTTGTCGTCATTTCTAGAGTATACGAGACCATATACTGTAACTTTTTCCTTAGGGGAATCAGACTCTTTGTATTGTGCATAAATCTTGTACTCGCCAGGAATGATTTCGTCAAATTGTCTGACTGCTTCCTGAGTCGTCCTCAAGTCTCCACCAAAAATTGAGGTACGAGACTTTCCCGAGTCCCAGAACCCAATAGAGGGGAATCGCTTCCTGCCGCCGTATACACAGTTTCCATCCTTGCATACAAAGAGATCCACGTTATCCGCCATATCATTCCATTTCATTTCTACTGAGAATTTACATGGTACTGATGGAAGATCTCCTTTATATGCAGAACTTGGTGCTGAAGTTGTAGTAGTAGGACTCGCATCTCTGGATACAGTTCCAGGGGTCTGACCTGTCTGTGCCTGTAATTGCTTTTCCAATGTTGAAATCCTGGTGACGTATTTCTTTACATCAGGACATGGTTTCTGCGGAGGACAATCCTTTAAAGTCGGCACTTTATCAAAGTTAAATACAATTGCCAGTAAAGAGTCTCCGATATCAGAGTACAACAAACTGTCAGGAATATCCCCGTAAAACTTATGATTGACGGTGTCGAAAACCAGCTGCAATTCAGGTTGAACAGCCGGAGCCTTTCCGTCTCCCTTGGGAACGACAATAAACAAAAACAAGACTGCGCCTAAAGCTCCGGTTAATACATCCAGAAATGAGAGATTAAATATTTCCGCTTCTCGTCTTTTCATTGTGTTGAGTTTTTACCGTATTTATAGAAGTTGAATTTGCTTGTGCTCGTGGGAAATGGCACACATTACAATGTGTGCCTTCTCCTGTTTCTAAACTGCCGCAATTAGGACAAGAATTGTATATTTTTTTAATTGCTGCTTCTTTTTTGGGTGTACCTGCTTCCATGACTATAAAGTTGTTGGTCATAGAACACTGAATACATTTCTGAGCAAGCATATCATTTTCTGTGTTACAATTTTTACAGATTTTCATTATTTTGTCTTTTAATTGTGGGCTATAAAATAAATGGTATTAATACTTGGTTCCTGCCTTGAAATCGATGCGATGCTCGTAACCGATTCCTATCTGGAAGGCAGTACTCTTTAAACTTCCTGATGGCTTATAACCCTGAACTGCATAGTGTTCATTTTTCATATCACCTCCGATGTCAAATCCTATATTGAACTTCAGATAACCATCCTCATTGAGTTTGTAAAGAATGCCGGGACTGAAGTAGAAACTTAAATGTGTTTGCTTCATAAGATCTGCAGGTTTTCTACCAAAACTAGACTTGAACTCATTAGGACCTTTTCTACCGTTGCTGGAAAATTCATAAGTTGTAGTTTCAGTTATCTCACCGACACCCACATTAAAATAAGGACCCGCTGATAGGGTTACTTTGAAATCATGCCCAAATTCATAGCGAAGTAAAATGGGAATTCCGATAGCAGAATAGGATTGAACATTAGTGATTACTCCATCATCGTTAAAAAGGAATTGGCCATTTTCGTAATAATCCCAGTTGCCTGTGATTTCTGTTTTGCCTCCTAGTTTTTTATACTGTGCTCCAGTGAGGATAGAAAAGCCACCAAACTTAACTCCTGCAACCAAGCCTCCCTGATACCCGAAGGTATACATCTCGTTTGCATTGTCAGCGATGAAATCTCCGGTTCCTTTTAATTTGTTAAAGCTAACTCCGGCATCAACACCTAGAATTAAGGATGTCTGCGCTGTCAGAGAAAAGGCAGTAAAAAAGGTAAAAACTGTGAAAACTAATAATAATCTTTTCATTTTGTTATGGTTTTATTAATGATAAAATGTGATTTATAACCCTTTATAGGATGTGAATAGAAAAGGTCATCAGGGAAGAGAAAATATTTTTGAATTAGTAGTGATTCTATATCATTTTGCCATGAGCAATGCAGCCCATAATGCACGGATAGTCAGGGTTATGCATTTTTCTTATCTGTTTAAACTATGGAGAATTTATTTTTCACAATACTTCTTTCTGCCTTTCGGCAAATATTGCGAATCCGAGATTGAGACAACATTTTAAAAACTTTAGCTGTGGAATTCCGCTCTTCGTCAAGATTTTTATACCTTAAAGTATCAAATACAAATTAAGATATGTCTGTACAAATCAAGAATCTCGAGCAATACCATGCAGCTTATAAGAAAAGCGTCGAATCTCCTGAAGAATTTTGGAGTAATCTTGCAGAAGAATTTAACTGGCATCGCAAATGGGATAAGGTTCTGGAATGGAACTTTGAGAGTGCAGATATAAAATGGTTTCAAGGTGCTAAACTTAATATTTCCGAAAACTGTCTCGATCGGCATTTGGATGAACGGGGAAATCAGACGGCTATATTATGGGAACCAAATGACCCTGCAGAAGAAGTACGCGATATAAGTTACAGAGAGTTATATGAAGAGGTATGTAAAACTGCCAATATGTTGAAAAGCCTTGGAGTTGAAAAAGGAGACAGAGTCTGTTTATATATGCCGATGGTACCTGAGCTTGCAATCGCTTTACTTGCCTGCGCAAGAATAGGTGCAGTACATTCCGTTGTCTTTGGTGGGTTTTCTGCCAGAGCATTGGCTAGTAGAATTGAAGATGCTGATGCAAAGGTTTTACTTACGGCAGATGAGTCTATACGCGGGGAGAAGACGATACCATTGAAGGAAATCGTCGATGATGCACTGAGTCAGGTAGAAGTTGATCATTGCGTAGTATTTAAGCGTACAGGAGCCGATATGAATTGGGTAGAAGATCGGGATATCTGGTGGCATGAAATTGTAGAAAAGCAATCAACCAATTGCGCACCTGAAATTATGGATGCAGAAGACCCGTTGTTTATTCTTTATACCTCTGGAAGTACCGGTAAACCTAAAGGTGTTGTTCATACGACTGCCGGTTATATGTTATATACATGGTACACATTCCTGAATGTTTTCCAATATCAGGAAGGTGATGTTTACTGGTGTACAGCCGATATAGGCTGGATAACCGGGCATTCGTATATTGTTTATGGCCCATTACTTGCCGGAGCAACCACTATGATGTTTGAAGGCATACCTACATATCCTGATCCGGGCAGATTTTGGCAAATTTGCGATAAGCATAAAGTAAATCAGATTTACACGGCTCCGACTGCAATTCGCTCCCTTATGGCAAAAGGTCTGGAATATGTGACACCATATAAGCTGGACAGCCTTAAGGTGATAGGAAGTGTTGGGGAACCCATAAATCATGAAGCCTGGAATTGGTATTATAAAAACATAGGTAAAGAGAATTGTCCGCTGGTGGATACCTGGTGGCAGACTGAAAATGCAGGAATTCTTATCAGCCCGATTCCTTATGTGACAGATTGTAAACCCACTTATGCATCCTATCCTTTACCCGGCGTACAACCTGAAATTCTGGATGATGAGGGCAAAGTAATTACAGAGGCACATGTAAAGGGTTACCTATGCATTAAGTTCCCATGGCCATCTATAATCCGCACGGTATATGGCGACCATGAACGATGTAAGAAGGAATATTACAGTAGATTTCCGGGCTATTATTTTTCCGGGGATTCTGCCAAATATGATAATGAAGGTAGAATACGCGTTATCGGTCGCGTTGATGATGTAATAAATGTTTCCGGACATAGATTGGGGACTGCCGAAATTGAAAGTGCTTTAAATATTCGGCAAGAGATTGTGGAGTCGGCCGTGGTGGGATTTCCGCATCCGATTAAGGGTGAAGGTATATTTGCGTATGTGACTCCGGGTGTGGAGCCCGAGGATGAAAAAGCTTTTATACAGATGATAAGCCAGCATATTCGCAAGGAAATCGGTCCCTTTGCTCAACCGGAGAAGGTTATCATTGTTAAAGATTTACCCAAGACGCGTTCCGGAAAGATCATGCGACGTATCTTGAGGAAAATCGCTTCCGGCGATTATGAAAATTTTGGCGATATATCCACACTGCTTAATCCGGAGGTTGTGGAGAAAATCGTTCAGCAAGTAAAGAATATAAATTAGTCCAGTGAAAAATATCCTTTTTCTGTTTCTCGTTTCCGTACTTTTTGTTGCTTGTGTAGGAAACCAGAAAAATATATCAACGAAGAGTAAGGCCGAGAGCGAGCTCGATGCTATCAGCAGAGCATTTATCCCCGACGACAGGGATGATGTCCGTATGCTTGACCTTGAGCTTAAAGATAAAACAGTAGTTTTGAAAGGGATGACTAATCGTCGCGACCTCTATAAGGCTGTTAAGAAGACCTTTGCAGAGAAATACACAGTGGCGGATGAAATCCTACTATTGCCCGATTCCGAATTGGGCAAGGATACATTTGCCATAGTCAAAAATTCTGTAGCCAATCTCCGTTCTGAACCGCGCCATAGTGCTCAACTTGCTACACAGGCATTGATGGGTATGCCTTTGAAGATTTATTTCAGGCAAGGAGACTGGTATCTCATCAGGACCATTGAGAATTATATCGCCTGGGTGGATGGTGGAGGAATCGAATTGATGGATGCTGCGGAGCTTAAGGAATGGCAAGAGAGTGAACGTCTCATATATCAGCCGATTTCAGGTGTTGCCTATGCTGAACCGGAAATGAAAAATGAACTTACGGATCTCGTATTTGGCAATGTTGTTCAGCTGATTGAAAGAGGTAATTCAGTGAGGTTTCGCTTGCCTGATAATCGTATAGCTTACGCAAATGTTGAAGATTTCCTTGAATTAGACAGCTGGACCCAATCCGCGAGACTTACGGCAGATAATACACTGGATATCGCCCACCAATTAATGGGAAGGCCATATCTCTGGGGTGGAACATCCGTTTATGGTATGGATTGCTCAGGATATACCAAAACCATATTCCTCAAGCAAGGAATTGTGATTCCACGGGATGCTTCACAACAAGTGAAAGCAGGTCAGAAAATAGAACTGGATAACAACCTTTCCAATCTCATCAGAGGTGATCTCATCTTTTTCGGAGAGAAAAGAGAAGATGGAAGCAATAGAATTACGCATGTTGCTGTTTATATGGGAGATGGACTTATGATTCACGCAGCAGAACGCGTGCGTATCGAAAGTCTGAAACCATCCGATCCTTTGTTTAATAAGATGAGATTTGAAACGATGCTGGAGGCAAGGCGTTATATCGATGCAGATGATATGACAGGTTTGACGCCTCTTGGCAAAACGATGTTTTATGAATAGAAACTTGATATTTTTAGTAGCCTTTGTCCTGGGATTGCCATTCGCAGGCTGGGCACAATATAGTAGTGTGCAACTGCAATTTGATGCGGTCGGCGTGCAGGAAATTCATTCTGAGCAAGTGGAGTTCCCATTGGATAACAATCACCTATATAGCTGGGCATTGCGCGTCGACGGTATGGAAGAAACTACTGAATTTCATCCGGAATTCAGATACAGATATGCAGAAGAAAGCTGGTCGGATATTCAAGCCTTGACGGCAAATTATGATTTAATGGACGAAGCCGGAAAATGGATGAGTCTTCTTCATTTTCTCGATGAAGAAAAAACGGATTTATACGATAAAGTTAGCTTTGAAATAATTCTCCCCGCTCAGACATTTGCGAAAGCTGAAATACAATTCATAAAAGTCGATTTAAAAAACAGATTAAACCCAAAGGATATAGTCCGGCAGCGCTCAGATTGTGAGAAACCACAGATGATTTCGCGAAGTCAATGGTGTGCCGGAAACTGCCCGCCCAGGCAAGAAGCGGCGCCCACGCATCAGCAGTTCATGATAGTGCATCATTCCGCCTCATCCAATCACAGCAGCAATTGGGCAGCGGTGGTAGAGTCTTTTTATAAGCACCATGTAAATGGAAATGGCTGGGACGATATCGGCTACAACTGGCTGGTGGACCCGGACGGATATGTGTATGAAGGCAGAGGGGATGAGAAGCAGGGAGCGCATTTCTGCGGACAAAATCCGGAAACAGCGGGTATCTGCGTGATAGGGACTTATATTGATGTAACGCCGACAAGTAATGCGATGCAATCTCTTAAGGAACTTCTTAGCTGGAAACTAGAAAAAGAAGGTCTTGATCCGCTTGAGAAGGCATATCACGCTTCATCCGGCAAGATAATTCCTCGTGTTACGGGACATAGAATTGCTTGCAGTACGCAGTGCCCGGGAGATGTATTATTTTCTATGTTGCAGACCTTTCCGCAAGAGGTAAATAGCTATATGCAGGATTGTGGTAAAGTCGTTCCCGAGATTTTATTGAGAGGAGAATTGATGCAGGATGCTTCTGTGTATTTATCCTGGGAATCGGATATGGATGCGCCGGAGAGCTGGGAAATTTATCGAAAAGTTGATAATGATAATTATAAAAAACTGGCATCTGTTGCAGGAGATAGAAAACACTGGACAGACAAAGAAGTCAATTATGCAGCAAGGTATACATACTATGTAATGCCTTGGAAGAGTGATTTTCAGAGTAATGAAATTACGATATTTACTAGCCTTGAGAATATCGAGTCCGGTTATACAATCTACCCCAATCCCGTGTCTGATCGCTTAAATATCCTGATTGCAGATGATATGAGAGGAGAGATTCAAGTGGAGTTTTATGATATCCGTGGGCAAAAAGTTCTACCTAATAGTTCTGAAATCGGATGGGTAAAAGATTCTCCTTTGTTGCGACGCACGATTGATCTTACTTCTTTACAGGCAGGAGTGTATTTTATGAAAATTCGAGGGAATAATCTGAAGATTCAGGAGAAGATAGTGGTACAGTAGTTTTTTGTAGAGAGGTTGTGCATGTTTCTATTGAATCGGTAGGTTATTGCGTTTTAATGGGTTTAATAGAATCAAGTTCCCTTCCTTTTTTGATTAAGATTTCCTCTATGTCATAATCGGTCTGTAGGCTCAGCCAAAATTTAACCGAATTCCCGAAAAACTTACTTAAGCGGATTGCAGTATCGACAGAAATGCTTCTCTCTCCCTTTATTATTGATGATATCCGCGTCTGTGGAACATGAATTTCCTTGGCTAATCGATAAGCAGTAATGTCGAGGGGAATCAGAAATTCTTCTTGTAATATTTCGCCTGGATGTATGTTAGCTAATCTTTCCATAATTTAATGATAATCTATAATTTCGACTTCAAAAGCATCTCCTTTAAT
>CAYRFF010000085.1:0-8148 GCA_964423575.1 uncultured Saprospiraceae bacterium | reverse complement strand
CTTTCTTTGTCCATTTTACACTTTTTTGTGTAAACCTATTTCAGGACAAGTCAGAGTGACTCAAAGAGACTGCGTAGCAGTCATAGTAGGTTAGAATATAATGCAGAAATGGATACGACCGCATAGTGGTCGCAGTAGATTCCTCGCTCAATTGAGTTGAACTTTCATAATCTTTGCAATAGCTTAATCCCTCTATTTTAACTGCCCCAACGCATCCTCCACCTCATTCACCGGCTGCTGACAGACCTTATTGCTACAGACGTATATAGTCGTATCGCCTTCAATCAACTTGAATTCAAGCAGTGGAAGATTTTCTTCATTTCCACCTAAGAAAATAGAAACAGGCAGATAATGCTTCTGTAAATCATGACTGAACTCAATAGCCTTTTCTCCCAATACCGCAACTTCATATATTCCATGCTGCATCATTCCCATCAACTGTATCCAATGTGCAAAATAAGCTGGAGAATCCGGGATTAAATCGTGAATATTGGCAAGCATATCAGCAGAACGGTGCAGATATTCTTCATTTTCCGTCAATGTTCCGACTTTATAGAGGAGATGTGCCATAGTAGCGTTGGAAGAAGGCATAACGGAGTCTTCTACTTCCTTTTTGCGGGTCACAAGCTCATGAGAGTGTGCTGCCGTGAAAAAGAACAGACTGTTTTCCGGATCAGAAAAGTGCTCAATTACATATCTGATGATTTCTTCTGCTTTATCCAGCCAGCCTTTATCAAAAGTCACTTGGTACAGCTCCAGAAATGCATCCCCAAGGTGAGCATAATCCTCCAGCATTGCCGAAATAGACGCTTTGTAATTCATAAAATTCCGATAAAGGCTGCTAGAGGTGCCTAGCATATTTTCAGTGAGGAATTCTGCATTTTTAAGAGCGATTTCCAGATATTTCTCTTTCCCAAGAGCGCAATATGCATCAAGATAACCTTTTAGCATTACGGCATTCCAGGAAGTGAGGATTTTATTATCAGTCGTCGGTCTTATTCGTTTTTCTCGTACTTCAAAGAGTGTTTTACGGATAAAAGCTCGCTTTGTTTCCCATTCCTGCACCGAGGTTTTATGCTTTTCCGCAAATTCTTCGTTACTGACAGTCCGATACAGGACATTGTTGCCGTCTTCCCAGTTTCCGTAGCTTTTCAGGTTAAAATATTCAGTGATAAGTAGTATCGTCTCCTCATCGAATATCTCCTTCAATTCCTTCATCGTCCAGACATAGAATTTCCCTTCCACACCTTCACTGTCCGCGTTGATGGACGAATAAAATCCGCCGTTTTCATCAGTAAGTTCCCTTTCAACAAATGCCAGCGTTTCGCGGATAACATTTGCGTAAAGCGGGTTCTGCGTCAACTGATAAGCGTGTGCATACAGACTGACTAATTGCGCATTATCGTACAGCATCTTCTCAAAATGCGGTACAATCCATTCTGCATCCGTTGAATAACGTGCGAAGCCACCGCCGATGAGGTCATTTATCCCACCATAAGCCATATTTTTCAGAGTGATTTCCACAGCTTGCAGTGCTTTATCGTCTTTGTTGAGAAAAGCGTGTTGCAGCATCCATTCCCAGGCAGCAGGTAATGGGAACTTAGGTGCGCGATTAAAACCTCCTTTAAAGTAGTCGAGAGAATGTTCTATTTTGCTGAAAAGTCCGCGATATATCGCTTTTAATTCGTCCTGAGTTTTATCCTTGGGGCTGTAGATGAGGTTCTGGCTGGCGATTTTATTGGTGAGAGCATTTGCTTGTTTGCGTATATCGTTTTCTCTGTCTTGGTAGAGTTCTACAATCTGTTCAAGAAGAGCCAGCCAGCGTTCCTTGGGATAATAAGTGATTGTATGAAACGGTTTCCCATCAGGCAATGCAAATGCATTCAGCGGCCATCCCCCGCTACCGGTCAACAGCATCGACGTATCCATATAAATCTGGTCAATATCCGGTCGTTCTTCTCTATCGACCTTGATAGAAATAAAGTGTTCATTCATGTAGTCTGCCACTTCGATATCGGAAAATGATTCATGTTCCATGACGTGGCACCAGTGGCAAGCGGCATAACCTATACTGATAATCAGCGGCTTATTTTCTTTCTTTGCTTTCTGCAGGGCTTCTTCACCCCAGGGATACCATTTTACAGGGTTGTTTGCATGTTGTAGGAGGTAAGGACTGGATTCATTGATAAGAGCATTGGTATATCGCGGTTTTCCCATTTTGTTTCTTTTATAGACTGATTGCTATTAGGAATAACAAGAATGCAAGGTTTAAAGGTTTGTGGCTAATGCGATGTAGCATGCGAATTGCCGCGAATTATAACGAATTCTATGCGAATTTTCACCTATGATTCCAGCGGACAGAACCGCTGCTTCAACACTGCGGCTCAATGGGAAACGCGGTCATTCTGAACGAAGTGAAGAAACTTTTGCTACTGGGTTCGTACGCTATAAAAAGACCTCGTTACAATGTGAAAAGATCCTTCGTAAACTCAGGATGACCACATCGCTGTATTAAGAAAAAATGACATAAAGAAAATTAAATAAACAATAATCCTATTCCCTCTCAAACCTCTCCTTATGCGTATAATTAGACGGATAGGCACCCACCTGTAACAACATAGGGCGTAGCACAAATTCAAACTCTAAAGACTCGACTTTCCCATCAAATCCCAGTTGAAAGCCCATAAACTCCTCCCTTTGTGCACGATTCTTCCACACTGCACGGAAAGTGTCATAGTGCCAGTGTTCAAGTTCTGCTTCCAGTTCCTCAGAATCCCAGAATCTCATCACTAAGGCACCTTGCTCCATTCGCACTTCCACTTTCCCATATCCTTCAGAAATGTACGTTCCGGTATAGTCCGTCAATGGTAGTGAAGGCTGTGTATTTTCAACTCTTGCATCGTGTATTTTCTGGCGTGCTTCTACGGTTCTGTCGTACCGAGTCTTGTAACTTTCCAGATAAGTTGTACTCCAGTCTTTCCCTTCTATTCCCAGCACCGCATCAATCACCTGGTAGGCAATAGCAGTGCCCAGACCATTAAATGTATTGCCTGAAAATACGATACCGAGATCCAGTTCGGGAATTAGATACATAGCAGTGTTAAAGCCATCTGTTGCTCCACCGTGTGAGATAAGCCTCAGACCTTCATAATCCGAAATCCCCCAGCCAAAGCCGTAGCCTGCAATCGGAGCCATCGGATCTGCCTGTCTGCGTACGTTCTGAGGTTTACGGAGTTCATTTATCTCCTGAGTACTGATAACAGTACTGCCCTTATATTCTCCCGGAGTTCCGAGTTGGAATAAAAGCCACTTATTCAGGTCATTCACAGAAGCATTTACTCCTGCTGCCGGACCGGCATTATCCCAGTTCCTCCTGGTAATAGGAACAATCTTTCCATCAATTTCCTGATGTGGATATGCGAGATTATCGGTTTTCTTTAAGTCGGTAATACTTGTAGTAGCACTGTGCATTTCCAGTGGTGCAAAAAGTTCCTCTTTCATAAAATCATCCCAGCTGCGGCCATCCGTATATTCTATAATCTGCCCTGCAAGAGAGTACATAATATTGTTGTACACAAAGCCGCTTCGGAAAGGTATCTCAAAATCCATATACCGCATCTGATATAGCACTTCATCTCTGGAACTATTCGTCATAAAATGCAGACGGTTTCCTAAGATACGCCCAAGTCCAATCCGATGTGTAAGCGCATCTCTCAAGGTCGCCTCCCGTGTAATCCATGGATCTTTGAACTGAAACCATGGGATATGCTTAACAATCGGATCATCCCAGTGAATTTTGCCCTCATCTACGAGAATGGCAAGCGCGGCAGCCGTCATATTCTTGCTCACAGATGCAATACTGAAAATCGTATTATCATCCACCATTTCTCCGCTTCCCAGCTGTTTCTCCCCAAATCCTCGCGCATAAAGCACCTCGCCGTCTTTAACAACGCCCACTATCATTCCGGGAATATTCCAGTCTTGACGTGCTTCTTCAAGCCAGGTATCAAAGTTATCGGGTAATGTAGCTTGCGCAAATAGAGAAACGCTGAATAAACTCAATAACAGTATCCAGCCATACCTAAGGAAAGTAATATTAACTCTCATCTTTTTTGAAACTTTTTACCAATATACGGACAAAAAATGATTTTGATTTTTCTTGCCTAATATCGGACTTTCTTACTGTAAGTTATCGCTCAATAACCATCTTCAGTTTATAAACGACTGCTTCCGAATTCGGATCCTGATCAGGCACCAGATTTCGCAAATTTCTAGGTGGATCTTGCGGCTTGAAGTTTTGAGGATTAAATTGTTCCAGAACCATACGGTTGCGTGACCATTCCTTGATATTATACATCATATCACAGCCAATCTCACGATTGCACCAATATTTGATGAAAATCATCCTATAACCTTCTTCAGAAATGAAAATCGTCCCTTTTTCCGAAGCGGGAGTGGGGCCAGCAGTAAAATCAAATTCGTATTGTAGTATATAATCCAGATCCGGATCATCATCTGTCAACTCGAAGGACCAGTTTCCGGCGTCGGAATATTCCTGAGTCACTTTCTCCGTACCATCCGAATAAATTTCAGATACGATATACGTCTTCACATTCCATTCTCCTTCAAGGCGATTGCCTATTTTGGCACCTTCTTTCCGGCAACTTCCCAAGGTAAACAGTATGGATACAGCAATAAAGGCAACAATTAACTTCCGCATATTCCCTATTTTATAAATTTCCCCTTTTCATCAAAGAAAAATGCAATTTCCACTCCGATTTGAAAGCGCCAGCCTATTCTAAAATCTCCGTGAACAGTGTTTTGAGTATGGAGGCTTTCATTTGAAAAACCCGGTAAATCTCTCACCCAAAGTTCATAACTAGTCGGAATTTCCGAAGCACGCCACTTGTGAATATTGCTGTGATCCATAAATGGCAAAGCTTCATAAGCATCGGTAAAGGCTCCCATAAAAGGTATAGCATAAGTAACGCGAAACGGAATATAAACTCGACCTATTTTAACGCCCAGCGAGCCTCCAAAAGAGAGGTGTCCTGTTCCACTTTCATAATAACCGGGTAAGTCATTTTCATTAGTCATGGTTTTATCTCCATTAGCATAAACCTTCCAGATAGCGATAGATTCATCGCTATAACCTGCTCCTGTTACAAAATGTATGAATACTCTATCTTTGATATTGTAACCCAACTCAAGGATAAAATCTGTGTTCCGGCTTTTATATATCAGTTCATAACCGGAATTCTGAATGAGTCTGGTGTTGTAATCATCTTGTTTATCCCAACCATACATAACCAACATGGACCCTGAAAAACCACCGCCTTCCTTTTGGAACCTCCATCCACCTGTAAAACCCGGGCTGACAACGGAACTACGAAAGTCTTTGAACGGTGCAAAGCCGGCTCCATCGTGATACTTATTAAACTCTTGGAAAAAAGTATTCATCTGCTCTGTATGAATACTCGTTCTTACCGCACTTATGCCAACTGAAATACCATGTTGAGCCTTGCTATCGAAATGCATCAAAACGACAATACAAGTCAGAATTAATAGATTTATGCTGCTTCTCATTCTCTATATAACGGAGTTTTATCTCACTCTAGATTATCATTCAATTATTTTGACTTTTAACTATCGGATTAACGATACATCTCCTCTTATAATCCTGAGGCCCTCTCCCGGTATATCAATTTCAGCATTCCACATAAACACATCGGGATCCATAGGTTGCCCCTTGAATGTTCCATCCCATCCCTCTGTAGGTACGTTAGGTGGGAATTTAGAGTTTTCATAAAGTAATTCTCCCCAGCGAGAATACACTTTCAGATTCTCAATCCTATCAATCTTTTTGTCATCAGTATATATGGTGAAGTAGTCGTTTATGCCATCATTGTTTGGCGTGAATATATTAGGAGTGTATACATTTATATTCTTCCTGATAACAACTCTTACCATTGCCGAATCCTGACAACCTTGTTCATCCGTAACAGTCACCCAATAAATCATATTTCTTTCCGGTGTAACAGTAGGACTATGACAGCTGGTACAAGACAGATAATCCGGCGGAGACCAGGAAATCGAAGTGTAGGCATTGCTCACTTTTGGTTCAAATACTACACTTTCTCCTTCGTTAATAATATACAGTCCTTCAATCTCGATACCGATATCGGAAAATTCTGAAATCGTAAAATTATCTTCATACAAGCAATCTCCGGAGTCCATAACAAAGAGACTATGCTCACCCAGATCCAAATGGTTGATTCTTGCCGGGAATGATGAAATAGTCGCCTTGAAAACGCCATCAATATATACCTCAACAGGCAATGTCATATTACGCACTGAGAAAATATCAATATAATTGCTCTTTGCGCCTGAGCATGCTTGCGACGTCAACTTCCAGTTTACATCAATAACCGGTGCAGGCCTTATTACGAAATCCGCTTCTGCTTGACAACCTGAAATCGGATCCATATAAATCAAAGTATAGCTTCCAGGCTCCAGAACAAACTTAGTAGAATCGGTAAAGCTGTTTCCATTATCCAGTGAGAAATTATACAGTTCCGATGCCGGTGGCAATATGGTCAGTGAACCCATTGGGTTATTGCAATCAGCATTTTGTACCAGCAAGTTAATCTCGCCCAGGTAAACAATATTCAAGATCATATAGTCAGAAGCAGCCTTACAAGGTCCTTCACCATCAGGATCATCAGTAATAAGAGTCAATCTCACTGAACCTTTATTATAATCTTCCTGGCTAGGCGTATAGGTTGCATCCAGTCTATTTGCATTATCAAATGTTCCGGTGCCACTTGTAGTCCAGGTTCCCGAATTGGCATTTGTAATACTGCCATTCAGCGTATATGTTTCTCCGTAGCAGATAGTAGCATCTTGTCCGGCATAAGCCGTAGGCGGATCCTCACATCCGCAATCATCGACCGAAATGGTAATCGTCGCGGAATTACTACAGCCATTGGCATCAGTATAGGTATATACCAGTGTATAGTTGCCACCCGTCTGAGGTGTGAATATATTTCCAGTAATATTCTCTCCTGACCAACTACCTCCCGCAGGCGTCGCAATTAAAGTCACAGATTCATCAATACACATTTTATCCACGGGTTCAATTTCAATGACCGGTAGCGGATTAACTATAATACTAATTTCTTCCGTAGCAGGACATTGTCCTTCGATACTATATCTTATAGTATAAGTTCCCGGTCCGACAACCTTGGGATCAAAGGTATTTCCACTAACACCCGTGCCGCTCCAGCTACCTCCTGCAGGTGTTGCTATCAGTATAACAGCATCTGCATCCTCACAGAGTGGAGACTGTTCTGCAATAGTTATTTCTGTTTTTATGAAGAAAAGTGTCATCGCATCCGAAGCCGGTCTACAAGGTCCATCTCCATCAGGATCATCCGTGAGAAGCGTTAATCTTACTGAGCCATTTGCATAATCAGCCTGACTAGGGAAATATGTTGCATCCAGTCGATTAGGATCGTCAAATGTTCCGCTTCCACTAAGTAGTCCAGGTGGCATTATTCACATTGGTAATGCTGCCGTTCAGGGTATATGTTTCGCTTACGCAAATAGTTGCATCGTCTCCAGCATTTGCTCTTGCCGGATCTTCACAACCACAATCCTCAACGACGATGGTAATAATGGCAGAGTTACTACAACCATTTCCATCAGTATAAGAGTATATCAGTTCAAAGCTACCACTAGTCATCGGCGTAAATGTACTGCCTGAGAGATAATCTCCTGACCATGTTCCACCTGCTGGACTTGCGGTCAGATTAACGGTTTCTTCAATGCACATTTCATCCACCGGCTCAATTACAATTTGCGGAAGCGGGAAAACAGTTATACTTATTTCTTCCGTTGCAGGGCATTGGCCATCGATGCTATACTTAATTGTGTGTGTTCCCGGGCCTGCCTGTGCAGGATTAAAGGTATTCCCGTTTACTCCCGGTCCGCTCCAGCTACCTCCCGCAGGGCTTGCTGTCAAGGTAACAGAGCCGGCATCTTCACACAAATCATCTTGTTCTGTTATCGTAATTACAACTTGATTAAAGCTCAGAGTCATCGAAGCAGAAACAGCGCTACAAGGCCCCTCCTCTCCATCCGGATCAT
>CAYRFF010000084.1:0-8446 GCA_964423575.1 uncultured Saprospiraceae bacterium | reverse complement strand
GACGCACGGCATTTCGACTACAGCTGATGCGCTTAAATGTGTAGGGACGCACGGCATTTCGACTACAGCTGATGCGCTTAAATGTGTAGGGACGCACGGCCGTGCGTCCCTACACATTAGCAAGATGCTGTATTGCTCAATAACCACCGTGCGTCCCTACACATTAGCAAGATGTTATTCCGCTCAATGACCACCGTGCGGCTCTAAACATAAATCAATAAACTTTTTAATAAACTGTCAAAATCGTCCGTAGAGGAAAGAACTGCTAGCTTTTGCTAACAGCTATTCCTATTTTTCAAGCAGCGAAGCGTCGCGTATTAGTTCTTTAATGTTTCCTATACTATTAAAGCGAAACTTGTTTCGCAGACTCGAAGGGCCGACTACTGATACTCACTTGGAAAACTCCTTCAGCTTATCCTCAAGGTCAAATTCATTACCCGGGACATAACCTGAATGGGAGTATAGTATCTCTCCTTTTTTATTGACGACAAAGGTCTGCGGAATAGTCTTGAAGTTCAGTGCTCTTTGTAAGTCCTGATTCATATCTGACAGGAAAGAATATTTCCATCCTTTTCTGCTGATCATCGGCTTTACTCTGGTAAAGCCTCTTGAATCATCAACAGTCACAGCGATTAACTCTACATTATAATCCTTTTTCCAGTCATCATATATCTTGGCAACATTGTCGAGTTCATTGTGGCAAGGTTTACACCACGTTGCCCAAAAGCTCAGAACAGTCAATTCGTTTTCAGCTACAGCATCTTTAATATTTACGGTTTTGCCATCGAGAGTTTTGACATCGACGGAAGGAAGAACATTTTGTCCGTATAAGAATACCGGAAGGAAAAAGAGTAAAAAGAGTAGTTTTTTCATCGCAGTAATTATTAAAATGAATTATAATTATGGAAAATATTTAGATTTAAAGGTTAAACTTAGCTAACTTTCACTACAATTAATACATTTGACCGGGTCAAGTTTACCCTTTAACAAGACTTTAACGCTTATTAACCATTTGATTGTATGAAGAAATATATCTACTCAATCCTGTTATTATTGTTTATTACGCCTGTTACAGGCCTGTTTAGTCAACACTTTTCCGGAAACCTTGAGACCAATGCCAATTTCTTTATGAGAGACTCTCTCCTTGGTGCTTATGGAACGCCTCAGTACGATCATCAACTCTTCGGAGGAGAAAGCTGGCTCAACCTGAACTATAATAACTGGGGATTTGACTTCGGTCTGAGATTTGATCTATTCAATAATTCCAATCTCATCAATCCCAATTCTTCCTATACCAATCTCGGCATCGGGTACTGGCACATCAATAAGGAAATAGGTGACCTGGACATTACAGCGGGATACATCTACGATCAGATAGGTAGCGGTATTATTTATAGAGCTTATGAAGAGCGTGCTCTTGCAATCGACAATGCACTCGTAGGATTGCGATTGAAGTATTTCCTGGGTGATAACTGGGAAGTAAAAGCTTTTACGGGAAGACAGAAGAGAAGATTTGACTTGTATGATCCCGTACTGGTGGGAGGATCCATCGACGGTTTCTTCATGCTAGGAGATACAACCATTTGGACATTTGCGCCGGGAATCGGTATAGTGAACAGGACTTTGGATGATGGCAATATGGATAACCTCGTAAGGACATTGGCAACGTACAGTCCTGAGGACAGCATTGGGGCGCGTTACAATAATTACGCATTTACCCTGCATAATACAATGACGGTAGGGCCGATTTCCTGGTATGTTGAAGCAGCGTATAAGACTGCAGAACCGGTATACGATGATCTCGCACAAAAGACGAATCTCGACGGCTCTAAGTCTCTTGGTAAATACGTGTATAAGCCGGGAACTGTCTTTTATAGTTCTTTAGCTTACGCAAATGGCGGTTTCGGGGCCAATTTTGATATAAAACGTACCGAATATTTCTATCATCGTGTCCTGCCTACTCAGGAATTAAACCTTGGTTCAATAGCCTTCCTGCCTCCGATGTCTCAGCAGAACCTGTTTCAGCTCACATCGAGATATCAGCCTGCATCTCAGGAATTGGGAGAAATGGCATACCAGCTGGATCTCGGTTATAGATTCAATGACAAATGGTCGGCAGCGATGAGCATGGCAATGATAAATAACCTCGATTCTATTAAACTCTACAGAGAAATATTCCCTACAGTTACCTTTGAACCCAATAGAAATAATTATTTTACAGCAGGAGTACAGCTTATGGCAGCCAACCAAGGAGTATTCCTTAATGAGCGTGCAGACCGCGGTATAGTGCAGGCAATAACGCCCGTATTTGAATACAGACACAATATCAACAGAAGGAATGCAATACGCTTTGAACTTCAGTATATGAAGACCGACTTTAACTGGGCCGGAATTTCCGAAGAAGATAATGACGTGGATTACGGCGATTGGGTTCTGCTACTGGCAGAATACAGTATTGCACCTAAGTGGATATTTACACTGAGTGATATGTATAACATCAATCCCAAGGGGAGAAGCACCGGAGCCAATCACTATCCGACAGCAGCGGTCACCTACACACAAGGCTCCAATCGATTTAGTCTTGCCTATGTGAAACAAGTTGAAGGAATAGTGTGCACCGGTGGAATTTGTAGACTTGAGCCGGCATTTAGTGGAATGAAATTTACCGTTAATTCTGTTTTTTAAAATTAAATAAAGATGAAGTATTCAATAAAATATATAGGACTATTTGCTCTTCTTGTTTATCTGTTTGCAGCATGTACGGAAATTCCGCCTGAAATTCCTCAATTAAATATCGATGGAGATAAAGCCGTCCTGATTGAAGATTTTACAGGCGTAAAATGTACCAACTGTCCTACAGCTGCTACGGAAATCAATAATCTGGTTATACAATACGGAGAAAATGTGATTCCGGTTTCTATTCACGCTCCTAAGTACAGTTCGTTTACAAGCCCGCATCTGAATAGTAAATATGACTTCAGGCTGGACAAGGCAGACGCGATTGCCAATCTCGTTGAACAGGAAATAATGGGATTGCCGGCAGCGATGTTTGACAGATTTAACTTTAATCTTCCCGGGCTTGACGGGCATGTCGTAAGCTCTACCAATAATTATGGAAAGGCTCTAGAAGAAAGGTTAAAAGTAGAAGCTGAACTTCTTCTGACCGTTGAAAATAAATACGATAGCGATACGCGCAAGTTGACGAGTACGGCTCATATAAGACCTGTTAAGGATATCGATGGAGAAGTGTATATTACATTTATGCTCCTTGAGAACGGCATCGTGGACTATCAGACCGATAAACAGGAAATCATAGAAGAATACGTACACAATTACGTTTTGCGGGATATTTATTCTCAGGCTGCTACAGGAGATCTTATCTCTCAGCCATTGAATAGAAATGAATTGATTGAGATACGCAGGACAGTGGATATTCTGCCACCCGAAGAAGGGAAAGCATGGAATAATCCTGAAAATATGCATACAGTTGTGGTTGTGCATAGAAAAGATCAGCTACTTACCTGTCTTCAGGCTGCTAAAGCGAGTCTTATTGACTGAGAATATGAAAATATTATCATAGAGGAGGCAAGAAAATTTGCCCTTAGCGCGCAGGACTGTATCTTTGCAGCTTAAATCAGTATAAATACATTAAATGAAAATATCATATAATTGGCTCAACCGTCATATTGACTTGAAAAATATGGAGGCTGAGACACTCGGGGATATATTGACGAGCCTTGGGCTTGAGGTGGAAGGAATGGAGAGGTTTTCCTCTGTTCAGGGAAATCTGGAAGGGGTAGTTATAGGAAAAGTCCTGGAAAGTGAAAAGCATCCGGACGCAGATAGATTAAGTGTAACAACCGTAGACGTAGGAGAAGAGGAAAATCTGCAGATTGTATGTGGTGCTCCCAATGTCGCTGCAGGGCAGACTGTAGCTGTCGCAAAAGTAGGAGCTACGCTATATCCTGATGGGGAAGAATTCAATATTAAGAAAGCCAAAATCCGAGGAGTATCATCCAGTGGAATGATTTGCTCAGAAACCGAACTTTCAATAGGAACTTCAGGAGAAGGAATTATGGTACTTCCTGATAATTATGAAGCAGGAAAGCCACTGAGTGATTATATAGAAGTGTATTCTGATGTCGTCTATGAAATCGGACTCACTCCCAATCGCTCTGACGCAACACACCACAGAGGGGTAGCAAGAGATTTGCTTGCTTATTTTAAAATACATTCCGGAGAGGATTACGAATTGAAAGAAGTGGCGGCAGAACTCCCGGGAGTTTCTGAGCACAAAGACATTAAGTTAAATATCATAGCTACCGAGGCTTGTCCGCGGTATGCCGGAATCGTGATAGATAATATAACGGTCGGTGAATCGCCGGAATGGATGCAAAATTTGCTGAAAAGCATAGGTCAGAAACCATTAAACAATGTGGTGGATATGACCAATTTTATCCTGCACGATGTAGGGCAACCTCTGCATGCATTTGATTATGATAAAATAGCCGGAAATGAGATCCGAGTTCAACATTTGCCGAAAGGTACAATCTTCACAACACTGGACGATAAGAAGGTTGAATTATTGCAGGAAGATCTGATTATCTGCGATAAGGAAGATAATGCAATGTGTATGGCGGGCGTTTACGGCGGGCTTGACTCCGGTGTAAGCGATGGAACCAAAACGATTTTCCTTGAATCAGCGCACTTTGACGCTGAAACCATAAGGAAAACATCGATGAAACACTTCCTGAGAACAGATGCTGCCAAGGTGTTTGAAAAGGGAAGCAATCCGTCCATCGTGCGTGATGTGCTGGAGCGGGCGGCAACGATGCTGACAGAATTGGCAGGT
The DNA here is from genome assembly GCA_964423575.1 of uncultured Saprospiraceae bacterium. Classification (GTDB taxonomy): domain Bacteria; phylum Bacteroidota; class Bacteroidia; order Chitinophagales; family Saprospiraceae; genus CAYRFF01. The sequence continues at coordinate 3,594 of CAYRFF010000084.1, read as the reverse complement.
GGTAAAATTGCGTCTGAAATCGTTGAACATTATCCGGAAGAAATTCAGCCACATATCGTCGATCTGAGATTCCAGAGAGTGAATGAACTGATAGGAAAGGAGATTGATTCTGTGGAAATAAAGAGAATATTGGAAGCTCTGGGAATTAGAATTTCTTCCGAGTCCAAGACTTCAGTAAAAGTCCAGATTCCTACCGATAAGAATGATGTTACACGGGAAGTGGACGTTATTGAAGAGATTCTGAGGATTTATGGATTTGATCAGGTAGATGCTGTAAGTACGTCAAATAGTGCAGCGTTCCCGGTCACATTGCCGGACGAACAATCTCTGAGACGCGATATCAGCAGAATGCTTCAGGGAAGAGGCTTTTATGAGATGATGAACGTGTCATTGACCGATTCCGGCTATTATGAGGACAAGGAAGAACTCGTGTTCATCAACAATACTTCCAATAAGAATCTGGATATTATGAGACCGGATATGAACGTATCCGCGCTGGAAACAGCAGCTTACAATATAAACAGAAATCAGAGGGACTTTGCATTTTACGAGTGGGGGAAAAGTTACGGTAAAGTTGACGGTAAGTACGAGGAGCATTTTTCGCTCAGCCTTTTACTCAGCGGAACAACGAGGAATGCGCATTGGTCCGGAGGGAATGCAGTGCAGGTGGACTTTTATGACTTGAAGGCGCATGTTGAAGGAGTTTTGCAAAGACTAGGAATTAGCGGATATCAGTCAGAAGAGCTTTCAGGTGATAAGTACTATTCTTATGGCCTGAAATACTTTAGAGGACCGATGAATCTGGTGAGCTTCGGAAAAGTGAAGAACTCTGTGAGCGATAAATTTGATATCGAAACAGACATATTCACAGCGGTATTTAACTGGGATGTTATCCGCAAAAATATTCCGTCTGGAAATCTCGTGTATAAAAATGTCAATAAGTTTCCGTCAATACATAGAGATCTGGCTTTGGTTGCAGAAAAATCTATCTCATACAGTGAGATAGAGAAGGTGATATCCAGGGCGCTGAAAAATCATCTAGTCTCCATGTCCTTATTTGATATTTATACAGATGACGAAAGGCTGGGAGCTGATAAACACAGTCTTGCAGTACATCTGGAGTTGCAGGATGAGAACCAGACAATGCAGGAAAAGCAGATAGAAAGCCTGATGAAAAAAGTATTGTCTGACTTAAAAGGAAAATTGGGAATTGAGTTGCGATAATTTTACCGCTGTGATAGCTTGAAATATCGGTGGAATTTTCGGTAAATTTGTGATTCAATAATTAAATTTATATATTTATTGCAAATGTTTGAATTAGAGAGCAAGTTAAAGGACGTTTATTCGAGACTTGAAGAGGTCAGGAATAAAATGTTGAGCTTAGAAAAAGAAAAAGACGAGCTTGCGCGATTGCATGAGGAAAACCTCAGCGTAATTGAAACATTGAAACAGGAAAATCAAGATCTGGAGAGAAGATTAGAGGGGACTGAGGCAGATCGATTGAATGGTGGTGAATTAAACGGTGATCTGAGAAAGGAAATTCAGCAATACATAACAGTTATTGATGAATGTCTAGATCACCTGAAAAAGCTATAACTTATGGCAGAGGCTAAACTGAGGAAAATTTCTGTAACGATTGCCGGGAGAGAGTATCCGGTAAGAGTTCAGGAATCTGAAGTAGACATGATTGTAAGAATCGCTAGGGATATCAATAAGAAGTTACAGGATTTGCAATTGCAATACAATAAAAATGATTTGCAGGATTGTATGTCTATGACTCTCTTAACCTATGCGGTGGAAGCTTATCAGAAGCGGCCCAAAGCCGCAGCCGACGACAATAAGGAGCTGCTGAGCCAGTTCAATCGCATCGATGAGGTATTGGATTCTATTCTCCGGTCTTAAATATTAATTTTAAGACTTAAATATTTATGGAATATATCATAGTAATCTCTGTGGCCGTGCTTGCTGCTGTCGCGAGTTATTTTATAGTGCGAGCTGCACTACAGAAGGCCAACGCTGCCAAAATACAGGAAATCAATCAGAAATCTGATCTAGAGATTGAAAAAGCCAGATTGTCGGCACAACGCATCATTTCAGAAGCGGAAACCAAGTCGGAAAAGATTGTTTCCAGAGCTGAATCCAAGAATGAAAGCATCAAACAACAGAAAATCCAGCAGGCTAAAGAGAAGTATGCCAGCCTCAAGGCACAGTTTGATGAGCAGAAATCCAAGCACAACATCATTGTAAGAGAGAAAGAAAGCGAGTTTAAGGAAAAGGATAGAGAACTTGAAAAGCGCCAGGAAAAACTCAATAAGTGGAACGAAGAGCTCAAGCTGGAAAAGTCTGAAATGAAAGCTGAACAGGAGAACATTCGCAAGCAAGTAAGAGTGCTCCAGACTAAACAGGCAGAAGTAAGCCAACTCAACGAACAGAGGATTAAGGAGCTTGAGAAAATATCCGGGATGACTGAAAAAGAAGCGAGAAAAGAGCTTCTCGATGCTGTAAGAGATAAAGCCGAGACAGACGCACTTTCCATTAAAAAGGAAATCCTCATGGAAGCTGAATCTACTGCCAATAGGAAAGCAAAGAAAATTCTTATCCAGTCAATGCAGCGCATGTGTGCTGAGATTGCTATAGAAAATACTATCACCGTATTTAACCTTGATTCCGACGATATCAAAGGACAGATAATCGGTAGAGAAGGAAGAAATATCAGAACTCTGGAAGCTGCAACAGGCGCCGAAATTATCGTGGATGATACGCCGGAAGCAATAGTCATTTCATCCTTTGATCCGATAAGGAGAGAAGTATGTCGTATTGCTCTGAAGCGTCTTGTAGCTGACGGAAGGATACACCCTGCACGCATTGAGGAAGTTGTGGAGAAAGTCCAGAAAGAACTCGATGAGCAGATTATTGAAATCGGAGAACGCACGATTATTGAGTTGAATATCCACGGAATGAAGCCGTATCTCATCAAGATGGTAGGTAGAATGCGCTTCAGGTCTTCTTATGGACAGAACCTGCTTAAGCACTCTATTGAAACTGCCAATCTCTGTGCTATTATGGCTTCAGAGCTCGGCCTGAGCCCCAAGCAGGCGGAACTAGCCAAGAGAGCCGGTTTGTTGCATGATATCGGTAAAGTGAGTGAAGAAGATTTGGAATTGTCACACGCGCTTATCGGTAAGAAACTGATGGAGAAATACAACGAGGATCCCATAGTCGTAAACGCTGTAGGAGCGCATCACGATGAAATTGAGATGAATAATATCATTTCTCCGATAGTTCAGATTTGCGACGCGATTTCAGGAGCACGTCCGGGCGCGAGAAGAGAGATTATGGAATCCTACATGAAGCGTATCGAGGAGCTGGAAGAACTTGCTATCAGTTACGATGGCGTTCAGAAAGCCTATGCTATGCAGGCGGGTAGGGAGTTGCGCGTAATCGTTGAAGCAGAAAAGGTAAGCGATAAGTATGCGGATGACTTGGCTTTTATGATTTCTCAGAAGATCCAGGATCAGTTGAAGTATCCGGGGCAGGTAAACGTCGTAGTTATACGCGAGAAACGTGCCAAGGCTGTTGCGCGGTAGTGTGGAG
>CAYRFF010000083.1:0-8653 GCA_964423575.1 uncultured Saprospiraceae bacterium | reverse complement strand
ACCTTTAATTATTAGGCAAGTTATGTCAGGATTAATCGGACTTTGTCAGCTTACGCAAATGTTTACTTTGTCCTTTACAAAAGACAGTATAACTAAAGAACTTAATAAGCCGCTTCAATATTAACCGCAATAATTCATGAGCGTTAGCTTCGGGTAGATACTAGACGCGGATTCTGCCGCTGTAGCCCTCTACCGCAAGGGATCCGCAACGAAGTAGATGCCCGAAGATAACGCAATCAATAGCTCAAAATTGAGGAATGAACAACTTACACTATTCTATTTAAATCTCTGATAAAGAGGAACCCATACTTAGCTTTTGCAAAAATCATGAATAATGCGGGTTAAAACGATTTTGTATGTTTCTCTGTTAATATACCACTGTGATTGAAATTGATAACAGCCATTAAAAAGAAGCAAATATGAAATCTCTGGAATTACGCATACATCCACCTATAGTCGCCTTAATATCTGCGGGTATAATCTGGCTTCTTCATTGGTTATTTCCACGCATGTCATTCTCATTCGCAGGACAGAAATATACGGCCCTGTTGCTGGTTCTTTTGGCAGTAGTCTTTGGCTCTCTAGGGATACTTATTTTTCTAAAACACTCTACGACAACTAATCCGACTAAGCCCGAAACGAGTAGCTTTCTGGTAACCGAAGGAGTATATAAGATTACGCGCAATCCGATGTATCTTGGACTGTTATTTGGACTCCTTGCATTAGTGATATACTTTGGGAATATTATCAGTATACTGGGGGCCTCATTTTTTATGAGCTATATAACGCGTTATCAGATCATGCCGGAAGAAAGGATATTAAAAGAGAAATTTGGCCAGGATTACGAGAATTTTCTTCAAAGAACTCGACGTTGGTTATAGTTTTTGAAGAAATCTCATCGAATTGCAGTAAGTTAGAGTTTTCATCATCTTGCAAAGTATAAACTAGATTTTATGACAATAGCTGAATTAAAGACAAGGCTGACTATACCTGTTATAGTGGCACCTATGTTTATTGTTTCCGGTACTGAAATGGTCATTGAAAGCTGTAAGAATGGGATCGTTGGTTCCTTTCCCTCCTTGAATGGCAGAACTTCAGAGGAATTTGAGGAGATGCTGAAGGAGGTGACTACGGCATTGGCAGAATACGAAAATGAAACAGGGAAGAAAGCTGCGCCATTTGCAGTAAATCTCATCGTACACTGGAGCAATGCCCGGGTACAACGCGATACGGAACTCTGCGTGAAGTATAAAGTACCTATTGTCATTACTTCTCTCGGTGCAGTAAAGGAGGTAGTAGATGCAGTTCATAGTTATGGAGGATTGGTTTTTCACGATGTAATTAAAAAACGCCATGCAGAAAAAGCGGCCGAGGCAGGTGTAGATGGGATTATCTGTGTAGCCGCCGGTGCCGGTGGACATGCAGGTACTGCAAGTCCATTTGCCTTGGTGACAGAGGTTAAGCGATTTTATGATGGTACAATTATTCTGGCAGGAAGCATAAATACGGGAAATCAAGTTCTGGCTGCTCAGATTATGGGAGCTGACTTTGCCTATTTGGGAACGCGATTTATTGCAACCAAGGAATGTAGGGCCGTTCCAGAATATAAGCAGATGATTCTCGATTCCGGAATTGATGATATCGTTTATACGGATAAAGTAAGTGGTGTACATGCTTCTTTCTTTGCGCAGAAGATAAAAGAAGCCGGAGTGAAAGAAGATGGTAGTTCCGTTGATATGTCCGGGATGTACGATACTGAAGCCAAGGCTTGGAAAGATATCTGGTCGGCAGGGCAGGGAGTCTGTGGAATTGATGATGTGCCGACGGTGGCTGAACTTGTTAAGCGGTTCAAAGGGGAGTATGCGGAGGCGAAGAAGTCTTTTTTATAGAACGCGAGCTTTACTAATTACCGCAAATATTTCATAGTGACAGGCCTACGGCCCTCTTTATTCAATGTAACTGCGGCGCTACCAAGGTGTCGCACCTACGGTGCTATTTATACGGTTCCGCAGAGAAGCGTACAGCGTCACGAGTTAAATCAGCGTAAATCTGCGGTACAGAGTATCCGCGTTATCCGCGTTCTATATATACTTGGTTTTTAACTCCCGCAGATAAGCACAGAGTGTCACATTCCTTTTCAGTGGACGCCTTTCCTTTGCGAATCTCTGCTTCTTTGTGTGGCTTTGCGGTATGGTTCCAGGAATGAAATATCCATAATATACCCATGTTATATCTATATAATTGGCTTTAACTTCTTGGCAATGAGTTATGGAACACTGATTACGCGGATGCTTGGAAAAGCAGCGCTAATTATCGCGGATTGAATCTGTGTAAATCTGAGAAATTCACAGATTCTATCAACTTGTCTACTCGTTCACCCGTCCACCAGTTTACCTGTCCGCTCGTTATAAGCCTTAATCAGATTATTTGCGAAAGCGGTAACACGTGGCTTATCATCCTCTTCAAGATTTAATTCTATCTTGACAGTCCAGGAACCGCGGAAAGCACCGGTTTTTTCAAACTGATCTACAAATGTATCTACAGCCTTGCAGTAATAGCCGTAGAACTCCTCACCTGAACCCAGAACGCCATATACTTTGTCCGATAAATCCAGTTCACCTAAATCTTCAAAGAAATAATACATTTCATCGGGTATATCTCCCTCGCGACCATAGGTATAGACTGCGACTACGCAGATGTCATAATCCAAAAATTCATCTGCATCTGCTTGCAGACAATTTACGACTTCTGTCTCGACTCCCAGGCGGTTCATTTCTTCTCCGAGGTACAGCGCGATACCTTCAGTGTTGCCCGTCATACTCGCATATATAATCAACGCTTTTGCCATAGATGAGGCTTAGTTTTATGAAAAGTAACTACATTACAAATGTATTGAAGTCTGTAGGATTATGTGTTTGTAATCCGTCATATTATTCAGGAACATTGGCTAATGTGAGGAGGAAGAAACTTTCCGCGTCTGACTCAACGCTATGAGGAATCTTGGGGTGTAAGGTGATTAAGTGCCCCTTGCCAAGCGCAGTGACTTTATCTCCGGTGATAAATCTTAAGTTGCCTTCCAGAACCTGAACGCTGATAACTTTATCAGTCTTGTGCCTCTTAAGTTCTGAACCTTTATTCAGGCCTATAAGTAATATCCGCAAGGTTGACGACTTGAATAAGGTGATAGTATTCTTTCCCGTTTCCTGCCAGGTTTTTTCTGCTTTTATTTTTTCTATATAATCGCGGAGATTAATGTCGAGAATAGGCGCGTTGAGAACGCGTTCCCCTTCGGGTCTGAGTGGAGTGGATTGGCTTGAACTACGTTTCATAACTGTGATTTTATTACTTTATCTGCCTAAATGTCTGGTAATATAACAAATATATACTTTCTGTGGTTAGGACTTTAAGAGCAATTGGTAAAAAGATAATTTAAGGACGATGAATACTCACGAATTTCTTCTGAAGAATGGATATAATCAATCAGATCCGGATTTTCCGCGTTTGGCACAAATAATGCATAACCTGGTGAACAATCAAGGTATGCATCCTGATGAAGCCCTTATCAAATTGAGATTGGAGCATGGTGTGCCTGACCAGAAATTAGTTTATGCCGATTCCGCGGTGCCGATTTCTGTTTATGGAAATGTGGGAATCGATATCGATCAGTGGGCTTATGATCAACTGGAAGAAGCCTGCCGTCTACCTGTGGCAATTTCAGGAGCACTTCTGCCCGATGCGCATCCGGGTTACGCCTTACCGGTGGGTGGAGTAGTTGCTCTGCGTAATGCAGTGTCGCCTGCATTTGTGGGCTTTGATATTGCTTGTAGGGTGAAGATGAGCATATTGGATATTTCTGTGGAAGCATTTGAACGACATAGATCCAAGCTTGCAGCGGACCTGGATTCGGTGACAGAATTTGGTCTCGGAGCTAATTTTGGTTTCAATAAGCGATCGCATCCCGTGCAGGACGACCCGCGCTGGGATGAGATTGATGCGGTGCGCCGCTTACGAGACAAGGCAGATAGACAGCTGGGAAGTTCAGGGAGCGGAAATCACTTTGCAGATATAATGGTAGGGAAGGTAATACAGGAGAAACCATGGCTTCCATTGAAGAAAGGCGATGAATTTGTCGCATTGGTAACGCACTCCGGTAGTAGGGGAACGGGGCATAATCTCGCTACTTATTATAAAGGGCTTGCAGAGGAATATACGCAGAGCGTCAGCAAAGGTATTGGCAAATCTTATGCCTGGCTGGACTTGGATTCAAGCGCGGGAGCTGAATACTGGGAAGCGATGCAGTTAATGGGAGATTATGCCAGTGCCAATCACAATCTGATACATAAGCATTTCAGTAAGAAGTCAGGTATTAAACTGATTGACTCTTATGAGAACCATCATAATTTTGCCTGGGAACATGAAGTTGACGGTGAAAAATGGATTATACATCGTAAAGGAGCTACACCGGCAGCTCATGGTGAAATAGGAATTATCCCCGGTTCTATGGGGACTCCGTCTTTCCTGGTAGAAGGAAAAGCAGGGCGTGAAAGTCTCTGGAGTTCTGCACACGGCGCCGGAAGACTGACATCGCGTAAACAGGCTAAGAAAAATCACGATGACCTGTCATATCGGGAATTCCTGAGGAAAAAGGATATTCTGACAATTCGCGTAGCTACTGATGAAACTTATCAGGCATATAAGGATATACGCCATGTAATGAAACAGCAGGATGAGCTTGTCGATATTGTGGCGGAAATGCATCCACGTGTCGTTATTATGGGAGGCGGGCGAAGGAGTGATGATGGAGACTGATTTTATCTGGTGATCTGGTGATCTGGTGATCTAGTGATCTAGTGATGGGTGATCTGGTAATGGGTGATCTGGTCCCAGTGAAATAAATGCCTGCGGCAATTTCACGGGATAAATGATTTTGTAATATTATTTTAGGCTTCACAATCCGTTCTATCTTCTCTCCTTGCGTCGTGAAGATATTCATAGGCTTATGAATCCTTTTTTGCGGTCCTTTTTGAAAATAAGGGGAGATAGCTTACATTAGAATTGTAGAATTTCTAGTGTTAAACGTTTAAACTCTTTCTTATGAGGGAATTGATATGCTCATTTGTGTTTCTTCTTTTTATACCTCAGGTTCTCGACGCGCAACAGAAGGCGTCTGCGCCGACAGAAGCAGATTTTGTGAGGGCGGAAAGTTATGTCTGGGACAGTATTTCAGAAAAAGTATTTCAAATGCATGTGAGCCCGCAGTGGTTCAGTGATAACAGTGGATTTGCATATCGGGCTGATACTCGAGAGGGCGTTAAATACTATACGGTCTCAGCAGAAGATTATGAGATTAAAGAAGCATTTGACGGAAGTCGACTGGCAGACTCCCTTAATAATTTTACTGAGGAAGTGTTGTCGGCAGAAAACCTCCCGATTGACAAATTGCAATGGAAAAATAGTGATGAGTTTAGCTTTTTCTACAAGGAAAAAAGATTTGAAATTGACTTAAAGGATTACACGATAAGCGCTACAGATGAATCCTTTATCTATCGTGATAGAGATATTTCCAGATCGCCGGATGGTCGCTATGAAGTCTTTATAAAGGACTTTAATCTCTATGTGCGCGATACGGAATCGGAGGCAGAAAAGCATTTGTCTTATGATGGGAATTCCCGATATATTTATGGGAGTGCTTATGGTTGGGGCCAGACGATGGAGGGTGAAGGTGTGGAGCCGACACCTCGCCTGAAGGTGAAATGGTCGCCGGATAGCAAGAAAATTCTTACGCAAATTTCCGATGCACGGAATGCGGAGAAAATGTATTTGCTCGACTGGTCGCGTGAGGATAAATACAGGCCCGTGCTGCTTTCCTATTACAGACCTTCACCGGGTGATACGACTTTCGTCAAATATAGAACGTTGATTGTAGATGTAGAAACGGGAAAAACGGAACATGTCAATTTGAGAGGAGCACAGAATGTCCTTGGAATTGGACTGGATCTTAACTGGAGTAAAACAAGTGGGTTTCTATATGGTACTTATGTCCAACGCGGATTTAAGGAAAGTGATATCATAGAGATTATTGCTGCTAATGGAGAAGTCCGGTATCTGCAAACTGATGTCAGTCCGACAAATATCAATTATCACACGCGTTTCCGTTATGTAGAAGAGGCATATCTTGCTTTCTTTACTTCTGAAAAAACGGGATGGCAACATCTTTATGTGTTGAACTGGGAGACTGCGGAAGTGAGGCAGCTTACTAAGGGGGAATATGTCGTCAGAGATATTGTCCAGGTTGACAAAGATGCCCGTATTCTGTATTTTACTGCAAGTGGCCGCGAGGAAGGTGTAAATCCTTATTATGAGCAGTTATACAGGGTGAATTTTGACGGTTCTGATTTGCGGTTGTTGACTCCAGAGAATTTGCATCACGAAGTGGCAATTTCGCCGGACTTTCGATTCTTCCTAGATAATATGTCGGATGCGCTTAATCCAGTTAAATCGGTATTTAGGAGCACTGAAGACGGTAAAATACTTATGACAATTCAGGAAGCAGATATTTTCGAGCTTTCGCAAATGGGCTGGAAAGGTGCTGAACTCTTTAGCGCTGTTGGACGGGATGGTCAAACAGAAGTCCATGGAGCGATATGGAAACCTCTAAACTTTAATCCGGAATTGTCCTATCCCATCATTGATTTCACCTACACCGGACCACATACCAATGTCTTTCCAAACACTTTCAGAAAAGGAATTTATGGATTGTATAATTCGGCTCAGGCGTTGGCAGAATTGGGATTTATTGTTGTGCAGATTGACGGCATGGGAACGAATGGCCGCTCCAAGGACTACCACAATGTGTCCTATAAGAATATGGGAAATAATCTGATGGATCATGTGCTAGCAATCCGGCAATTAGCTGAGAAATACAGCTGGATGGACACGACACGAGTAGGAATCTTTGGGCATTCTGCGGGCGGATATGACGCTGCACATGCACTGCTTGCATTCGGTGATTTTTATAGTGTAGCAGTTGCACAAGCTGCCGACCATGACTGGCGGATGGAAAAAGCCTGGTGGCCTGAGATGTATGCCGGCTGGCCGGTAGATTCTGTCTATGAAACTCAGTCCAATATCACTATGGCTCCCAATCTTAAAGGAAAACTTCTGCTTATTCACGGTGGAATTGATGAAAATGTGAATCCATCTGCTACTTTTAAATTGGCAGAAGCACTGATAAAAGCGGATAAGTACTTTGATATGTTGATTGTGCCGAGTGCCCGCCATCACTTCCCCAAGGAGTATGCGCCTTATGTGAGGAGGAAGGGCTGGGATTTCTTTGTGAGGCATTTGATTAGTGACAAGTAGAACAGTAACGAGTGATTAGTCGTGTTTTAAAGTATAGAGATTGTAACACAGTGATAAAACGGATGCTTCTGTAAGTATAGCAGAACGACTATTGTAGTACTGATGATCGCAGATAAATTATTTTTGTAGATGTAATTATTCAAATAAGAGTTGATTAGTCTAATAGAAATGTTGCACTATAGGGCAACATTTTGTATCTTTGTAAATAATAAATAATGAAAGAAGAGAAATATAGGACAGTCATTTTTTATAAGGATTATTTTTAAATGTTCTTTAATCAGCAAACTCAGGAAGTAAAAGATAAATTCATTTGGACTTTCCAATTGATTGAAGAGTTAGAAAGAGTCCCTACGACATTTTTAAAGCATTTAAAAGGAACAGAAGGACTGTATGAAATAAGAGTAAAACACGGCAGCAATATTTTCCGTGTTTTTTGTTTTTTCGATAAAGGAAAGCTAGTAGTTACGATTAATGGATTTCAAAAGAAGACTCAAAAAACTCCGAAAACAGAAATAAATAGGGCATTAAAAATTAGACAAGAATATGAAAACGAAAAATAATAAAATAGTCAGTTTATCTGAGTTTAAGGATATGAATTATGGCGAGAGAGGCACTGAAAAACGTGAGAAATTAGATTCCGGATATAAGGATTTTAAAATCGGAGCAATGCTTTTACAAGCACGGCTTGAAAAGGGGTTGACACAACAAGAACTTGCCGAAAAAGTAGGAATGACTAAATCGTATATCTCAAAAATTGAGAACAATATTAAAGAAGCTAGATTATCTACTCTTAAAAAGATTATTGAGTTAGGGCTCGGAGGTACCTTAGATTTATTAATTAAAATTTAGAAGAAAAATATTTAATATTCAGTGAAGGAAAAGGATGGTCTCAGTACTCTTTGGTGGTTGAAAGCACTGATAAAAGCGATAAGTACTTTGATATGTTGATTGTGCCGAGTGCCCGCCATCACTTCCCCAAGGAGTATGCGCCTTATGTGAGGAGGAAGGGCTGGGATTTCTTTGTGAGGCATTTGATTAGTGACAAGTAGAGGATAAATTACATGGTAACAGGATGCATCGCGTGTATAGATTTCCTTTATAATATTTTTGTAAGGAACTATTTCTTGTCGAAAGGAAGTTATAAACTACAATGAGACTCAATTATTTCGTAATTTATATCAAATTTATCGATTATGACTACAGTAGATAAAATAAGGAATGATATTATAGATAAGCTACTTGCAATTTCCAATGAGGATTATTTATCTGCTCTCTATCTTTTACTCGAGAA
>CAYRFF010000082.1:0-8987 GCA_964423575.1 uncultured Saprospiraceae bacterium | reverse complement strand
TTCTATGAACACATTCCTATCAAAAGGTAGATGAAAGTCCTTTTAGTAACCGCACCTCTCGGTCATTGAGTTTATCGAAATGCAGGATACGGGTACGGAAGACTCGCTACCCTACAACTTTGTGTTAGAATTCCAAAGGAATTCATGCGACTTTGTCGCAACACTTTTGCACACAAAAGTGAAACACAAGGTATAGGCGGAAGTGATAGTCTATAACCCTAAGCTAAAGCATAGGGTTACTAAAATCACTAGCACATTGAAAGTCACTAAATTGGATTTTTATTGTTTTGGACAGATGTGACCCTTATAATAAAGAGAGACTATTTATTTTCTGCTACCGGCCTGCGCCTCCAGTATGAAGCTAGGACTAAAGAACTGAAGATATCCCATATTCCCCACCAGGCAGCTATTATCATCATAGCACCCTCATCGGGAAAAAAGTTGAATATCAATACTAGACCAAGCCCGGAATTCTGTATCCCGGTTTCAAGGGAAATTGCTCTCGCATTATACTTAGATTCTTTTAACAATCGGCTATACCAGTATCCTCCTAAATAACCAAGGGCGTTGTGAATGAATACTATCCACAAGGTCAACTTTAAAGTCCCAAGGAGATAGTCAGTATTATTCCCCAGAGCTACTGCGATAAAAGCGATTAAAAGAAGAACTGATATAATGCTTATTGGGGATTTGATTCTATTAGTGATTTTGGGGAAATATCGTTGAAAGGCTATCCCTGCGACCAATGGAATAAGTATAATCATACTCACCGTTTTCAACATATCGATTAAGCTGACATTAATGCTCCCCGCTTCTATACCGGATTGTGGTAGAAACATCGCCCAGAAAAAGAAGCTTACGGGCGTTATAAAGGCACTAGCTACGGTGACAATGCTTGTCAGTGATACAGACAAAGTAGCATTAGCACGTGCCCAGGAAGAGGCAAAATTGGAGATATTGCCTCCAGGACAACTGGCAACGAGAAGCATTCCCATTGCTACACCTCTGGTAACAGGTAGAATATGGATAAGTGCAATAGTAAGAATCGGCAATAACAAGACCTGAGATGAAAGACCTACGAGGATTGAACGCGGATTCTTCAGTAATTCCAAGAAGTCATCCTTCTTGAGAAATAGAGCTACACCAAACATGATAAAGGCAAGACTGATATTCAAGAGGAATATCTCATCCTGATTAAAATTTATTCTGATCGCGTCGAGTTGCTCCATGCTGTTTCTATAAAAAATAAAACTCCCACAGAAAGCTCCGTGAGAGTTTTATTTATTACTTATTATCCTTTATTTAAGGAAAGAATACTCGGATCCGTAGTAAAGCATCTGCTCGATGAAATCATCACCGTATTCCAGCTTTATATCCGTGATTTCTCCATCATCATTGGTAACCGGCTTCATATATGGATTAAGGAAGCCCGAATAAGCAGGCACATTTAATGAAGCACTTCTATCGAGTACTTCCTTGTGCAATGCACGATCAACCTTTACACCATAAGTTTCGATAAGGTTCTTACCGGCTTCATAATCACCCTGAGATTTTAGACGCTGCACCTCACGTAGCAACTGACCAAATAAGTCTCTCAGCTTTTCGTAATCATTAATTACAAAGTAAGTCTTACCGTTTTCTACTTTCTTCTCGATAACATTATCCTCCTTACCCTTTTCATACACCCAGTGAGAAACCATCGAACGGTTACGCATGTGTGCTTGCTCAATATCGTTTCCGAGCTCTAGCCTTCTAAGCTGAAGCATCAGACCATTTCTTATATAAGAACTATATCCTGCTTTATAAGCATCTTCTGCTCCCAGAAGTCCCCACTCTACCAGTTTTGCATCCGGCAGATAGTACAAAGCTACGAGGTCAGCACGAGCCTCTTCCAACGGAGAAGCATAGCTCTTTAGAGTCTCTTTGGAAGTTGCTACACCATCTTCCAGTTTTCCACTGGCATGGCCTATCACTTCGTGCATCGCTGTAGTAAGACTTGATGCTATTTCGCCATACTTTTTGGACAATTCAATTTCTTCTTCTGTATAGGCAAATTCATTCAGGAATCCTGGGCCATCAGCATTATTATAGGCGTAGATAAGGTTACCCAAGCTGATTGACTTGGAACCGAAGTCCTTTCTAATCCATGCAGAGTTAGGTAAGTTTACGCCTATCGGAGATGACGGACTTGAAGATCCTGACTCCCCTGCCACATTCACCACATTATAAGTAATTCCCACAACTTCAGTCTTCTTGTGCTCATCCATAATCGGTGACATATCCTCAAAGTACTGTGCATGGTCAGCAATTATTCCCATTCGCTTGCTGGCTTCAAAATCTTTAATCTGAACAACAGACTCATAAGCACCCACATATCCTAATGGATCATCATAAACTTCAATAAAACCGTTATTGTAGTCAATATCGCCTTCTGTAGCCTGAACCCATGCAATACAGTAATCATCCCATTTCTTCAGATCTCCGGTTTCGTAATATTCGATTAAAAGCTTGATTGCACTAGCCTGAGGTTCATTTTCCGCAACCTTTGCAGCTTTTTCAAGCCATCCTATAATTTCTTTGAGAGCATCTGAGTACAGTCCTCCGACTTTATACACTTCTTCAAAGATCTCTCCATTTTTCTTGATAAGTCTGGAGTTCAAGCCATAGGAAATGGGCTTTGTGGCATTTTTATCAATAATCGATGCATAATATGCTTCAGCTTCTTCTGTAGTAATATCACCTACATAGAAGTTCACCGCTGAACCTTCAACAAGTCCAGTAGCAGGGTCAAAGTTGATTTTTTTCGCATCATAACTTTCGTCAAATATCGCTCTCAGTGCATCCCCTGACAGGTTCACTCCGGAATCTTCCATCATCGCAGTAAGATAGTCCTGAGAAAAATCCGGGTCAAACTTCTGGTTTCCATAATGGTGGTGGATACCATTGGAGAACCAGATGCGCTTAAGGTATATGACAAAATTATCCCATTCTGCTCCGCTTTGTTTCTCGTGCTGGGCTTTATAGACAGCTTCCAGAGCTTTTCTTATTTCAACATTATGTCGATAATATTGATCGTAAGTGATATCGCGTCCTGCAAGTCCTGCTTGAGTCAGGTAATAGACAAATTCCTTTTGCTTCAAGCTAAGTTGATCCCAGCTATCAACCTGGTAACGCAATATGCGTAAATCGGCAAATCTGTCAATCTCTATCTGAAAGTCGTCATTGCTAGTTGTGGCACCATCAGTTGGGTCGCCTGCAGAATCAATATCGCAAGCTGTCAACATGGCAAATACGCCAATCAGAGAAAAAATTAGGCTTTGTTTCCAATAAGACATAATAAGTTAAATTATATTTTTGGTGAATAATCCGTAAAAATACGATTATTCAGATAATTGTGGGTATTTCAATACTTTAAATGTCTGATGGCCTTCATTCCGGAGAGCAGTAATTCTCAGTTAAAATAATTTTCAAACATTTGTGGCAGCGAAAACATCTTAAGAATCGTTCAATATATAAGATATCCGCACAGCCATATTTTTAAAAGATATCTTAGACATTATCAATATGAAAAAGAACTTACTATTTCTGCTTTTTCTACCATTCATTGCTATTTCTTGCATGAAAACTAATCAGATTCCTCCCATCGAGAATAAGATTGAAGGAAAATGGGAGTTAAATAGGGTAGAATTTTATTCAGTCGATTCGACCGGCAAAGAGTTTCTGACATATTATTTATTTGACTCACTGGGCCTGGAATACAATTTTTACAGCAATGGAGACCTAAGTGTATACACTTTGCTTCAATGGGAGTATGGTGGTTATTCCACAGGGAGTTACAAATATGAGTTCAGGCGCGATTACATCGGCAAACAGGAACATAAGAATGAACCCAAGTACGATATTGTTGATATTGAAGGAGATATATGGATTTTCAGCTCCATCAATGAAAACGAAGTGGCACTTGATCAGACCTATGTAGATGGCATTAAGATGTTTTTCACCAGACTGGAATAAGGAACACCGTAGTCTTACTTAGCAAATGCTTCCTTCACCTTTGGCATCACCTCTTTACCGAGAAGCTCAATATTGCGCATCATCTGCTCATGCGTCGGTCCACCTACATCTACGTGTGCAATAAATTCGTGTGCGCCAAGTGCTGTGAGTGTATTGATAAGCTTTTCTGCAACCCAGTCTGAAGTCCCCATATACAAAGGTCCATAAGGTCCCATACCGGCCTTGAAAGCGCCCATAGTATATGAACTACCCCAGCCCCTCTCCTTTCCGATCTTATTCATGGAATGCGCATATCTGGGGAAATAATTTTCAATTACTTCTTCCTCAGTGTCCGCTACGAAGGTGTGCATGTGAATACCGATACGCATTTCTTCCGGATCATGTCCAAATTGTATATAATTTTCCCGGTAATAATCAATAAGGGGTTTAAACCTAACCGGATCACCGCCGATAATAGCAAATACTATCGGCAATCCCAGACGAGCAGCTCTGACTACAGAAGCAGGTGTACCTCCTACAGCAATGGATACAGGAATCGGCTTTTCAGGTCGCGGATGTATTGTCTGTCCGGTAATTGGAGCGCGAAATTGTCCCGACCAGTTAACTACGTCATTTTTCTGAATCTCCAGAAGTAACTCCAGTTTTTCCTCAAAAAGCTCATTATAGTTCTCCAGTTTATAACCAAATAAAGGGAAAGACTCGATGAAACTTCCTCGTCCGGCCATAATTTCAGTTCTGCCTCCGGAAAGGAGATCTATCATAGAGAAATCCTGGTATAACTTCACGGGATCTGCCGAACTAATGACATTTACTCCACTACACAATCTAATGTTTTTAGTCACAGTAGATAATGCAGCAAGCACAATTTCCGGTGCAGGAACAGCGTAGTCTTCACGATGATGTTCTCCCATTGCAAAGATGTCCATACCTAGTTCATCGGCAAGTTTAGCTTCTTTAATGATCTCCTGAAGTCTTTCTGCAGAACTCTGATATTTTCCGGTTTCAAAGTCATAATTAACATCACCGAACATTCCGATTCCAAATTTCATATCCATTACCTTTAATTGTTATTACCATAGGAATAACATCATCGGTGGAAAGGTTTTGAAACAGTCTATTGAAAATCGTTGCTGGCAACTTTACAACTCATAACGAAGATTCATTTCCTCGATTCCGATGAGCGTAAGCTCAATACTCCGGTCTTTGGCCTTAGTCTTAAACTCATTGATGATTTCAAGAACATCATAGTCGATGTAATTAGCATCTGAGCCGTCAATAGTCAAGGCAGTTTTGTCAGGGATTTCTTCGAGTAGTTTCTTTATATCAACTTTATTAAGAAAGGTGACGTTGCTGTTTAACTTTATCAATCCGGCAGTTCCCTCTTGAATATCGGCAGGCGTATATTTAAATTCCTCACGGAAATTGTTCTGAATGATGAAGTAAATTGCAAAGAGCAAGCCTACGGACACTCCGATAAGTAAATCAGTTATCAGAATAAAAATTATAGTAATAATAAAGGGTAGAAACTGCTTCAATCTTTGCTTCCACAGATCGCGATACAAACTAGGTCTGCTCAGGTTATATCCGGTCACTAGCAAAATTGCAGCCAGTGAAGGATAAGGTATCATATTGAGGATAAAAGGTATGAGCAGAACCGTCAAAAGTAGGAATACCCCGTGTGTAATAGCAGATAAGCGCGTTCTACCACCCGCATCGACATTGGCAGAACCACGTACGATTACAGCTGTAATAGGAATAGCACCGAGTAGCCCACAGGTCATATTCCCTATTCCCTGGGCGACCAATTCGCGGTTTACGGGCGTAATACGATTGTATTTATCCAGTTTATCAATTGCTTCTACACATAGCAGGGTTTCAATAGTGGCAAGTAAACCTATGACAACACCGTTCTTCCATACAGCAGGAGTATTAAACAGAAAAGCAAAGTCCGGAAAGGTAATTTCAGAAAAGATATTCTGTGGAATGTTAACCAGTTGGGAAGGCTTTAATGCAAGACCGGGTACAAACTGATTAAAAATATAATTTAATAAGACACCTGCAAGAACAGCAGCCAATGGAGCGGGCAAACTAAATCGGGCAATTTTCTTATTCTTCTGAACAAGCCACATAGCCATCAGCGAAACAGCGGTAATGATAATTGAACCAGCTGAAACATAGGAGTAAAACTCTCTGAAATTCCCCAATATTTGCCTCGAGCTAAATAATTCAAGAAACCCATCAGTCCAGAAATCAGGTTGATCATAGCCCAGAGCTACAGGTATCTGGCTCGAAATCAATATTATGCCGATTCCGGCAAGCATTCCCTTGATCACAGATGAGGGAAAATAGTGGGCAATCACACCTAATTTCAACAAGCCTAAAATCAACTGAAAAAGTCCGGCGACAATCACTGTCAGAAGGAAAATTCGGAAATCTCCAAGGAGAAGTATAGAACCTGCAACCAAAGTAGTTAATCCCGCTGCCGGGCCAGATACTGCAAGAGGAGCTTTACTCACAATCGGAACAATAAGGCCACCTATTATTCCCGACAATATTCCGGAATACAAGGGCGCACCTGAAGCAAGAGCAATCCCAAGGCAGAGTGGCAATGCAACCAGAAAAACTGAAAGTCCGGCTGCCAAATCATGCCGCAACCACATAATCTTATAGTATTCAAGAGTTCTACGCATAACCAGGGTTATTTTCCTATTTAAACACTTCCAATTGAATAATTTTGCCGATGATAGGTCTTATCGTTCCGCAAAGTTAAACTTTTACTTTACATAAGCGCTGATTTATCATAAGCTTTCGGGAATGTACACTTTATTTCATCCTTTGCAAATATCCGGTCAACTTTCTGAGTGAATGGCTATAAATTGCCGAAAGATATAGAATGTTGATAGTTTTGAATTCTTATTTTACCATTTCAATCAAATACCTGATGCAATTCCTTAATTTTGCCTGCAGATGAAGAGTATCTACATATATATCATTTTACTTTTGTTAAGCGTTTCCGCTTGTCGCAAAAGTCCGGTTTCAGGCCACATAAACATTACCAATCAATCAATTCATCCTGTGGTCTACCTCATCGAGGCTCAGTCATTTGATGATTTACTCTCCACATACCGGGGAGCGATAATTGATTCGGCTTCTCTGGATAAGGATGGTTTTTATGCTTTCGCAAATGTTCCGGAAGTGAATCAAGAAAAGCTCTTTTTACTCACCATGCAACAAAAGGGAGAAAAATATCCAAACAAACTCATAAACGACAAATATGGAGCCGGCAATTATGTTCCCTTCCTCTATTCATCAGGACGATTGGTCACAATTTCCTCCGATGCATCAGACCTGCTTAATAATGCAGAGATTTTGGATACGCAGAAAGGCAATCAAGAAATACTAGCGCTCATAAAACATAGAAAAAGCTTATATGGCCAGCATTTAAAAGACCTTCCGGAAATTGATGAGGAGAATCTCATGGAAAACGAGAAGTCTTTATATGACTTCCAGAAATCACTTATAGAATATGCCAAACCATCGGATTCATACCATCTGTCTATCCTTGCTTTACGCTGGGCAAGCATCAACAAGGATTACGAACGGATTCCGGAACTCGTAGAAGAGATTTGCACACGGGCACAGGACATAGAACCCAATCATCCCTGGACGGACCAGGTCTGCTCCAAAATGGATGACTTACCCCTCAGTATAGGAGATGCATTTCCCAATTTCAATCTGCCGATGTTAAATGGAGATACCTCCGCTATTTTAAGTCTGTTAGGTGAAGAAATAAGCATTATTGACCTGTGGGCATCCTGGTGTGCCCCTTGCCGCAAGGAGAACAGGAATACATTGGTTCCTCTATGGGAAAAGTATAATCAACAAGGTCTGCAAATTATCGGCTATGCTCTGGATGATGGCTATTCCGTGTGGCAGTCAGCCATTCTCAAAGACGGTGCAGATCGATGGCTGCATGCATCCCATCTCAATGGTGATGAATCACCGTTTCTCGATCGAATGCGAGTAAGGACAATCCCAGCTAATTATATCCTGGATAAAAACGGTATTATCCTCGCTAAGAATCTGCATCAAACGGAACTTGCAGACTGGATTGAAAAGCATTTTAAGCAAGATTGACAGAAGGCAAAATATTCGGGCTAACCGGTACTGAAGGTTAGCGTTAAATCAAATGAATGCTAATGCCCAAAATTAAAAATATCAATAATAAAATCTTCACTAGAGTAATTGTTCCTTCAGGATACTTTCTAATCTGATCTGCCTTATTCATCATAAATAGAAGATTCAGTAAGAGAATAAGCATGAAAAACATTGTCAGAGAGAAATATTCGTGGAAGAAATCTTTAAATGCAATCCTAGCCATTAGAAACAAAAATATAGGTAAGGCCCCATTTCTAACGTACTTTTTCCTTAGCTTCTCATCCATAATTTCTACAATTTAGCATATATCATTATCAATATTCCACGGCTAATAAGTCACGAAACGATAAAGAACAAGAACTACTCCTATCAGTATAAAAACTCCTGCCAATATAAATCTTTCTTTAGGATATTTCCTAATCTGATGCGCCTTGTACATCATAACCAAAAGATTGGCAGCTAGTATCCCCAGAAGAATCATCTCCAGCGTAAAATGCTCCATAAAGAAACTCTTAAATACCATTCGTATGACTAGAAAAGTAATTACCGGCATGGCTCCTATTCTTATATACCTTTTCCTTAGCTCTTCATCCATGATTCTTCGATTTAGTATGTGTTATTATCTGTGTCCTTGGTTTCAAATATACTAAATAATTCAGGAAGGATAAAATCGATATTCTCGTTACCACCCATTTGCGTAAGCTAAATAAGGAGAATCCAACTAATACAATTCCCTGAAATTAATCGTCTCCACGATTGTTTTTAATTCTTCGATAATCTCGCGGTTATAATTGGCTTTATCGACATCGGTAATC
>CAYRFF010000081.1:0-9027 GCA_964423575.1 uncultured Saprospiraceae bacterium | reverse complement strand
GGACAACAGAAACAGGAGAAATTATTCCTTGTAGTCCTTGTGATTCGCTCTTTGTTTCTCCGGACCAGACAACGACGTATTTCCTGACTGTCACCGATATCAATGGCTGTGAAGCTTCAGCTTCTGTAACGGTAATCGTCATCAATAATCGCAATATCTATATCCCTAATGCCTTTACGCCCAACGGTGATGGCGTCAACGATACCTGGACGGTTTATACCGAAGAAGGAAAAGCAAGGATTGTACAACTGGAGATTTATAACAAGTGGGGCGACAGAGTCTTTCAGGCAAGCGATATCCCGACCTCTGCGGATGGATGGGATGGCACATTCAAGGGCGAGAAGCTGAATCCGGGTACTTTTAGCTACAGGTTTGTGCTGGAGTTTGAAGATAGATATATCGTAAGGCAGTCGGGGACGCTGACGCTGATAAGGTGAGGAGGATTGCTAGGCGACTTTACAAATTTCCATAAGTGTTCTTTCTCCTATTCACTAGCTAAAAGAAAATCAGAAAAGTAATTCACCAGATTACCAGATCAAAAAAACACTAGATTACCCGATAATCACGCCAGCCCTCTCCTCTTCATTTCTTTTAGGATTGTACCTAGTTCGCGTCCCATATCACCCGTAACTGTAGTATTCTCCTCTGCTCTCCGGATAAGATAAGGAATCACCTCTTTTACTTCGCCATAAGGCAGATACTTAGCTACGTTAAAGCCTTGCAGAGCCAGATTAAAGGAGATTGCATCAGACATACCATATAATTGAGCAAATGTAAGGTGATAAAAATTCTTGTCAATCCCCTTTTCATCAATCAATGAAGCATAAAGCATTGAGCTCTCAACATTATGAGTAGCACAACAACTCGCCATAGTTTCGTAATTCTCTACACAATAACGCATTGCATCGTTAAACATCTTATCTGTAGCCTCTTTATCGGGATTTATCGGATCTTCATAGCCCATTTTCTGAGCGCGTTCCCGTTCTTTTTCCATATATGCACCACGGACGACCTTGGCACCGAGGATATACCCATCAGCAAGTGCATTTTTATGATCCCTAATCATATTATCAATCATCCCCTTACGATACATCTGATAGGTATGAAATACTACAATGTGATTTTTATTGTATTTCTTACTCATCTCGATTACCACATAGTCAATGGCATCCTGAATCCAGGATTCTTCGGCATCGATAAAAATGGAAACGCCCTTCTCAGCAGCACGTCCGCAGATACTGTCCACACGATTGATGAAAGTTTTCTTTTGATCTTCTTCTTCAGAGCTAAGAGTTTCTCCCGCAGACATTTTCTTCAATAAATCGCGGAAAGTCAGAGCCGTAAGCTTTATGGCTACCACCGGAATCGCATCATTTACTGCTGCAAATTCCACTGCCCTCAATAACTCTTCACGCACCGCATTAAAGTCTTTTTCAGTAGAAAGACGCTCGGTGCCATAATCAAGCACAGTAAGAACTTTATGAGCATAGAGTTTATCAATGCTCTTTTGACTGTCTTCTAGCGATATCCCTCCGACGAACTCATCAAAGATCGTGTTCTTTACTATGCTTCTTACAAGGGGTAGCCTTAGATTCAATGCTCCTACCAGTACGGAACTTCCCATATTGACAAGCCAGGAATAGCTCATCAATTTAAACATGCGATAAGTCTTCTTCAACTCTTTGTCGGACTTATAAGCAAATGCCTTCTCAATATCGTTAAAGTCTAAATTCACTCTTCCGGAAAATTAAATTTGTATAAATAATTTGATTATATTTTTGCTCAAGGCAAATATTCAGTTAATTATCTGTTTTAAGACAATTATACTGCTGCAAGATATAAAAAATGCGCTTTTAATGCTCAGGAAATCGAGGCAAATTACTCTTAGAGTTCAGTTATTTGGTATTTGGATAGCAGCACATCAATTCTCTAATATATATTCATTCTAATTTGAGAAAAACCGAGCCATTTTTAAGTGAGTCTGACAGATTGCGGAGCGATTATTTTAGATTTGCGTAAGCTTAAAAGGCAAGAAAGCACAGATGTCGACGTTTAATAGAAAAATAATCAAGAGAAAATACGCTCTGCCAAAATGGCATAAACAATATTTTTCATACCTTTGCAGGAGTCAAAAGAGTAAAGCTTATGTATAACAGCAATCCCACACTGGATTTTTTAAATAAGAAACAGATTGAAGATACCCGCCAGGGTGAAGTCTATAAAGAGGCGGAAGAAAGAAAAATCAAAGAAGGAAGCAAACGTTTCTATATCGAGAGCTATGGATGTCAGATGAACTTTTCCGATTCTGAAATCGTGGCTTCTGTATTGAGAGACAATGGATTCTCTGCTACAGAAGATATGAATGAAGCCGACCTGCTACTGATTAACACTTGCTCCGTCCGAGAGAAAGCGGAGGATACAGTGAGGCAGAGGTTAAGAATATTTGACCAGGTAAAACAGAAGAATCCGGGAACGCTCGTGGGTGTACTGGGCTGTATGGCTGAAAGATTAAAAACCAAGTTACTTGAACAGGAAAAACTCGTCGATATCATTGCAGGACCTGACGCATACAGAGACTTACCTGCCCTGCTTGAAACTGCTGAGGAAGGAGGCAAAGGTGTTAACGTCTTCCTTTCACGTGAAGAAACCTATGCGGATATCGCACCGATGCGACTGGACAGAACCGGAGTTTCTGCTTTTATCACCATCATGAGAGGCTGTGATAATATGTGTACATTCTGCGTTGTGCCGTTTACAAGAGGCAGAGAAAGAAGCAGAAGTGCACATACAATTGTTGCAGAAGCACAGGATGTTTACAACAAGGGATATCGCGAAGTAACTCTACTCGGGCAGAACGTGGATTCCTACAAATGGGAAAATCCGGATACAGGTGATACAGTGAGCTTTGCCGAATTACTGGTTATGGTTGCCAAAGTTGCGCCCGATATGCGAGTTCGTTTTTCTACCTCTCACCCTAAAGATATCACAGATGATGTGCTATATGCCATCAGAGATTATCACAATATCTGCAAGTACATTCATTTACCGGTTCAATCAGGAAATAGTAGAATCCTTGAAAAAATGAATCGCACTTATGACAGAGAATGGTATATGCGGAAAGTAGACAGAATTTATGAGATAATTCCGGATTGCGCTATTTCCGCAGATATCATTGCAGGATTCTGTTCAGAAACTGAAGAAGAGCATCAGGACACTTTATCGATAATGGAGTATTCCAATTATAGCATGTCATATATGTTCTTCTACTCCGAACGTCCGGGAACACTCGCTGCAAGGAAATATGAAGATGATGTCCCCGAGGAAGTAAAAAAACGCCGACTATCTGAGATTATCAGAGTACAAAACCAGATTTCATTTGCGCACAACCAGAAGGACATCGGACAGACTTATGAAGTTTTAATTGAGGGCGATTCCAGAAAATCTGATGAGGATTTCCGCGGTCGAAACACTCAAAACAAAATGATTGTTTTCCCTAAGATTGCCGGCCTTAAACCAGGCGACTACGTCAATGTATATGTGGAAGACGCTACAAGTGCTACTTTAATCGGGCATATTGTAGAAGAATAAGAATATTGAATAAACAGATGGAGCATACCTTAAATGGCGTTAAAAGGAGATTTGGAATAATAGGTCTGTCAAAAAGCCTCGACAATGCCCTTGCTACAGCTATACGAGTTGCCAAGACAGATCTTACCGTCCTTATCACCGGAGAAAGTGGTGTGGGTAAAGAGGTATTCTCCAAGATTATTCATGATCTCAGCTTACGCAAACACGAAAACTTCATCGCGATCAACTGCGGTGCAATTCCGGCAGGAACGATTAACTCAGAATTATTTGGTCATGAGAAAGGTTCCTTTACCGGTGCAGCCGGTGAGCGTAAAGGATACTTTGAAACGGTAGATGGCGGGACTATTTTCCTCGACGAAGTCGGAGAATTACCCTTGGATACTCAGGCATTTCTATTAAGAGTCCTGGAGTCAGGCGAATTTTTAAAAGTAGGCTCTTCCAAGGTTCAGACAACGGATGTGCGCGTTATTGCCGCAACTAATAAAGACCTTTATGAATCCGTTAAAAAAGGCAAATTCAGAGAGGATTTATACTATAGGTTGAACACGGTACCTATTCAAGTCCCACCCTTGCGAGAGCGTGGGAATGACGTATATATACTGTTCAGGAAATTTGCAGCAGATTTTGCTGAAAGGTACTCTACAGAACCGGTAAGACTTACGGATGAAGCCAGGGAAGTGTTACTTAGTTATAGCTGGCCGGGCAATGTGCGAGAATTAAAGAATATTACTGAGCAGATATCAGTATTGAGCGATGAAAAAATGATTACGCCTGAGGCCTTGTATAATACACTGCCTGCAATGCAATCGCGCAACCTTCCTGCCATTAAGTCCGCAGATGATAAAACCTCCTTCGAGGAGAGGGAGATCCTTTATAAGCTGCTGTTTGATATGAAAAAGGACTTGAAGGATTTAAAAACGCTGGTTGTTGAGCTCATACATACCAATGATCTTCAAGTGCCGGAATCCGGACAATATAATCTTCTGGAGAGCGGTGGAAGATATGATTATGACCATGTAGTAACAGAAGCCCCTTATCACTCGATACCCATTCAGGAAGAAGACGTAAACCGCCCTATTATCCTGACACAACATCAGCAGAAAGCATACGATGAGTCGGAGGTGGTCGATGAGGATCTGTCTCTGGAGCAGATGGAGATTTCCATGATTAAAAAGGCTCTGGAAAAGCACGAAGGGAAACGAAAAGATGCGGCGGAGGATCTGGGAATTTCCGAGAGAACCCTCTATAGAAAAATCAAGCAATATGGACTTTAAAAAAGCCATTACAACCGGCCTTTTCCTTCTCTTTATAGGTGGATTTCTACAGGGCTGTTATAGTTTCAAAGGGACTTCTATTCCACCGGGAGTAAATACGTTTTCTGTATTACAGGTGAAGAATAGTGTACCGGAAGCACCACCTACACTGGGCCAGGATTTCGGAGACAAGATGATTGATAAAATCCGATCTCAATCTCGATTAAAATACGATGATATGGACCCGGATATTTCATTTGATTGCAGAATTACGGAATACTCCGTTTCCTCAATCGATCCCAAGCCTGATGAGACAACCGCATACAACCAACTGCGGATAGCGATTCAGGTCAACTACATTGATGAGCAGGACGATGCCAATAACTGGACGCAGACATTTTCATTCTTTGAACAGTTTGAAAGTTCTCAGAATCTCATGAACGTCCAGAGTGAGCTACATGAGGTCATTTTGGAAGATATTGCAACGAAAGTATTTGATAAAGCCTTTACCAATTGGTAAGATTTCATATCTTAGCCGTGTTAAACCCTCATAATTAAAATAGGAAGAAGAAAAACAGGTATGCAGCTCGTATCGGATTTTACTGCCGATTCCATGGGATTCGAAATGGCAACCCTTCCCGACATTAGGAAGAGAGCAACGCATTTGTCGCATTTCCTCCATGCTCATATTCCCTGGAACGAGAATGGCTTTATGCTCATCCGCGAGGAAGATATGCACCTGCTTACGGAATCGGTTAAGAAAGTTTCGGAAAGCATAGTTAAGGAGGCTGAGGTGACTCCTGTTTCTGCTTACGCAAATGACAAATCAGAGCCTGAAATACAAGAGACAACTCAAGTATTATCAGACTCGGTAAATATTGAAGAGAAAAAACGTCTGACCGATACAAGCGAAACTAAAATACCAGAATCGTATGGCGACTCTTCATTTACAAAGTTGTCCTCCACCGGCAGTTCCTTAATCAAGGAATTTTCTTCGACAAAAACAGAAAATAAAGATACAGAGATGAGTGGTAGTGGATTTTTAGACTGGCTCAGAGAGAAAAACCGGAGCGCAAGCGAGAGTAAACCTCATGAACCGGAGGTGAAAGAAACTGCGGAAGCAGGACAAGAAGAACCTGGCACAGCAGATATAACTCCAGAGAAGAATACGGAAGAACCGCAAGCATTTGCGGAAGCAGAAGAAAAACCAAAGGTCGACAGATTACCGGAAGATGATGAAGATGCTGAACCACAAGCAAGTCATGAAAATGGGCATTCCGTAACAGAATCCAAGGAAAAATTAAAGCGTCTGGTCAATGAAAGTATCTCTCTGGGCGATGAAGTTTTATCGGAAACATTGGCAGATTTACTCGCTCAACACGGACATTTAAGCCAGGCAGAAAAAATGTATCAGCAATTAGGTTTGTTATTTCCGAAAAAAAGTGCGTACTTTGCGCAGAAAATTGAGAATCTCAATAAAACTTAGAAAATAGTTATGGTAACATTAATGACAATATTGATTGCACTGGTATGTGTGCTGCTTATAGTAATCGTCCTTATTCAGGATCCTAAAGGCGGTGGAGTTGACGCTACATTCGGTGGGCAATCAGCTACACAGATATTCGGTGCTGCACGTTCAGTAGACTTCGTTGAGAAACTTACCTGGTATCTCGCGATTGCACTATTTGTAATGTGTATTGTTTCTACTCTGATGATAGGAACACCGGTACAATCCGGAATTGAATTATTGTCCGAATAGTTTGATAGTAGATAAAAGATAAAAAGAGCTCCGTGGAGATAATTCACGGAGCTTTTTTTATGTCAATTTGTCAAAGTACTTCCCCTCTTCCTGCCAAAGAAAGTCTCTCCTCTGCTAAACTGTCAGAGAATCCGGAATGGCATATCTTATGCAATAAGTTTAAACGGAAATAATATTGAATACACAATTAAAGTGCAGGAGATATTCAGGCAGCATTACTTGTGTAAGTTTTTAAATAGTGAATGAATGAAACCAATAAATGATCGCGTTGTAGTTAAACCTGCAGAAGCTGAAGAAAAAACAGAAGGTGGAATTATCATCCCTGATACGGCTAAAGAAAAACCACAAAGAGGTGAAGTTGTAGCAGTCGGACCGGGTAAAGACGGTAATCTTATGAATGTTGCTGAAGGTGATATCGTACTTTACGGAAAGTACGCAGGTACAGAATTTCAGTACAAAGGTGTTGACTATCTCGTAATGCGAGAAGACGATATTCTTATCATTCTGTAAACAACCTATTTGCCGAAAGGCAAGTAGACTCATTTATTTTTAATTTAACTAAAAAAATATCAGATAAATATGGCTAAACAGATAAGTTTTGACCAGGACGCAAGACAGAGACTCAAGAAAGGTATTGACGCGCTTGCAGATGCTGTGAGAGTAACATTAGGCCCTAAGGGACGCAATGTTGTATTGGAGAAATCATTTGGTGCACCGCATATAACCAAGGACGGTGTTTCCGTAGCAAAAGAAATCGAATTAAAGGATCCCGTTGAAAATATGGGTGCGCAGCTTGTTAAAGAGGTTGCATCCAAAACTGCTGACATAGCAGGTGACGGAACCACTACTGCAACTGTTATTGCACAGGCTATTATCGAGACAGGTGTTAAAAACGTCGTTGCCGGTGCCAATCCTATGGACCTGAAGCGAGGTATCGATATCGCTGTTGCAAAAGTTGTAGAAAACCTAAAGAAACAAAGTGAAAAAATCGGTGATGATTTTGATAAAATTCAGCAGGTTGCAGCTATCTCTGCCAACAATGATGATGAAATCGGTACTTTGATTTCCAATGCAATGAAAAAGGTTTCTACTGATGGTGTTATCACCGTTGAAGAGGCAAAAGGAACTGATACTTATGTAGAAGAAGTAATGGGAATGCAGTTTGACAGAGGTTACCTCTCCCCTTACTTTGTCACAGATTCCGAGCATATGAAAACAGAGTATGAGAATCCTTTTATTCTTATCCACGATAAGAAAATCACTAGCATGCAGGCTATTATTCCGGTACTAGAGCAATCAATGCAGTCAGGTCGTCCGTTGCTTATCATCGCAGAGGATGTAGACAGCCAGGCATTGGGAGTTCTTGTCGTGAATAAATTGCGTTCTTCACTTAAGGTAGTTGCTGTTAAAGCTCCTGGCTTCGGTGACAGAAGAAAAGCAATGCTTGAAGACATTGCTATCCTTACAGGAGGAGTTGTAATTTCCGAAGAGCAAGGATATAAGCTTGAAAACGTAACACTTGAGCAGCTGGGTTCTGCAGAAAAAATTACCGTGGACAAGGATAATACAACTATCGTAAACGGTATGGGTAAGAAAGCTGACATCAAGGCTCGTATCGGACAGTTAAAGGCTCAGATTGAGACTACAACTTCCGATTACGATAGAGAAAAGCTACAGGAAAGACTTGCTAAGTTATCCGGCGGAGTTGCAGTTCTTTACGTAGGTGCAGCAACGGAGGTAGAGATGAAGGAAAAGAAAGACCGCGTAGATGACGCCTTGCATGCAACTCGTGCAGCGATTGAAGAAGGTATTGTTGTCGGAGGAGGTGTTGCTCTTGTAAGGGCGATAAAATCCCTTGATAAAGTTAAAGGCGATAACGAAGATCAGAACATTGGTATCAACATTATCAGAAGATCTCTGGAAGAGCCTCTTCGTCGTATTGTTGAAAACGCAGGAAAGGAAGGTTCTGTAATTCTTCAGGAAGTCGTTAACAACAAAGATTCAGATGTAGGATATAATGCCCGTAGCGACAAGTTTGAAAACTTGAAGAAAGCCGGTGTTATCGACCCTGCAAAGGTAACTCGAGTGGCTCTTGAAAATGCCGCTTCTATTGCCGGTATGATTCTTACTACAGAAGTTGTCGTTAATGAAGACAAGGATGACAATGACAACCCTATGGCTGGTATGCCTGCGGGTATGCCGGGGATGATGTAAGATACATCACCTGTAAGGCGTATTTAAACGCCTTACAGTATCCATATATATCCAGAGGTCATAATCATACGGTTATGGCCTCTTTTATTTTGTATCCATCCGGTTCAGCTTGAATTAAGTAGTTTTGCGATTGAGTAAGATGTATAAATGAACCAGAGTCCTATCGACTAACCACTACCCTCTGCCGGAACAAAATCTGATTTTCTTTCTCAA
>CAYRFF010000080.1:0-9414 GCA_964423575.1 uncultured Saprospiraceae bacterium | reverse complement strand
AAGTAACTGTTAATATTTCTTCTAAAACAAACATACGAGTAACAAAAAAATCTAGCAATCATTTAAGGCAATTTTCGGCTGAGCCGAAACCGTTGATTCACTTAGTTACTACTTGTTGTAATCTATATTTCGTTGTTTAAAAATCCTACTAGCTGCTCGCGGGAGCTCGCAGTTCCCTCCTCGACTTGACATTTAGTCAACTCGATCTCAACAAGTTGAGATTTCAGTCGGTCATACTGTAAAAACACCCGTGATACTTAGCGAGCCAATATATAAATCTCGTTAATATTTACCATCAACGAACAACATATTGCTGGAAATGATTGCGATTTACGATTGCTCTTAATGTTTTATAGGTCACTTAATCTAGGTATCTAATATTCCGACTCAGCTCTCGTGCCTGGAGTAATCTTTGTGATAATTATTCAGCTCGGCACTTGTCCGCCGGAGGAGGAATCCTTGGCCTCCCGCAAGGCTATGCTCCTGGCTTACCGATCTTGCAGCGGGGAGAGGGATCAATAAGCTCGTAGAGATTGGTGAGCCCGGCACCACACTAAGAAAAAAACCGGCTCAGCATACTTCGACTCTTACTTCGTACTTGCATTTCGAGGGACCTCAATACAACGCTCAGCACGATGCGCGTCCACCTCCGGTGGAATCCCTTCGGGCTTACCGATCCGTTGCATCAGATTAATTACGGAGTAGTAGATTGATTTTAACAAATAAAACCTCTCTGCCTCAAATTCCCAAAACTTCACAAATAAGGGGAGTTATGGGAATTTGTGTATCTTTGTAGTATGAAAATAATAAAACGTAAAAGTTATTTAGACGCTCTTTCTGTGTTGAAAGATAAAAACTTAATTAAAGTTGCAACAGGAGTAAGACGCTGTGGTAAGTCAACTTTGATGACCCAGTTTCAAGACGTATTACGAACAGAAAATCCTGATACTCCTATTTTATCAATCAATATGGACATACCTGACTTTCGATTCTTAGCTGAAAAGAACTGGAAAGAAATCTATGATTACATTATTCAGCATCTTGAAAAAGATAAAACAAATTACGTTTTTATTGATGAGGTTCAAAATACCCCTGAATTTGAGAAGCTTTTGGAAGGATTATATGTTCATCCGGACATAGACCTCTATGTGACGGGTTCAAATGCATTTTTGCTTTCAAGTGAATTGGCCACTTTACTTACAGGCAGAGCCTATGAAATCAATGTTTTACCTTTTTCATTTACCGAATATTTAGATTTTACCGGGAAAACGTCAAATCCGGATCGTGCATTTGCAGAATATGTTCAAACAGGTGGTTTCCCTGAAGCGGTACGACTTTCAGAAAGCGGAAATCACTTTGCTATTGAATATTTACAAACAGTTTTTAGAAATATTTTTGAGAATGATATATCAAAACGTTACACGATTTATGGAGAAGAAGCTTATCAAGAAGTTGCGAATTTTCTAATCGATTCTGTCGGCTCAAGTGTTTCTGCCGGGAATATTGCAAAGGTTTTGACAGCGAACAAGAAAAAAATTGATCATAAAACGGTTTCAAGGTATATTGGCACATTAGTGGAAGCATATTTGTTTTACAAAGTTAATCGCTATGATATTAAAGGGAAACAACATTTGGCCACTCAAGAAAAATACTATTTAGTGGATCTAGGCTTTCGTAACGCCTTACTTGGTAAGGAACTCTCAACTGATACGGGTCACTTGCTTGAAAATGTAATTTATCTTGAACTAAAACGCAGAAATAATCAGGTGTGGATAGGGAAAGCTGACAATTTGGAAGTTGACTTTGTAGTAAGAAATAATGATGGTTATACACAATACATACAAGTCTCACAAACTGTACAAAATCCTACGACTTTATCTCGTGAATTAGCTCCTTTTGATAAAATCCCAGACCATAACGAGAAAATTTTAATCACAATGGATTATCAAACTGGAACTCATAATGGAGTGAGACAAATTAATGCTATAGATTGGCTGCTAAATACTAGAAAATGAGGATAATTTTTACCCGATACACGCAGCTCAGCATACTTCGGCCCGCACTTCGTGCTCGCATTTCGAGGGACCTCAATACAACGCTCAGTACGACACTTGTCCCCCGCAGTAGGAATCCCAGCCCAGTGAAATGCCCACCCAGGCGGGCTGCTTCGCAATTTCACGGAGTAAACCACCGTATATAGCTAACGCGCCGGGTTTTCACATGGCTTACCGCTCCGGTGCACTGAGGTAATAGTTAGAATAGATTAATCCTAAAACTGTACATTCAACATTTAATTATATTTTAGCCTTAATCTAATAACGAAGAACATGAAACCATACCATATAGCAATTGCTTACGACTTTGATGGGACCTTGACTGCAGGAAATATGCAGGAGCATTCATTTATTCCTAAGCTCGGCATCGATAATAAGGAGTTCTGGAAAGAAGCCAATACTCTGGCACAGAAGAATAATATGAATGGGATACTCGCCTATATGTTTCTCATGCTCAAGAAAGCGAGACAGATGGATCAGAGGATTACCAGAGAGGCTTTTATTGATTATGGCAAAGGCATTAAGCTGTTTCCGGGTGTAGAAGATTACTTTGAAAGGATAAACAAGTATGCAGCAGCAAAAAACATAAAAATCGAACACTATATTATTTCTTCCGGTCTGGATGATATTCTTAAAGGAACGAGCATTTATGACAAATTTGAAATGGTGTATGCCTCGTCCTATATGTACGATGTAAACGATGTTGCTGAATGGCCTGCACTTGCTATCGATTACACCAATAAAACCCAGTTTCTTTTCAGGATAAATAAGGGCATCAAGAACGTGTGGGACGACCGCAAAATCAACCAATACATGTCGAGTGAAGAAAGGCCTGTTCCCTTTGAAAGGATGATATATATCGGCGATGGAGAGACAGATATACCCGCAATGAAAATGCTGAATTATCAGGGCGGAAAGTCGATTGCTGTTTTTAATACGAACGGCTCTGACGAGGAAGTTGTCAAGTCAAAAGAAAATGCAGAAAAACTTATTAAGTACGGAAGAGCTAGTTATATAGCTGCTGCGGATTACAGCGAAAACAGCGACCTGGATAAACTGATAAAACTCTGTATTGACTCCATTATTACAGAAACAGAACTTCTGAACTATAAAAAATGGAAATAAAACCGAATTTCCATCGACCTTATCTCCATTTTCTCCTAAATCGTCCTGGAAGCAATACTTATATAAAATTCAAGCTAATATCCAGTATCGGCGCTGAATGGGTAAGTGCTCCTACAGAGATGAAATCCACTCCCGTCAATGCTTTTTCACGGACAGTTTCCAGGGTTATCCCTCCGGATGCTTCCGTTTCGATTTTTCCATTGACAATCTGAACAGCTTCTCCGAGCAATTCCGTAGAAAAATTATCGAGCATCACGCGTCTCACTCCTTCCAGACTCAGAACCTCTCTGAGTTCATCGAGATTGGTTACTTCTACGGTCATGTCGAGGTCCAGGTTATTCTCTTTTAGATATTTCTTTACTCCTGCTACAGCATTTGTAATACCTCCGGCACCGTTGATATGATTGTCTTTAAGCATAATCCAGTCATACAGGCCGGTTCTGTAATTGTAACTACCTCCTGTGCGTACTGCCCATTTTTCCAGGAAGCGCATTCCCGGAGTTGTTTTTCTCGTGTCGAGAATTTTAACATCGGTTTCTTTTACCGCTTCCGCAAATTTTCTGCTGAGTGTGCTTACACCGCTTAGACGCTGCATAGTATTCAGAATCAGTCTTTCGCCTTTGAGTATTTCTCGTGTGTTACCTTCAACACGTGCGACAATATCACCATAATGTACCTCAGTCCCATCCTCGACGAGCGCTGAGAATACAATATCCTCATCCAAATAATTAAAAACGGCATTTGCGAAAGCTAATCCACACAGAATTCCTTCATCTTTTACGAGAAACTCAGCCTTACTAGTCTGATTTTCAGGAATACTCGCATTCCCGCTATGATCTCCCTGCCCGGCAAGGTCTTCCTCTAGTCCCTTCTCAATAAATTGTAGAAGTTCCTTTTTATCAAATATTTCCTCCATTAAAACAGCACTCCTATTTTCAACATAAGCATTCCAATACTTCCCTTAGAATCTTCACTTGTTCCATCACTTTTCTTCCCTCTGTTGCCTGTAACATCAACCAGAGAGTGTTGAAAGTGAAGACCTCCGACGATTGAGGTTTCTTCAGAAACACTATACTCTATTCCGGCACCGAGCCCAAGGAAAAAATTCATTCCTATGACGTCACTTCCTATCCTTTGCTTAGTGTAATTTAGATTGCTGGTCGTTTCTACGATATCGCCTCTTGCCTTGGTGAGGAAGTTGATGTAGAATTCAGGAATCTGGAAATAATAGCGTATATAACCAAATTCTTTGGTGCGCATTTTGACTGCTATAGGGATTTCAAGGAACTGAAGGTGGTAGCGGATATTCACTCCGTCAGGTAAGTTTTCAAGTGCCTGGGGATTATCCAGATCGGCATTGGACTTTGCAAGAAGGTTTCCACCCATTTCATGCTGTAAGTTTCCTCCGTAATTGAAGGTCCAGTGTATCCCGGAAACAAGGGAATACTGCTCAGCAAAATAATATTCTGCATTAAGGCCGACCTTGATTCCCAGGTTTATTCCATTGCTATTTATGAAATTATCATTGGTTTTCATCCAGCTGAAAGTAGGTGCTACTTGCGGCCCGATGCGCAGATTATCAAATTGTGCATAAGTTCCTACATAAGTAAATGCAAAAAATAACGTTAGTAATACGAGTTTTTTCATTATTGCTTATTTATTTATCTTAATTATTAAATTTGTTGCTAATTCACAACCCATTGCCAGTGGGTTCTATTGATACTATATCTATGAAATACTATTTGTACTTATTGAGTTTAAGTTTATTCGTTTTTTCCTGCCGGGAAGAAAATAAAATTCCTGACGTGAGCCATATTCAGGCTCCGACGCAAATTTACCATTTTTCTCAGGATTTATTTGCTACAGATACTACTGATATGCTTTCTCAACTTAAAGGGCTTCAAAAAGCGTACCCCGCATTTTTCCCACTGTATTTTAATGCTGCCGTAGCTATTCTGAATGATACTATTCTAGATGAAGTAGCTGCTGTGGAGATTAAGGAATTTCTTAAGTATGACAGCATTGTTGCACTACAGAATAACGTGCAGGCAAAGTTTGGGGAATTCAGCAGATGGGAAAGGGAATTGCAGGATCTCAACAAGCGGATTAAATATTATTTCCCGGAAGAAAAGGTACCTTCATACTATACTTTTATCTCGGAATATTCCTACGGTTCATTTATATTCAACGATACCATGGGGCGCGATGGAATAGGAATAGGACTTGACTTATACCTCGGCCCCGACTATGATTATCGTGCCCGCAATCCCTATGACAACAGTTTTTCAGCCTATTTGACTAAGAATTATACACCGGATTTTATTACCAAGCTTGCGGCAGAGTCCTGGGTTGTGGACAAAATGCCGCCGCCACGTGATAATCGTCTGGTTGACGGACTTATTTACGAAGGGAAAAGACTGTTTCTAATCAAAAAACTTGTTCCGACTATACCCGATACTGTATTGTTTGGCCATACCCCGGAGCAGATGGACTGGCTCAAGGAAAATGAGCGAAATATCTGGGCTCATTTACTGGACGAGGATCTGATTTATACGAGAGATAACGGGAAAATCATCCGACTTATTAATCCCTCGCCCAGTTCGGCAGGAATGCCTCCGGAATCACCCGGACAGGCAGCTTTGTACAGTGCATATAAAATAGTAGACTTTTTCGCTAAGAGAAATCCGGATATGAATCTTAAAGAATTGATGGAGCTAAATGATGCGCAAAAAATTCTTTCAGGCTCCCGTTATAAGCCATAAATAGAAATTTATTTTATCTTTAAGCAGTAAGACATTTTATTCATCGCAAAAAAGAATTATTTATGAGATTATTAAGGATTACCTGCATAAGCCTAAGTTTTATTTTCCTTGCTCACTTTGCCAATGCGCAATCGGGTATTTTCATCGGAGCTGATGCTAATTATCTTATCAATTCAATTGTAAATCAGAATAACCTGGGGCAGCTGCTTTTGGATTATGAAAAACCTGAATTGCAATTTGCATTTGGTGGGCACATCGGCTATAAGCTTGATCATCGCAATGCCTTTAAGATCGGTGTGATAGCCTATAAAGGTGGCCAGGCGTACGAAGATGGGTTTAGCTTCGGGAGGCTGAATAAGACGATTCTGACCAAGCATATCGGCATCCCCGTTGCTTATCGACTTACTACCGGACGACAAGAAAGGGATGGCGAAGGTGCCAAGTTTTATTTTGAAGTAGGCCCTATGTTTTCTATAATGACCGGTGGAGAAATAAGTTACGCGCGTAATAAAAATGAGATTGATTTCCTCGAGTATTACACAATAGGTGGAAGAAATCCCAATGCAGCAGAACTTGCGCAGAGAAATATTTCTAAGGAAGAGTCACAAGACCCCGCTACGTTCATTAAGGGATTTGATATCATGGGCTATGCCAATATCGGCGTTCAGGGATATATCACCAAGCATATTATGTTTAATCTCGGTGTGACCGGAGTAATTTCTGCCGGAGATATCAACAATAAAGAGTGGCATCTTAATAATGCAGATGGTGAGTACAATGCTTCCCGTCACGCTTATGCAGGTTTCAATCTGGGCCTGAGCTACTTATTCTTTTAAGTTTTCACAAATATTCCCGCAGGCAGAGGTTTTAATCGTCTGCGGGAATGTTTTTTAGCTTACGCAAATGTCTCATTTGCGCGAAAGCGCCCACATCAATCCCACAATTATCCTGTAAATAGTCTCTGACTTGAAAGTTACCGGGCAGCGCCTTCTTTAATTGCCTATTTTTACGGTAAAAGCTATAATTCTGATGGAAATCGATTTAAAGGATGTTATTAACAAAATTGAGAGATACTGCGTCTCACGCGAGCGCTGTGCATCCGAAATCAGAGAGAGATTGGTGAAGTATTACCCGGAAATCGGCGAGGACGAGATAGAGGATATTCTGTTTCATCTGAAAAATACGAATTTCTGGAATGAAGAGCGCTTTGCTTCGGCATTTGTCCATGATAAACATGAATTCAATGCCTGGGGACCGATTAAAATCAGATTTGCATTGAAGAATAAACAGGTGGATGAGCGGATTATCTACGAGGCAATGCAGAGAATCGATGACGAGAAGTATATCGATATGCTTTACGGTCTTTTACAACGGAAATATAAATTAACTAGCTATGAGGATGAGATGGATGCTCGCGTGAAATTGTCTCAATATGCACAGAGCAAGGGTTATCCGTATGATATGATTAATGTGGCACTGGCGCGGTTATTTAGGGCTTAATCGGTGGGAGGTTATTCTACTGCGACCTGCCATAGGCGGGTCGTATCCATATCTGAATTATATTTTAACATACTGCGACACGCTACGCGGTCGCAGTAGAATTCCTTAGTTAATTTTATGTTTCAGAATGATTCCATTTCTGGACAAGTCAACGTCTTTATCGGAAGTTTCGTAAACTATGGCAATTCATCGATGATTGCAACCAATTTGGATTCTGTAACTTCCTTCATTTTCTTTTTGTCAACATGATAAATCGCATCTTTTTCAACCTTAACAGATTGTATCTCATACTGCCATTTTCCATTTCTTTCCGTAACAAAGATAATATGACATTCCAATCCAACCGGAACTTGACCGTAGTGTTCTGTAAATCTATTTGTTTCTTCATTAAACATTTCCAAGGAGGCCAGAGCATTGGGCTCTTCCTTGTATTTTACATATATACTAGAGTTCCCCGGATTGTAGCCTTCAGGAACCTCAACTAAAAAGGTAGTTTTTTCTCCATCATAAGCTGCAAATTTATCAATATTAGCCCAGCCAAAATTCCCAATTTTCATAAAGTACATAATGTGAGAATAATCAATAGTCCAGCCACTTGACTGCCCATTATCAGGAACCCAGGTGAGTGTCCCATCATCAACGACTTCACCAGTCCACAATATCATAGCAGTGTCTACACCACCGGTTAAATCACCCGGTACTTCCATTTCAATATCAGCAGAATAATCTATTTGTTTTCCGTTTTGAGTAGCATTAATATAGAATGCCCCTCCTGTAATAATAATTGCGAGGTCTCCATTATTCATTTTGCCCATTGTCCTTTTATTAGTCACGAGCATATCTCCGGCATTATACAATTCAATGAATTCGAGCTGAAATTCTCCGGTTAACGATTCCCCATTTATAGATAAACTGGCGGGATCAATTCTTACATTTACACCTTTTTCGCTGGTAAAAGTGCATTCATTATCAGCGTTCAGGGTATAAATCTGGGTCCGATTTTTTAGTGCTTTATCTTGAAGAGCTTTAAATGCCTCTTGTGTTGGTAAATTGATTCCTTCTTTTGTGCAAGCAAAATTAATTGAAACAAGAAGCGCAAGAAGAACGATAAATTTTATTTGATTCATGACTACAAATTTAAATGTTGTACATAATATATCTTATACGTGAAAACTTGTTAAATTATTATCTCGAGAATAAAGAAATAAGCCTATTATAACAATGTAAACGCTAGTCCGATGCCGATGGAGTGCATGCTTTTATCTTCTTTTATCGAAAGGCTTTCTACTATATCTTGCTGTCCCGCGGTACTGGTAGAATCAATCAAATTTGCATTAATAATATGGAAGGAGTAAAAAGGTCTTAAAGATAAAGCAATTCTATTTCCTTTATAGACTTGATAAGGGAGCGAAAATTGAAGTATAGTATGGGAAGTAAGCTTAATATCAGTCAATCTTGAGGTTGACTCTTTTCTCTTATCGTTTATAAAATAAAAGTATTCATTATTATCTGTAATGAAGCCAAATTTCATATAGGAGAATTGAAATTCTACATTTAGCTTGTCATTTATCAAATAAGAAATAAAAGCAGAAGGCCCAAAAAGAACTGCCTTGTTGGACAAGACATAATAAGC
This sequence comes from uncultured Saprospiraceae bacterium, assembly GCA_964423575.1. Lineage (GTDB taxonomy): Bacteria > Bacteroidota > Bacteroidia > Chitinophagales > Saprospiraceae > CAYRFF01. The sequence goes on along the minus strand of CAYRFF010000080.1, from coordinate 340 downwards.
CTCGTTAGCGCCTGGCTTAGGGCTTGGAGGATTTGTTGGGAATCGCAAGCTTTCTCCAGAGTTTAAAATGGATTGGAGATAAGTCGTATTTAATAAAAGTCCCATGGAAATGTTTTTACCAATTCTCGTTTCCACTCCAAGTTTTAAACTAGCAGATGAAGGAATATCAGCACTACTGAAATACTTCTCTCCTTTCATAAGATATCCCCATTCAGCTTCTGCCTTAAAATGAAATCGATCAGATTGTGAATAGCACAGATTTAACGAAAGAAAAAAGAATATAACAGAAAACCATTTCATATCATTATAATTATTTTAATTCTGTAATTTAGTTACTTTA
>CAYRFF010000079.1:0-9481 GCA_964423575.1 uncultured Saprospiraceae bacterium | reverse complement strand
AAATTCTTTGCACTTAAATCATGTTATATGCTATCAAGAACAGGCATAATAAAGCATTTAAATCAAATAAAAAGCAGTGCACTACAATCCACTTGCAGTTAAAGAAATGTCTTTATACCACCTTTAATTTAAAGTAAAAGCATACACATCAATAGGAATAAATATACTAGAGTAATCCTAAAAATCACTCTAGTATATAATTAATAAGAGTTAATTAAGCCATGTAAATGTGTGACCATGATAAACTAACCCGCCACAAGCAGTCTTTGTATCACTAGTCCATGTACGCCTATAGGTTCTACCTTGAACCGTTGTTCCTTCAAATGAACCTTTTCCTGTAAAACAATCTGCACCTCCAGTTATTTGTGATGTGCTCTCTAATTCCACTTTTTTAAAATCTTCAAATCGCATAATAATTAAAATTTAGGTAAACAAATAAGATATTTGCACTTTAATTATGTTATAGATTATCAATAACACATTTAATAATGCTTTCACATCAAATATAAAGCAGCTCACTGCAACTATTTTTCAGTCTATGAAATATCTTCATTCTCCCTCCTTTTATTTCATCTACATTCCTTATTCTATCAAATCCAATATTCAACTCCACTTCTTCCTCATAGTAATAAGATTGTCTGAAATTATTGTATTCTATAGGTGCATCCATTCTCCTCATAAGATCAAGAAGATTATATAAACTGCGTTCAGATATACCTAGCCGCTCAGCAAATTCACTAGGCGGACCAGTCCCCTTTCTTTTTATCATGGAATGTGCTCGGTCTATTAATCTAAGTCTTTCTAGCAAGGTCATAGTATAAAAGTTTTACTTATTGTATAATATTTCTGTTATCTCATTAAAAATACGAGTGAGGATACTTCTTTCTTCTGATATCACTTCAACTTCTACCGGTGCATTGGGTTTATAGGGGATTTTTAAGCCATAGGTCGTCAGAAGTGTGTCGCCCAGCATAACTCGAAGATTGTAATACAACTTACCTTCATTATCTCTTGTCGGCAAAGGAGATATTTTCTCTACTTCACTTATTATTGTTCCAAATTCCTTGGATGGATAGTCCAATAGTCGGACGATAGCGCGTGAGCCTATTTCAATTTTTGATATGCTACCAATCGGCAAGACAATCTCAGCATATTTTTTATCGTCCTTTTCTTGTATAATAGTTCCTATAAGCTGACCTGCTTGAAGTGCATTTCCTTGTTTTACTTCCGGGGGAATACTTACTTCACCTTCCACTTCAGCTATAATAAAGTTTCTTTCTGTGAACTCATGAATTCTTGCGCCGAGGCTTCCGATAGCTTGATGAACATTCAAGTAAAGTTCTTGAACATCCATCAGATATTCCTCCTTTAACATGGAAATAAGTAGGCTTGATTGCGATATTGTCTGTTCATGCGTTTCTTTACGGATATCAAATATTGTGTATTCTTTTTCTGAAATAAGGAAATTGTCAAGGCTTTTCTCATAGTCAGAAATACTTATAACTCCTCTATCGAGTAATATTGAATCTCTCTGATGTTGCGCTTTTTCCAGTAGATGTGTCTTCTTGATATACGACTTTTCTTTGTCTAGATAGTTTATAGCATATTTAGCAGCATATATTTTTTCTTGCTGTTCATTTATTTTAAGTTCTGTCAGATTTTGTAGTAAGTGATTTTGAAGTCGTTGAATAGCTGTAAAAAGTTGAACATAGTCCGGTAGTAACTCTCCTAAATGTAGATTTTGTGGGATTTCAACAAGGGTAAAGTCCTGGGGGTTATTCAACTTTCTTACACTATCCACCAGAGTTTTTAAAGTTATAAAATCCGCAATTTTCACTTCACTTCGATAGGACAACATTATACCAGTTTTGCCGATTGTAGAGCCATCTTCAACAAAAATAGAATCGATTACTCCTGTACGATGTGCTACATGGTCTATCGGTGGCTTCTCGCTTGTCATTTGCCCTTGAGCTATATAACTATCAGGGTAGGAAATTAATCCGGTTAGAAATAATACCAGAACAATAATTATCGCAACCATCGTGATACCGGATTTCAATAAAAAGCCAGGCGGATTGCCGATAATATGCTCTATCGTTAATTCCGGCGAGTCTGTCCTTACATTTTCTATGTATTCACTTTCAGGCATACGAATTCACTTAATTTCCTAGTTCTAATTGATTCTTCACAAGAGTGTAATAAGCTCCTTTCATTGCAACCAACTCCCTGTGTGTTCCTGTTTCTACAATTTCCCCTCCTTCAAGGACTACTATCTGGTCTGCGTATTTTACCGTGCTAAGCCTATGTGCGACAATGACCGCTGTTTTATTCTTTAGAAAGTGGTTAAGATTATGTATTATTTCTTTCTCATTATTCGCATCCAAGGCATTGGTTGCCTCATCAAAAAATATAAATTCTGGGTTCTTGTAAACTGCTCTCGCTATGAAAAGCCTTTGTTTCTGCCCCTGGCTAAGATCATTTCCTTTCTGTCCAATCATTGTATTATAGCCAAGCGGTAGAGATTCTATGAAGGTGTGAATATTAGCAGTACGAGCAGCTTCCCTTACCTTCTTTATATCGGTTTTATCATCACTTTCCGCTATATTATTAGCAATCGTATCAGAAAAGATAAAGCCTGATTGCATGACTACACCACACTTTTCACGCCAGATTTTTTGATAAATTTCACTTAGGCTTTGATAGCCAATAGATATTGAACCCGATACCGGTGGATAAAAACCCAGAAGTAATTTTATTAAGGTTGTCTTTCCACTACCACTTGCCCCTACTATGGCTGTTGTTTTCCCTCTAGGGATCGTCAATGATATATCTGATAGTACAACATCACTTATTGGAGTATAAGAAAAGGAGACATGATCCAGATGAATATCGCCAGCTGGTATCTGAGACACTTTGATTTCATCAACCGTTTCTTCACTATCCGCGTTGTGTACTTCTGATAATCTTTCAAAACTTATCAAGGCGTCTTGACCATCTCGGATAAAGCCAATCATCTGTTGAAGTGGACCGTTAAGTTGTCCTATGATATATTGGATAGCTAGCATGGCACCCAATGTAATTTCTCCGTTCACTACAGACGTTGCCGCCATCACGGTAATAAGGATGTCTTTAAGCTGATTAATAGATAAAGCACCAGCATCTTGATATTGTCCGATTGCTAGCGATTTCATTTGTACACGGAACAGTTTCGCTTGAATTTCAGCCCACTGCCATCTTCGTTTAAACTGACTTCCTTGAAGTTTAATTTCAGGCATTCCCTGAATAATCTCAATAAGAGATTGCTGGTTATCGGCCATTTGCTGAAAAGCACGATAGTCCACTTCTCTTCTTTTTTTAAGAAAAATGACTATCCACAACACGTATAAAATACTTGCTCCAATAAAAATAAGGAAAATAGGTATTGAATAAATTGCCAGAACAATGCCAAAAGCAAAAATATTCATGATAGATAAAATAAAAGCAAGAGACGAGTTTAACAAAAAAGCTCGGATTCTATCATGATCTCCAATACGCTGCATTAAGTCCCCTATATTTTTACTATCAAAGAAACCTAGAGAAAGTTGCATCAACTTTATAAGAAAGTCTGAAATGAGGTTCACATTTATTCTCACAGAAATATGGAGTAATATCCACGATTGAATAAACTGCACAGTGGTCTGGCTAAGGAATATCATTAATTGACCTGCAAGCACGAGATATATAAAAGGAATATTCTGTGTTTCTATTCCTATATCAACGATACTTTGTGTCAAAAATGGAAAGATAAGTTGAAACACAGTACCCAATAAGAGGCCGATGATTAATTGAATACCTAGCTTTTTATGCGGTCTCAAATAATCAAAAATAAACCTAAAACCATTTTTCTTAGTTTTATCATCCGACTCATCATAAAAGCCAGAAGTAGTCTCAAGAAGTAGGACAATACCATTTTCTCCACCGGAAGAAAATGATTGAGCAAACTCTTCTTCTTTCAGAGCAATCTTTCCCGTCCCAGGATCAGCAATATAATATTTATTGCTTTTTATTTTGTACAGTACAACAAAGTGATTTTGGTTCCAGTGAACTACACATGGCAATGGTGCTTCTTGAAGACTTGGCTTTCCTTTTGCATCTTTAAGTGGAATTTTAACCGCCAGAGTCCTAAACCCGATTCTCTCCGCTGCTTCAGCTATTCCTTTAAGACTCACTCCTGCTCTATCAATATAACATTGTTGCCTGAGGAATTGAATACTATATGACTTCCCATAATATTTGGCAATCATTCTAAGACAGGTAGGACCACAATCCATTGAGTCCAGTTGCTTATATATCGGGAATCTTCTCATGGCATTTGTCTTTTTAAGGAAGCCATCAGAAGGATTTCTTTTAATAAACTTCTATGTTTAAAGTTTACAAATAAAAAATCGCTAGCTATAGGGTATAGCCAGTGTGTACCAGTGTGTACATATAATTAGAGTTGTTTCTAAAATAAAGATAAGAAAAGTAAGATGCAATTTATAATTTACAAGTAACAAATTTTTAATATTAACTCTAACTCAGTGGCTTTGAGATTTCTTCATTAAAATGAGAACATTTACTACTTAAATTTATTGATGTAGTTGAGGTAAATTGCTTAAGGGATTTCACGGCATTATATTTGTCGTGAATATTGCTGAAAAATGGTTAAATTCCCTTACTTTTGCGTCTTGGAATACTAAAAATATAAATATCAGAATATGAGCGTTGTAGAACTTAAAGTACCTGCTATAGGTGAATCGATTACAGATGTAACATTGTCTGAATGGCTTGTCAAAGACGGTGATTATGTGGAAATGGATCAGATTATCTGTGAATTTGAGTCGGATAAGGCAACTCTGGAGTTTCCTTCCGAAGCTGCGGGGATAATAACATTGGTTGCATCTGAAGGAGAAGATCTCGATATCGGTGCCGTTGTCGCAACATTGGACACATCAGCTTCCAAAGGAGGTGCTACTACCACAACTGAAAAACCGACTGAAGCCAAAGTTGAAGAAACTAGTTCTGTAAGCTCTGAAGATATAAGCACTGATGGAGATAAAGGAGATATTGCTTCTCCTGCTGCTGCAAAAATGATGCGTGAGCATTCTTTAAGTGCCGATAATATCAGCGGCACCGGCAAAGATGGAAGGATTACGAAGGCTGACGTTCAGGGGCATCTTGAAAAGGCTGATAGCAAGCCAGCAGCTCCAGCAGCTCCAGCAGCTCCAGCAACACCTGCAACACCTGCAACTCCAACTGCTCCTGCAGCTAAGGCTGAAGAGAAAAAGCCGGAGTCTGCTCGTACTTTAGTACCATTTAGCCGAGAAACCAGACGTGCAAAGATGAGCAGAATGCGTCGTACCATTTCTACTAGACTAGTCTCTGCCAAGAATGATACGGCAATGCTCACTACCTTCAACGAAGTTGATCTTTCTGAAATAATGGCTCTGAGAAAGAAACACCAGGACAGATTTGTAGAGAAGAATGGTATTAAACTAGGCTTCATGTCTCTATTTGCGAAAGCTTGCGCAAAAGCACTTATGGAGATGCCTGATGTGAATGCATTCCTGGATGACAACGAAATTATATACCATGACTATGTAGATATTTCCATTGCGATTTCTACAGATAATGGTCTGGTAGTACCCCCTGTCAAGAATGTGGAGTCCAAGAGCTTTGCTCAGATTGAACATGAGATAAGGGATCTTGCCATCAAGGCGCGTGACAACAAATTAACACTGGATGAGCTTTCCGGTGGTACATTCACAATTACAAATGGTGGAGTCTTTGGGTCGATGATGAGTACTCCGATTCTGAATCCACCTCAGTCTGCAATACTGGGAATGCACAATATTGTACAGCGTCCTGTTGCAGTAGATGGTGAAGTTGTAATCAGACCGATGATGTATCTGGCGCTTTCTTATGATCACAGGGTAATTGATGGTAGTACTTCAGTTACTTTCCTTGTGAAGGTTAAGAATATGCTGGAAGATCCGATTACACTTCTAATGGAGGACTTGTAATAGGTAATATATGACCCTTGGAGATTTATTTCTCATTCTGAATAAGAATCCGGTAATCGTTCTGTTTTATTTTACGTCGATACCGTTATCGGCTTTCTTGGCTTATATGCTGGGTAGAGATGATGGACATCTATCGCCGTGGAAGTACTTATATACTGTTTTGGTATATTTATCTACGGTTCCTGGCCTATTTGCAATTACCTTATCGATATACTTTTTCTTGTTTGAAAACAGGCCTATTCTGGATACTGATCTTATTATTCAGATTGTTCCGGTGCTTTCGATGATTCTTACATTGTGGTTGATACGACTGAATGTAAGCTTTGATCTGATACCTGGAGCAAAAAAGATTTCTGGTCTGATTCTCATTATATTTATCGCACTTAGCTTTATGTGGATAATTGATAGAATGCGGTTTATTGTATTTACGCGTATGTCGTTCTCTACTGTTATTGTTATTCTGATTGCGATGATTATAGGATTGAGGTGGGGATGGCGGAGGGTAACCAGTTAGTTCTGATGATCTGATGATCTGATGATCTGGTGATCTGGTGATCTAGTGATTGTGTGATTGTGTGATTTGGTGCGTGTCCGTCCGTGGAGGAATCTGGTGATTTTGTAATACCTCTTTTAATTTACCCGTCGTAAGCTAAGCCCTCTATTCAATAAAATTTAACTTGCTATTCATCCACATAAAAGGTAAAGGATCCATGATTGCGATAATGTGATTCATATTCAAAATATCCTATTCTCTCAATAAATCCTTCCCAATATTCTTCAAAAACATCCCAGTTATCGTCTTGACCGGGTGGTAACTGAAGGTGAAAGTAGAAATCTGCTAAACAACCTTCTTCAAATTCTATTATCGGTCCTCTCCCCTTACTTGCGCCCTCCATAAATCGCATAGAAATTAAACCCGTATCCTGAAAAACCATTGAATACTTCAGCTTAAATCGATTATCTATCTTTTTAACGTCTCCCCATATACTATAATAATTATTACTATAGGAATCCAACTTACTTAAATTGTATGTATTAATATCTACTATAAGCTCTATATCTTTAAGAGCTGTACCATCGTTAACATGCTTATCGGAAGGATAACTCATATTAAAATTAATATTAATTTCATCAGTCGTAATCTTGTATATCTTTCCTTCATATTCATACTCGTCAGGAAAATCAATCGAGAAATGTATTGTATCGTTGATTTGAAAGGTGTCTTGCATGGGCTGCATTTCAATGGGCATCACAAAGAAAACTCTATCACATTTAAAACCCAATTTCCTACAGGCGGTAAAAACAAGCAGCAGACAGAAAAGAAAGAAAAAGCGTGATAAGAGTCTCATTGGGTATAGCTGTTAAATAAGTTATCAATTGCCGTTTTAACTTGTGGGTCGGCAACTTCGTTATTCTTAAATTCTTCGATAAATTCTGCTGGCGATTTTACTGAAGACTTCAGCTGATTAAATATCTGATAATCTTCAAAACCTTCTACGTTGACATTGACGAAATCAAGCTCCTTACCGATTGTATTATTATCAATTAAATCATAGTAGAGGCCTTCAGGCACATGATTTGTTTTTTCATTATAGGATCTTTCTAATCGTTCAAGATAGTAGTCATCCATTATATCCGAATACTCTCGATGCGCTATCGTATATTCCGCATGATAAGCCCAGGACTCGCATAAGGATATTAAGCCTGCGTTTTCGCTATTCTGATCTCCATGCCCATCGGCCTTTATTTCTGCATTCACCAATTCCACCCAATACAATGGTCCAACTTTATTGAAATGCATATTATGTGATAGTTCATGGTAAACATTCCGCTTTATCTTCAAAGAGTTATCAGAAGAGGCGTTTATAAATATATCCGGCAAGAGATTTACAGCCATTGCATCAGCAAAACCAAAGCTTATTAGTTGAGCATAGACGACTAAGGGTGCAAAAGAACTGTTATAACCTGCATTGGAAAAAGCAGCACCTAATAATAATGGCGATATGTGTTTTGCATTTAAAGCAAAAGAGGACCATTCGCAATCTCCACACAGCCATATATGCAGATTATCCCCTACTGTACTACCAAAATAACTTGCATTATCTCTTACCTCAGCAACTCCATTTAAAATAGTAGCTGCTCCCCAGTATAGGTGTTCATCATTAACCGTTGAATTTTCGAAATTCACCTTGATATTGTTAAACGATGGTCCGGATATCTTGGATTGATATCTGATAGGTCGCAAGATACGTGATACAGATGCAATTTTATTTTTAAAAAATCCAACCATCATTGCATCGCCCTGTTCATTATTAATATTCTTAAACTCAAAGCACCCATCATCTGTAGTCTCGGTAATAAAAACAATACCTAATACTGAGTGCAAAAAGCTGGAGATCCATGCAATTGTCATTTTTCTCACCGGATCCATATCACGCTTACTATCTTCGACTCTTACGCATCCTGCTGGTCTTCTTTGATTACTTGGAATAACGCATCCACAATCATTATACGATTGTCCACCCCCGCCGCAACCACCACCGTTTCCGGGTGGGTCCGGCTCTATGTATGCGTAAATTTTATTAGCATCTATCCCAGCAGTTATAAATGATTGTTTTAAAACTAAAGAATCGATTTCTCCTTGATATATTCTCTTTTTAATTGTGTAATTATATACACTTAAATCAGTTGATTCCTTGACCTGTGCCCATAAAGGAGTAACATCACTTTCATTAACTATGTCATAGTAGTAAGTCCCATAGGATTCAATTTCATGGTCTAGTGGAAAATCAAATGAAAAGAAGTTCGTATCTGATAGAATAGCTTGATATTCAGCCATATCTTGAGGCGTAAATTTCACAGTATAATGCGTAGCTGAATATATTTTTGGCTTTCCAAGTGCTTGTGCGGCATTATTAAGGTTTTCTACTTCAAGAGGGCTATTTATTTCATTTCCCAATATAATTTTCTGATCTGGGATAACTTGTGAAGTTGTACCTTCTTGTTCAGATCTTAAAGTTACAATCGTTCCCTCAAGATCAGCTAAGTCGTCCTGATTACAGGACACAAAAATACTCATTACAATAGCGCAAAACATAAGGAATTTAATAATTCCGGCTGGACATATCTGTGTGTGTGTGTGTGTGTGTGTTGCTCATAATTTTAAATGATTTTATTTACAATTCAAAATCATGCTCAATATAACTCTTTTCATATAAACAACCAAATTCTCTTGTCAATCTCAAACTTAAAAATTATGGTCATTCAATTACCATTCAAGAGGCTTCCAATAATAAAACGGCACAAATAGGAACAAGAAGTGGAAGAAAATCAAAAATTAAAGGTAGAATAATAAGCAGGATTCAAATGTGAACTGCAACAGAGTTAAATAAGCAGGATTCAAATGTGAACTGCAACAGAGTTAAATAAAATATTCATTA
>CAYRFF010000078.1:0-9490 GCA_964423575.1 uncultured Saprospiraceae bacterium | reverse complement strand
CTATTAATATGGAATTTCCAATTGCATACTTAGCCGATTATAAAATAATTTTTATTGTTTTAATCTCCTTAACCTATTTAGGCGTTATCGCTACGATTTTACTGGAAAACAGAAATCCAGCTAAGTCAATAGGATATATCATGGTATTGGTGTTTCTGCCGGGCATAGGATTGATTATTTACTATTTTTTTGGGAGAGATTTGCGGAAGCAGCAAATTTTTAAAAAGAAAGCCTTTAAGGATCTAAAGATTGCTGAAGAATACTTAGGCAAATATAAAGAACATTCTGAAGAGGTACTGGCCAAAATGGAAACAGAGATAGGAAATCTATCGCAGCCATTCCGTCAATTATTTTTACAGAATCAATCGCTTGTCCACGGCCGAAACCAAGTTACATTGCTCAATAATGGTGAGGAAAAGTTTCCTGCATTATTTCAAGATCTAATACAGGCGCAACATCATATACATATAGAGTATTACATCTTTTCAAAAGACGATGTAGGAAACAGGCTTATAGAAATTTTGTTAAAAAAACTCTCAGAAGGAGTTGAAGTTCGCATAATTATCGATGGACAAGGAAGTCGAAGAATAAAAGATTTACCCAAAATACTAAAGGAAAAGGGAGCGGAAGTATATACTTTTATGCCTGTTAGATTTTCTTCTTTAGCACAAGCAAACTATAGGAATCACCGAAAAATCGTTGTTATTGATGGAAAAGTTGGCTTTATAGGAGGCATCAACATGGACGACCGCTACTGGAATACCGGTAAGCACGACTTGTACTGGAGAGATGTGCATTTAAAAATTGTAGGCTCAGCAGTAAAAGAGTTGCAGTTTCACTTCTTTGAGAGCCTTAGTTTTGTCGCAAAGAAACAATACGACCTGAATTTGGAGTATTTTCCCAGCCAGATAGAAGATCAGGAAGGTGCTGCTGTCGGTATAATTGCAAGCGGCCCGGCCTCAGCCTTTCCTTATAACATGGAAGCACTCGTAAGCGCTATCCTACAAGCAAGACATAGTGTCAAAATTGTCAATCCCTACTTTATCCCTTCCGACCAACTTATGTCCGCTCTGGGCATGACTGCTGCCTCAGGTGTAAAAGTAGAACTGATTATTCCCAAGACTCCGGATAATTTCATCGTAGGCCACTCTTCTTTTTCTTATCTGAAGCCCTTACTAAAACGAGGTGTTCATATCTACTTATACGAGAAAGGTTTTATTCATTCCAAGACAATGACAGTTGATGATCAGATTGCATTCATCGGAACGGTGAACATGGATATTCGGAGCTTCTATATTAACTTTGAAATAGCAGCTATCGTGAAAGATGCCGACCTCTGTCGTCTAATGAGTGATTCCTTTGAAGAAGATAAAAGAAATAGCATAAAAATTAATAAAGAACAATGGGAGCAACGATCTCTTTGGAATAAATCATTAGATTCAGTGTGTAGATTACTGACTCCCTTGTTGTAAGGTTTTCTTCTAAATAAGTTCCACTTCATCTCCTAGCCCCTCCTTCCTCCACAGGCGGACAAGCGCAGAAATCTTCTAAATTAAAGCACTCAATCGACTCGTCACGAGTCTACTTGTTCACTTGTCACTCTCCCAAAAACTCCTTCATCACCCGATGCGCCTCCTCAATCTGCCTTATATCGACAAATTCATCGACCTTGTGCGCCTGCTCAATACTGCCCGGCCCAAAGTTCACCGCAGTAATCCCAGCAGCACCAAATTGTGCTATATCACTCCAGTAGATATCGACAAACGAACCTCGTGACATTGAAATAAGCTTTCGAACGTATTCATTATCTATATCGTGAATAGCACCGTTCATAAAATAAGTGAGTTCTGCTTCGTAATACTCCCCTTTTATTCCGTCAAAGCGCGCTTTCACCTTTTCATAAGTCAGACTCGGATCAAAGCGAAAATCCACCAATGCTTCTGCTTTATGCGGCACTACATTATTATCTTTTCCGCCACCACTGATGATATTTACAGAGAGTTTTTCCTCTTTATCTTCTACGCGTCGCATAGGCATTCTACGGACTTGTTCAATAGCCTTGCAGAGCTCATAAATCGCATTCACTCCAGTTTCAGCACGGGAAGTATGCGCCGCAACGCCATAAGCGTGAAGGATTATATCCGCACTTCCAAATACTCCATAATTCACTCTTAATTCAGTCGGTTCCGGAATAATAACAAAGTCAATTTCAGGCAAGCGTTTTTCTTTCAGCAAATCGGTAATTCCATTGGGAACACCCAGTTCTTCACGATCGTAGAAGATAAAGACGCTGTTATATTTATCCCCATAGTTCTGTTCTATAAGTAGTTTCATCAGGACTGCAACACCGGCTTTCATATCACAAGAGCCGCGTCCGTAAAGCAGATCACCCTCAACTAATGGCATCAAGGGATGCGTTTTTCTCCACATTGTTTCATCATAGCCTACGGTGTCAAGATGTCCGGCGAATGCAATAGTCTTGCGATCGGAACGCATTTCACTCTGCCAGACTACAGTATTTCCGTAACGCTTATGATCTTTCACACCGTGATTAGTCAGATAATCATAGACGAATCCTGTGATTTCATCCTCTTCACGACTGAAACTCTGTATAGCAATCAGGTCTTTTAGTAAATCGATGGCAGATATTTCCATAGTTCACGCGGTTCAACAATTAAAAATCTCTCAACATTTGCGTAAGCTCAACCTTCTCTGCTGTCTTTTCATTCTTGTAACCGATAATAATCGGCGTCTGAATTGCAATATCACCCTTGGGACGCGTACCCGGAATAACAACCGCACCGCGTGGCACCTCACCACGGAATTCCTGCACGATTTTCCCGTTTTTATCCACTTCCAGAATCTTGGTACTTGCCGAAAGAACAACTCCCGCGCCTATCACTGCGTCTTCACGCACCAGAACGCCCTCTACAACGAGAGAACCCGCACCTATAAAAGCATTGTCCTCAATAATCACAGGGCGAGCATTCACCGGCTCCAGAACTCCTCCAATCTGCACCGCAGCGGACAAATGTACATTCTTCCCTATCTGAGCACATGAGCCGACAAGCACATTGGAGTCTATCATGGATCCATCATCGACATAAGCTCCGATATTCACATAAGCGGGAGGCATCATGACCACCTGGTCACCGAGGTATGCGCCATAACGCACGGAATTACCACCCGGTACAACACGCACATTACGGAAAGACTGCTTCAATGGAATCTTATCACGGAAGAAAAATTCATCCTTGGTCTGATCCGTTACAGAACGACTTGCAAAGTACTTGAGAATCGCTTTTTTTACTCTCTCATCGACAATCCATTCATTCCCCTTTTTCCTCGCAACCCGCAATTTCCCCGCATCCACATCCGCCATAATCATTTCCAGCTCCTCCTGCGTATAGGAATCGTCCGTAATCTTATCCAGTATTTTGTTCATATTCGCCATAATCTGCTATTTCTTATTAATTTCAGGACAATAATACGAAAGTCATTTTACTCTCTATCGATTTAGGGAGTATTATCCATGCTTTCGCAAATGTTTATTCACGATTATTGTATGATTATCTGTTCTCTTGGGTTCTTTTTCCGTTTTATATACGGACGAATAATCAAGCGCAATGATTGGTCGTAGGATAGATAGTTCCACATCCAGTTAATCATGACAAAGACCTTGTTTTTCACTCCAATCAAGGAGAACAAGTGCACCATTAACCATAACACCCAGGCAAAGAACCCACTGAATCTGAACCTAGGCAAGTCTGCCACTGCTTTATTCCGCCCGACAGTTGCAAGAATACCTTTATTTTTATACTTGAATTCTTTCCACTCCTTGCCCTTCAATTTACGCTTAAAGTTATCTGCTAAGTTCTTGGACTGTTGAATGGCAACCTGTGCGACCTGAGGATGTCCAAATTCATAGTCTTCCGTAATCATAAAAGCAAGGTCTCCCACGGCATATATATCCTCGTAATCTCCCACTCTATTAAAGCGATCCACAGTCAATCTGTTGCCACGTCCGGCTTCATCTTCCAGTCCTTCGATTTCTTCCGCACTCACACCTGCAACCCATATCAGATTATGTGTATCAATCGTCTCTCCATTACTAAGGCTTGCTTTTACTCCGTCATAATCCTTTACTGCAACCCCCAGATGAACATTCACGCCCATATTTTCCAGGAACTTCAATGCATCAATTCTCGACTTGTCTTCCATGCCGATAAGAATCTCTTGTCCAGATTGAACCAGGTGGATTTCAACCTCATCCGAATTAAGCTCTTTGTAATCCTTGGGGAAAATAAAATGCTTCATCTCTGCCAGCGCACCTGCGAGCTCCACACCTGTAGGACCGCCGCCGACAATCACAATGGAAAGGTATTCACGCCGTTTTTCCTCATCTCTTTCAAGCAGCGCCTTTTCCAGATTGATAAGTATATTGTTTCTCAGATAGATGGATTCTGAGATTGACTTTAAAGAAAAAGCTCTTTCTCTGATATTCTCCATCCCGTAGAAATTAGTTGTAGTTCCGGTAGCCAATACGAGATAATCATAATCTATCTCACCGATATTGGTATCGATTTTCTTTGCTTCCGGATCAACAGCAAGCATCTCGGCAATTCTTATATGTACATTATCGTGTTTCTGAAAAATCTTGCGTAATGGAAAAATTATAGAACTTGGTTCAAGGCCTGCCATCGCAACCTGATAAAACAAAGGCTGAAACTGATGAAAATTATTAACGTCAACCAGTACAATCTGATAGTCTGTATTTCTCAGTTTAAAGGCTGTGTTCAAGCCGGCAAATCCGGCACCAACAATGACTATTCTTGGTTTATCTGAAGTGGGAAGATTGGCATCAACCATAAATTATTTATTTGATTTATTTCATTAACCATTTAACAGTCTGACCGAGTAAAAGATTATTTTTTTAAGCATATTTCAGTCATAATGCTTAAAAAAGAAATTCATTTTCCCCACCTTTTAATTGTCATTATAAGAGATTTCAAGTACATTGCCACTTAGACGAAATAATTAGTTCACTATGGATATAAAACTGGATAAAAAAGAATTAATCGAGAGATTTAGCCGCTACGCTAAAATTGACACGCAAGCTGATCCTAATAGCAATACTACACCATCAACAATGAAGCAAAAAGACCTGGGGAAGGTGCTTCTGAAGGAATTACTAGAATTAGGCCTAAAAGATGCAGAAATGGATGAATGGGGATATATCTATGCTACATTGGAATCCAATACCAACAAGAATGTGCCGGTTATCTGCTTCTGTAGCCATATGGATACGAGTCCGGATAGTAGCGGAACAGGTGTAAAGCCACTCGTCCATGAAAATTATCAGGGACAAGTACTCGTCCTACCTGACAACCCAAATGTGAAAATCGATCCGGCTGAGCACCCGGAACTCAACAATAAAATCGGTCACGATATAATCACAGCGAGTGGGACTACGCTGCTGGGAGCAGATAATAAATCAGGAATTACAGCGATTATGAGCGCTGTAGAATATCTGATTAACAACCCACAAGTTAAGCACGGTAAAATTAGAATTCTCTTTACCGTAGACGAGGAAATCGGACGCGGTGTGGATAAGGTGGATATTGAGAAACTCGGTGCAGATTTCGGCTATACTATCGATGGTGAACGCCTGGGAAGCCTGGAAGATGAAACTTTTTCTGCAGATGCAGTAACAATTGATATAGAGGGAATTTCAGCGCATCCTGGATTTGCCAAGGGGAAACTCGTTTCTGCACTGAAAGTAGCTGCTGATATTGTAGCTCTCCTACCCAAAGGCCGTTTAAGCCCTGAAACTACCAATGGAAGAGCCGGATTTGTTCATCCTACATCCATGAGCGGAACTGTCGAGAAAGCACATATCAGCATGATTGTCAGAGACTTTGAGACAGAAGGGCTAGTAGAAAAGGAAGACTATCTAAGATCTATTGTCAAGAAAGTCCAGGAAGATTATCCGAAAGCCAAGATTAACCTACAAGTAATAGAGCAGTATCGGAATATGAAAGAAGTACTGAAAGATCATCCTCAGGTTACTGAGTATGCCAAGGAAGCAATTAAGCGCACAGGCGTAAAGCCTAAGCTTTCCAGCATACGCGGTGGCACAGATGGCTCAAGATTGACTTTCATGGGTCTTCCTTGCCCCAATATATTTGCAGGGGAATACGCTTTCCACTCACTACAGGAATGGACGACAGTTCAGGATATGTCCAAGGCTGCGGAGACGATTATCAATCTGGCAGCGATATGGGAGGAGAAGGCTTGATCTGAGGTTAAGGCTAAGATTAAGGCTCTCTTCGAGTAGCCACACTTCGTGCGGCACCTCAGAGAACGCCTTCTCATAGTCTCACTTCGTTCGACTATTGAGAGAGCAGTCTATAAATTCAATGGCCTTTGTAAAAAAATGGAAATCTCTATAGAATTGCGACTATTTCAATAAAAAAGACCTCGGCAGTCCTTAACTATCGAGGTCTTTTCTCTATAAGAAGATCAAATTGTCTATCTCTCTTCTTGAATCTTCACATGAAACTCGCCCTGAGTAAAGTTAATTGAATCCGTAAACTCGTCAGATGTATAGAGCGTCAAGTTATAATTTCCCCAAATTTGTTTACCCTTAATTTTAGTAATAGAAATTATATTCGCATCATCATCATTTAGAGTTTTATAGACTTTACCTATGACATCACCATCATCAGTATATGTGTAATATCTTACTGTAATCTTATCATCGTTACTTATACTCTCAACGTCTTCTATTTCATATTCACCTATTTTGTTAGGAATATTTATAAAAGAGAGCTCCTCTCGTTGAAATCCTTCGGAGCTATAAGTATAAAAACTAATCACTATTATATCATCAACCAGAAAAGCATAAGGTTTACTTTCCCAGGTTACTTCATCTTTTAAAGCCTTATTAGTACCCCAGTGGTTTATCTGTAAATCATCCTTTTTACAAGAGAGTACAAACAAAAGGGAGATAAGTATCAATATTGTGTATCTCATAACTATAATTTTATAAATTTGGAAGAATATTCATTAGAATTTGTTATTACTTTTATAATGTATTGTCCGGGAAGTAAGGTTGATACATCAATATTTTAGTATATGCTAAACAAACTAATAACGTAATTTTAAGTAGTTTTGAAATGATTACAGTTCGACTAAACGAATTACCATGTGTGTGTGTGTGTGTGTGTGTGTGTGTGTGTGTGTGTGTGTCATAATTGAAAAATTCAAAATTAAACGATAATTCAAATGAGTCATCTTTTTATGACATTGCCAAATTTTAATTACATATTTTTCATTTCCTTCTTCAAAACCAAGTAAACAATGGCAGTAAAATCACTCTAAAAACACTCTATGAAATCGTGGAAAAAGGTCTCGGCGGAAAAGTGAAGATATCTATAGAACTATAATCACATTTAGTCATAAATCATTGGTTAATAAGGGGTCAAGTTTTCCTGCTTTCTGTACCCTGATTCTTGGCTCAAGGCAAATGAGCGAAGCGAGGCATTCGAGGGGCGGTTTTACGCCTTCACAACTTAACATCTTCGCGCCTTTACGACTTCACAACTTTACAACCCACATTCCACATATAAACGCGCATTCCCATACACTTCTCTTAAAAATGCTTATATTGACCAATGTTTTATTTATTAAAACTTTTAAGTAATGAGATCTACAATATTTACCCTTGTCCCCGTCCTTCTGTTTTTCCTTTTTTTAACGGCTTGTACGCAAATGGAATTCCATCCCGATCCGAAAGTGGATTCCGCAGTCACTTCACGGGCAACTGAAGCAGAATGCAATGCTTTACAAGCTACATGGCCACCACCAACTTCTACTCCATATAGTGATTGTCTCTTTGCTGCAGAACTCCTACAATGCAGGCTGAATCAGGGAGTTGATGAAGCCGATGTCGCTGCAAATTGTACGCTAATTGATAGTTATCCTTTTCCTAATGATTGTTACACGATCTCTGAATTATTATTGAATTACCCGAATATTGTTGCTAACTTAAAACAATTAATTTACCAATACACAAGCGGATGCCCTCCTGCATCTTGTCCGGGACCTACGACTCCTGCAATGTGTCGGACTATCATCTTTTCCGTGAGTTTTAGCGGAGATTTCTGTTCGGGTTTGGATTGTGAATTGAAAATTAATGCAGATGTTTATTGCTGTAATTAAACGAAGAAGATATGCGTTACGGGTACTTGACTTTACTTATCATTCTTTTCAGCTCATTTTTCCTACAACAATCAGTATCTGCTCAATGTCCTGAGTGCCCTTACTGGATTAAGGGTACATTTTATGAAGGCGGCAGAATTGCCTATTGCGATATAAAACCGGTCCTGCCTATCCTTTGTGATCTTGCAATCTTAGATAGTATGACTCTTACTACTAAAGACCATTGGGTCAACCATTTATATTGGGATCGTACAGATCTTGAAATTTTTTGTGAATTTAATATCTATGAATTAGATTATCGTTCCTTTACCTCCTTTATCGCAAGCACCGACTCTGTATCTATCGAGTTCCGTCCTCATGATGGTGCGTTTTATGGCCCCCCCTCATCGTGCCATAAGCCTCCAGGCGCTGGAAATACTATCGCTATTTTTGATATAACAGATAAAGAGCTTTGTTCCGGTCTTATTCCTGTTGCAGGTTCTTGCGACTGCGTTGTCGATGGAGATACTCTATTTTTAAACTTCCTAACCATCCCCGGACATCAATACATGATTAATATTAACAATTGTGGCAATTGTGACTCGATTTCTACAGATATTTTCGTCCATTACGGTGCTGGAGGTGTTATGGCTAATCTACCCGATGCGATTATCCCTGAAGCAAGTATGTTTTCTACTCCGGATTCCATCTGCCGAGGCGCCACCGGTGTCCCTTTCTCTCTCCTACCCACGGATATTCAGAATCCCGGCTACAATCTCTATATCGATAATGTTTTTATGGGTGAATACAATTCCCAGCCCTTTCTCACCGACTGGAATGTACCGCCCGGTATGTATGAGGTCTGCATAGAAGCTTTTAATTTCTGTGATACTACGGACATGGTCTGTACTACCATTACTGTCGCTGACTTCCCCGATCAGATGTTTACCGATACTATCTGTACGACTGATTTACCCTATTTCTTTATGGGACAAAATATTAATGCAGGCGGAGAGCACCGCATAGAGCAGACCAATGCAGATGGCTGCATTTATGATGCAGTACTGCAACTCAGCGTAGAGCCCATACCACCGGAGGTGCTCATCGATACTTTTGTCTGTTTTGCTGAACCCGTCATTTATCTTGGTGAGACTTATTACGGAAACGGAAACCATCTATTCTCTCTACCGAGCAGTTATGGAGGATGCGATACCTTAGGTACACTCCATATCAGCTATCTCGATGCAACGATTTCCTTTGAACCTATTTCTTGCTTTGGTTCTAGCGG
>CAYRFF010000077.1:0-9496 GCA_964423575.1 uncultured Saprospiraceae bacterium | reverse complement strand
TTGTAATTGTGTCAATGGAAGTTTACGCATTTCGAGCGACCTCAACATCCAGGATCTTTGAGCAGTGAAATGAGGACTTATTGTAGCATCCAAACCTAGTGACCAAAGATCCTTTGGTCGCTGAGCGATGTCCTGAGTATATCGAAGGGTTTATCGAAGTACACTTCGTTCAGGATGACCACGTTTCCAATTAAGCCAAAGAGCCGCTACAGCGAAAATTCACATTAAATTCAAATAAAATACCTATCTTTGCAAGCGATTTGCGGAAGCGGATGAAAAAACACAATTGATTCATTTGTAGACAGCAATAGAATTATTTTTACACAGTATGCAATACTCTTTGAATATCCGATTGGCTTTGATTTTTGGGAAGTAAAAGTGAAGGATTTCAATCGGACAACACAAGAGCAACATAGCTAAATAAATAACGAATACGAGCGTTAGGATAGATAGGGAAAACACAGGAGGAACCTTTAACAGCCTGAATTAATTAATGCTCCTTCTTTCAATGAAACAAAGATGAAATTACCCAAACCATTATCCGCAAAGGAAATCGCCGGTATGATTGATGCCGAAATATTAGGCGATGAGAACAGAATTGTCAATGGCATCAATGAAATACACAAGGTGTGTCACGGAGAACTTACCTTTTCAGACATCCCCAAGTATATGCAAGCAGCCCTGAATTCCAAAGCAAGTATCCTCATCCTTAATGAGCGCGTAGAAGTACCGGAAGGAAAGACAATTTTGTACTGTGAGGAACCTTTCTTTGCATATAATTCTCTGATTGACAGATATAGGCCATTTGAAGCACATACGGGCTTAATACATCCTACTGCGGAGGTACATCCTTCTGTTATCCTTGAAAATAATGTCGTTATAGGAGCACATGCAGTGATAGGCGAGAATTGCTATATACAAACGAATGTGTTTATAGGAAGCTATACCGAAATCGGGAAAAACGTTATCATAAAACCCAATTCCGTTATCGGTTCCGATGCTTTTTATTACAAAAAAGATAAAAATGGCATTCATCACAAGTGGACAAGCGGAGGAAATGTCGTTATCGGTGACAATGTCCATATTGGCTCCAATTGTACAATTGACAAAGGTGTTTCCAGCGCCACCAAAATTGGAAAAGGCTCTAAGTTTGACAACCTTATCCATGTGGGACACGATGTGGAAATCGGTGAAAACTGCCTCTTTGCTGCACAAGTGGGAATCGGAGGAATGACGATTATCGAGGATTTCGTAACCGTCTACGGACAGGCGGGAATTGCTCAAAATATACGCATCGGAAAAGGCTCTGTTGTTCACGCTCAATCCGGCGTAGCAAAGAGCTTCGGTGAAGGTGTTACTTTGTTTGGAACTCCGGCGCAGGAGGGCTCCGAGGTAATGCGACAGATGGCTACTCTGAGAAGACTATCACAACCTGACAAATCATAGTTTTCAAGCCTACTAATAGCCGATGGAAAATCTTAAACAGCTCGATCAGGATTTATTTGTGTACCTCAATAATCTGGGGACAGAAAATTGGGATTGGTTCTGGCTTATAGTGACCAACGAGTATTTGTCTTTCCCGATATACATGATTCTCGCCTGGCTTATTTTCAGGAAAACGGGTTTTAAACCATCCCTGGTGCATGGCTTTATGATTATCGCAACAGTAATAGTAAGCTATGCGATTTCTCATGCTGTGAAATATACAATAATGCGCCCTCGGCCATGTGATATAGGGCTCCAGATACGCTACCTTATGGATGATACCTGCGTAGGGAAATACGGTTTTTATTCGACACATGCCAGCGTCGGACTGGCACTCATGCTGTATATTGGAATGGTCCTTAAGGAGTATTACAAGTACATTCTCTGGCCTTTAATGATCTGGGTATTGCTGTTCTGTTACAGTCGCATTTACGTAGGCAAGCATTTCCCCGGTGATATAATCGTAGGACTTGTAGCGGGTTTTGCAATAGGCTTTGCTATGTATTATCTGCGTCAATGGGTGCAGAAGAAATATAAAGTGTAAGCTGTTTTTCTGCCTTCCGGCAAATCTTACCCGGCTCCTTCAATTGTAGCAGACAACACTACAGCCGCCCCTGTTGAATCAATTCCTTATTATTTTTTATTTCTCATTTACCATATTTTATGTAACTTGTATTTCAATAAACACATAAATCATGGAACTAATGCTTAATAACCCATCAAGAATCTCTTTTAAAAATTGTAATCGATATTTATTACTTCTTTTTATAATGAACCTTGCTTTCATTCCGGCAAAAGCACAGCTCGTTTCTTATGAGTTTTTGATGCATATTCCGGTCGATGAAATCCAGTCCATTCCGGGCATAGAAAAGACCAATGCCGTCGATGCTTACAAAATCATTTACAACACTGAGGACTTACATGGAAATACGGTTACAGCCTCCGGTCTCGTTGTAGTTCCGAGTGGTTCCACCTGTAATACATTTGGCTTCGGAGTATATTGCCATGGCACCGTTCTGATGAAGTACAATGTCCCGTCGAGAGGTGGAGAAGGGGAAATAGCAGTCATCTTTGCTTCTTCCGGTTTTGTCAGTCTGGCACCGGACTATCTTGGCCTTGGTGACAGTCCGGGTCTTCACCCATATTTGCATGGAGAATCAGAAGCTTTGGCTACAATTAACATGATAAGAGCGACTAAGGAATTTGTTGAAATTATCGGCTTACACCATAACGGTGAAACTTTCATTACCGGCTATTCGCAGGGAGGACATGTATCTATGGCAACAATGAAATATGCGGAGGAAAATAACTTAACCGAAGAACTGGGAATTATTGCCGGTGCTCCCTGCAGCGGCTCCTATAATCTTTCTCAATATCAGGTTCTGCCCGTCATCATGCAAGATGCCGCCTATGGTTTTATGGGTTACGGCATTTATTTTCTACTCACTTTCCAAAACGCTTATGGAGATATTTTCAGTGATTATTCGGAGATTTTTCAGAGCCATCTAATCGCCGATATTGAAAAGTGGTATGACGGCGAGCAGAACTCCTATTCCATGGGTCATGTAAACAATACACTTCCGAATAAAATAAGCCAAATTATAACGCCGGACTATCTGAATGAACTCAGAACCAATGGAGAACATCCACTTTGGAAAGCTGTCCAACTCAATGATAATTATGACTGGAAGCCTGCGATTCCATTACGTTTGTATTATTGCGATGGAGATGAACAGGTTTCATATCTCAATAGCCTAGATGCAGAATTGACAATGACGGGAAACGGAGCTACAGATGTCAAAGCTATCAATATTGCACCGGGAGCAAATCACGCAAGTTGTGCAATGCCGGCCTTGGTAAGTGCCTATCTTTTCTTCAAATCAATGGCTTCAGATTGCACTATCACTTCTACAGCTGACAATACACTGCACAATGAAATAAGCATTTTCCCCAATCCCGCAAAGGACATGGTAAGCCTGTCTTCTGAGCTTGCAATAAGGAAAGTTGAACTGATTGATTTAAATGGACGATTGCTGAAAAGCATTCAGTTTTCTTCAGCTGAGGCAGTATTGAATTTATCGACTGATAATCTCAGTCCGGGATTATATTTTGTCCGTACTTTTCTAGAGGATGGTAGAATCGCTGTCAACAAATTACTGAAAGAATAAATTAAAAGGAGTATATAAAAAAAGTAAAGGGCAGATATCTGCCCTTTACTTTTAGATTATATATTTTAAAAAGACTATTCTTCCTCTTCGGCCAGTGCGGCAATCGCTGCGACATCATCCATTAGGGTGTCGGCTTTAGCCTGAGGTTTAGAAGTCTTTTTAATCGTCGCAGCCGCTTTACGGAGCTTATCTTCATCCAGTTTTTCCTGGCGTCTGGCAATATCCTCTTTAATCTCTGCCGCCACTTCTTTTCTGGCTTGTTTCAGCTCAGCTTTTCTTTTCTCTTCTTCTTCCTTTTCCTTCAGCTTAGCAATACGGCTTTCAATGCTCTCCTTGGTTTTATGCATGTCCTCCAGCTTATTGCGCTTGGAGTTCAGGCGCTCCTGAATCATAATCAGCTTGGCCTCTCTCAACTGATCTTCAAGCTGTCCATGAGAGTTTTCCTTACGTTTATTTTCATAGAACAGATCATCTTCATCTCTCTTAATAGAACGCTCCATCTTCTTAATGGCATTGAGCAAGCCGTCATATCGGCGCTTGAGTTTATCCTGCGGAGAAGAACCTGAAGCAGTCTCTCCAAAGAGTCCATCCTTCACCTGCTTAAATAAGCCATCGAGCTTATTATAGACGTTGTTCTTGTGCTCACGCACCATATCTGACTTATTGAAGTCTCTCTGAATACTCTTCAACTCTTCAAATATCGGCCTCAGACCCAGTCCTTTCTTGATACGCTCACCTACTGCGTTGAGTTTATCCATAAAGACCTGTGCTTTATCTCCCGAATCTTCTCTGAACACCTTATCACGCTGCTTTCGCAAATCTTTAAGCTTATCAAAAACAACATCAGTTTTTTTCCTTAGGACATCGATGTGATTTCCATATAGATTTCGGTTAAATACCTGTTTTTGCACTTTGCTCCAGTACCCTTTCATCTCTTCCCATACACCATCGGAAAAGCTTGAAAGTGAATTGACCTTATCCGTGAGGTCTTCAACCTCTGCCAGATATGTCTGAAACATCTTATTGGATGCAATGACAAATTGCCATTCTGCCTTAGCGCGGCTGACAATGTCAGGCTTATCCGCCTTTATATCTGCGGGTAAAAGATCGTCAGAAAGGGTCAGATCCAAGATTTTGTTTTCTCCGGATTCAGGAAAGCTCACCTGATTTCCTATCCTCCATTCATTCATCATCAGCTGATAAAACTCCTCTGACACATCACTATGTGGAAAGGTCCACATCTCCACCTGATTTTTCTCTTCTAGCAAATCAAGTGCAATCAATATTTTTTCATCCTTGGCGTTTTCACCCCATAACACAAGTCTCGTCTTCATACTATCTTTTTTTCAATTCCTCTGTTTCAATTTCAACTCTACGGTAATTCATACCCGGCTTTATTCCGCCGAATCACTATTCTGCAAATAGTCTTTTCAATATTATAACATCAATTTCTATTCCCAAGTATAAGGTTCTGTATTTAATTAACGCATTATCTTGCAAAATATTCACTTTAGAGTCACATTTCGCTTCATTCTGATATAAGACCAAAACCCTTACTCTCTCATAATCAGTGGCTTGTATAGTAAAAACATATTTTCAAATAAATCGTTCATAATCCATAATAAGCTCCCATTCTTTTCATTTGCGTAAGCTATTTAAAATTCTGACAAGCTCTAAGCTTGAATCCTTTAGCTGTATTCTCCGGGAAATGAAAACGCTCATTTGTGAAAACATAAACATTTATACAGAGGCTTTAAATAAATTATTATCTTGTCATTCCATAAAAAGAATCCGGGAATCATGAATTATCAGCGAGATACCACATCATATCAACACAGAAAGAACAAGTCTTCTTATCGAGTCCTTCTCTGGCTTATTCCGATGGTATTCTTGTTTCATTTCAACTCCTTTGCACAGTTTGCCGATGATTTTGAAACAGGACAGTTGTCAACTGAATGGCTGGGTGATCGCCATGCATTCACAATTGATAAAGGCGAGTTAAAACTCGATACCGTCGATAGCGGAACAGCGGACTTATACCGATTTGTAAATTTCCCTGACTCATTTTTTCTGGAAGGGTATTTTCATTTGGACTTTGCTCCTTCAGCCTCCAATAAGCTCAATATTTATTTTATGACCGATAATGCGGATCCTTCACTGGCCTCCGGATACTATATGTCGGTGGGAGAAGGCGGGTCGGCAGATGCACTAGAAATCTTCAGACTGGATAGTGGCGCGGAAACTTTATTATGGCGTGGAGAAGATGGGTCGATGGCGGCAAATCCGGCTGTAACTTATTCTCTTCACAGATCGCCATCAGGCAAATGGAGAGTCTACCTGGCTCTTGAAAAAAATGCAGTTCCTGTTATCAGTGGAAGTTTTATTGATGACAGCTATTCTCCCGGTGAGAATATGATCTTCCATCTGCAATGCAATTATACCGCGTCACGTAGTAAGCATTTCTACTTTGATGACTTGGCAGTAAGAGAGGATTTACCCGATACAATTCCTCCGATGTTGATATCGCATAAATTGTCCGGCGGGAAAAGTCTCCTTCTCCAGTACAATGAGTTTCTATCCGGAAATTCGATAAAGTCGGAAAACTTCTCTATACCCGGCACTCTCGTTGAATCCGTTAAATATGGCGCCGACTCCAGCGAAATAATTCTGGACTTTGCTGCAGACCTGCCAATCGGTGAAGAACAAACGCTACTGATAAAAAACATTGAAGATCTCGCAGGAAATATAGCTTCTGATGCCACAATTAAACTACTGTACCTGGCAGCACGCTCCCCTGTAAAAGGAGAGCTTCTCATTACAGAAATCCTTCCCGCACCGAGGAATAATGGCTTTTTGCCTAACTATGAATACACGGAAATATACAACAACAGTCCTGACTATCTTGAATTGAAAGATATCTACTACACGGATGGCTCATCTGGAGACAACTTGCCTGATTATATTCTAGGACCGGGTGAATTTGCAATAGTCTGCTCCAGAGACGCTGCAATTGAACTTGCCGAATATGGGACAACGCTGGGCCTCAACCGCTTTCCGGCTCAAGTAGATGCAGGAGATGACATCTACCTGATGCTTAATGGTGAAGTCATTGACGAGTTGCACTATAATGATGCACTATTTGGCGGTTCAAGTTTCAGAAGCAATGGATATAGCCTGGAACTGCAGAATCTATACGATTTATGTGCTGATGCTTCCGCAAAATGGGGACCTAGCCAAGCCGATATAAAAGCCAGTCCCGGTAAGAAAAACTCAATCTGGAAGACTGAAGGGGAAATATCAGAAGTTGAATATCATTATTTCAGAATGCCGACAGATCAGCTTCTCGAAATTATTTTTAACAAAAGTCTCAACTCCGAGGTGAGTGACATCGACGTTTCTATCAGCCCCTCAATCGGAATTAATGAACTTTTTATCGCGGAAAATGTGCTTAAGGTATCTATAGAGCAACCTATGGACCCTGAGCTTGATTATCTGCTATCCATAAATAAACTGAGTGATTGCAGCTTGAGAGGAGAATCCGACTTTGCTATCCCTATCGCTGCTCCGGGGGAATCTCCTGTCCACGGTGATGTCATTTTAAATGAGGTACTATTTGATCCGGCGACCCGAACCGAGCAGTACCTCGAAATAAAGAACTGCTCGGATTATGCTGTTAATTTATCCGAGCTCATTTTTGTCAGTTATAAAAATGAAATTAAAGAGACTTTTTACAAGGATGAAGACAGGATTATGCTCCCTGATGAAATCCTCGTCTTATCCAAAGCACCTGCAGACATATCAGGTGAGCTTGAAATAAGGTATCCACATAGGCTTATCAAGGTCGATAACTTCCCATCACTGGATAGAACAGAAGGAGCAATTGCACTTATGTATAATAAGTCGCAGGCTAATGTATCGCTGGACTCCTTGAAATATAGTAATAAGATGCACATCCCTTTCTTAAGAAGTACAAAAGGCGTATCTTTGGAAAGGATTGGATGTAAGACAGATGGTTCTAGTAAAGAAAGCTGGAAATCAGCTGCACAATCGGAGAATTACGGGACGCCGACTTATGAAAACTCTCAACTGAGAGACTTAAGCGTTGAAAATAGAGATAAATTATTTAGTTTGGTATCTCCTACTTTCTCACCTGACGGTGATGGCTTCGAAGATATTCTCATTTTACTTTATAATGGAATTGAAGTTGCTCAAAGGAGCCGACTGGAAGTTTATGATTTACATGGACGACTTGTAAAAACCATTTTGAACAATAACGGATTGTCAACAAAGGACATAATCACATGGGATGGAAGTATGGACGACAATTCGATTGCTCTACCTGGTATTTACCTGATTTATGCCGTTGTCTATGATGAATCCGGAAACAAAAGAGTATGGAAAAGCAGTTGCACTTTAGCTCGATAAACCTTTTTCCATTTATCTTTGGCATCTGAAATGTAAAAACCCCCTATACGATAAAGACTTTATTTATGAAAAAGAGTTTATTTAAAATATTCTCAAACAGGCTTATAAAATATACAGTCCTGCTGCTAATGCTGATTTTCATTACGGCAATTTTGATGCCTTCTGAAAACTTCTTTGCACATTTCCTTATGGATTATGCAGTTCATGGAGTGTTTGTTTTTCTTTTTCTTTCTATTTTCTTTCTCTTCGTCAATCAAAAATGGCTGATGTATGGTGCGGTCTTTACTACGGGAATCGTTTCGGTTTATCTGCACTCTCTGACTAATCAGGTTTCAAGCTATATCGGCATTGACGATGACCAGATTGAAGATGCATTTGACTTGTCCTTGTTTGACTTGAAAAGCTACAACGGAAACTTTGATAGCCTGGCAAGTTATCTAGAATATTCCGATAAGGATATAATTGCTTTACAAGGCATATCAGGACCGATGAAAGAAGCTCTACTGAGAAATCTAGGAGACATTTATACTTCGCAAATTTATTACAACCTTTACGAAGAAGATGGTAAAAATGGCCTCGGCATCCTCTCCAAATATTATCTCAGCGATGCGGACTCATTTAAAATCGGAGAGCAGATAAATATGAGGGCAACCGCTCTGTTAAATAGTGGAAAAGCTGTAAACCTGGTAAATATACAGCCACCTGAACCCAATATGGTCAATATCAGATCAATCAACAGCTTTTATAAAAACCTAAGTTGGGTATTGAGTAAAGAATCCAAACCATACATCTGTATGGGAAATTTCAATATGGTGCCTTGGGACAAGACCTTGCTTAGCTTCAAGGAAAGCAGCTATCTCAACAACTCCAAGTACGTGAATGCATTTGTCCATCCGACAGTTAAAAATTATTCTAGACAGATATCCGTAAATCCCAAAATCCACATCATGCACTCTGATAAGATAAGTTGTGCTGATTTTCACAATTTCATCCTTGCAAAAACTCCAAATATCGAAGGAGCAATGGGTACTTATGTATTTAAGAAAGAGGATAGAGAGTTGATGAGCATTCTATAGATAACCTCGACCGTAATAATTGTCGCGTCTAGGAGGGAAATCTACTTTAAATTAAAATCCTGCAAAACTTAGCTGGTTTATTCTGGAAGCAGCGCGATCCTACATATTAAAACGTTACATTCCCACTCAAATTCGTACCGACACATATAACGGTTTCTTTGGATTAAAATACTAACATAGAAGGCGGGCGATACACCTTGTTTACCAAATAACTATAAAGTAAAAGCTAGATTCATCCTGTCGGCTGCTTAACCCATCATATAGTTATACGACTGCAGAGCAGTCGCATTAGGTTTGACCCGTCCTAAAATTTGTTTACAGTTTAACAATGATTTTCATCTT
>CAYRFF010000076.1:0-9580 GCA_964423575.1 uncultured Saprospiraceae bacterium | reverse complement strand
GTATTAAACAATTTAAAACTATAAAATATAATAAAATGAAAAAATTAACAACAATCGCTTTGACTCTATTGGTGTCCTTATTTATGATTCAATCTTGCACTAAGGAAGATATTACAGCTACAATGAATACTCCTCAATATGAGGTTTTTCATAAGCAAATGCAGAAATTATGGGCTGATCACATGCAGTGGACCTTTACAACTGTAGATGCCTTTTTCAATAATACTAATGCCCTAGAAGGGAATCTAACCAGACTACTACAAAATCAGCAAGACCTGGGAGATGCAATAGTTCCCTATTATGGGCAGGAAGCCGGTACAGAACTAGCTAGACTCTTGACTGAGCATATCGAATTGGCTGTACCGGTATTAACTGCTGCCCAGGAAGGTAATGAAACTGCTTTAGGTGTCGGATTGGAAGATTGGTACAGAAATGCAGAAGAGGTAGGTGAATTCCTAAATAGTGCTAATCCACATTGGGAAGAACATGATATGCGTCCTATGATGAAAACGCATATAGACCAGACAGTCGAGTACTCTGTACTTCTTTTACAAGGAGATTATCATGCTGCTATTAAAGCATTTGATGAAGCTAATAGTCACATGGTAGATATGGCGGATCACCTTTCAGAAGGTATCGCTAACCATTTTCCCGATAAATTCTAATAATTATTCTTATTCAGGAGCATTTAAATGCTCCTGAATTTTCTATTTCTTTTAAGTAGGAAAGTTCCTCGCTAGTTTAGTCCTTCTTAAAATCCAGGTCATGAAAATCAAAGCTAAAATCCGTTAAAGGAGAAATAGCTTTCATCTTAAATCCGATAATCTTTCCATCCTCTATATCCAGGTGTACAAATGCGTCCGCATGCATATAGGGATTATCCCATTTTACTGCAAAACTATTGTCCTTATAGTAAAATAAATCTCCTTTTAACTGGCCGGAACGGGCAGACACAAAGCGGTAGCCCTTTGCCTCTTTAGTGATACTTACTTCTCCAAACCAGTTGTCGCGATATGTGCCGGGAAGTTGATTGATATACCTGTTTCTCACAGATTTATTCTTTTCTACCGTAGCCCAGACTTCATCTACGATTTCTTCTGCATTGCCTTGTCTGCTTGAAACCAGGTCGTTATAATAGCCTACCCAGTCCCTGTACGGAATGCCGAGATAATAATCTTTTATAGTATTGGAAACGGAGACAAATGCAGCGCCTTGTTGTTGATTAGTCAATACGATAATGCCGAGATCGAGTTGTGGATACATGATGATCTGTGTTACCATTCCCTCGAGCCCGCCTGTATGCGTAACTTCCAGCTTTCCGGCTACATCCAGCACAAAGAAACCCAGGCCATAAGCACGGAACAAGGAATTATATGGTTCACGTGTCGCAATAGGTACTATGGTAACCGGCTTCCACATTTCTTCAATCCCTTTCTCCGAGATCAATTGTTTGCCATCTCTTGTTTTGCCTTGGTCAAGTTGAAGTTGAACCCATTTAGCAAGATCATCTACATTGGAGTAGAGGCCTGCTGCTGCATCGAAAATGGAATTGGTATATCGGTCGATTACCTTGAGTTCTCCATCCATAGGAACGTGTGGAGAAACGGCATTGGACTTATCGGTTAATGTATTCCAACTGGCTCCGGTTCTGTCCATTTTGAGCGGTTTCAGGAATCTTTGCTCAATGAAGTCTGTCCAGCTCATGCCCGATACGCGTTCAATCACTACTCCGGCAATCACATACAAGAGGTTGTCATAGTCGTATTTGCTGCGGAAATCCGAGACCGGTTTTAAATATTGAATATTATTGATAATATCTTCCGGTGTAAAGTTATGACCATCGGGCCATATCATCAGGTCTCCGGCACCAAGTCCAAGTCCGCTTCTATGTGCGAGCAGGTCGCGTATTGTAAATTCTTCCGTTACATAATCATTGTACATTTTAAATTCCGGAATGTGTTTTTTTACTCTGTCATCGAGCTGCAGTTTTCCTTCTTCCTGTAGCATTACAAGAGCTGCTCCGGTAAATGCCTTGGAATTGGATGCGACGCCAAAGTTAGTTGCAGAATTTACTTTTTCTCCGGTGTTGATATCCGTGACTCCGTATCCTTTGGCAAGTACAACTTCTCCTTTGTGAATGATTCCGACGGCGATACCTGGCACATTAAATGTTTCCAGTGCGTTTTCCACTGTATAATCCACGAGATTTTCTGGTATTTCCTGTGCGGAGATATTTAGAATGAAAAGTGATAAGAGTAGAGTTAATATACTGTGTCTAGTAAAGTAGTTCATATCGTATTGTTGTTTTTTCAATGGGGTAAAAATAGGAATTATTTCGGCTAAATTATATCTGCATTGAGGATTCACTGATGGAAGTGGGACAGCAGATTAATGGGAAGGGGGTTTGATCTTTGAAATATGCAGATAAAAAAAAGAAGACTCCCTCGGAATGGCCTTGGGAATCTTCTTGTAGGAAAGTTAATTTCTATCTCCTTAAAATGAGATCTGCTAAATCAAGAGCAGAAGACGCTTCAAGGCTTAGTAAAACTTATAAAGACTTCTTAGCCAGATACCAGTCGATTTGCTCAAGCTTGGTATCTGCTTTTCTAGCCTTGAGTCCTTCAAGTGTACTAGGCGCAGGAACAATTACTTTATCTCCCGGCTGCCAGTCAAGCGGCAATGCTACACCGTGCTCATCTGAAGTCTGTAATGCAAGTAAGCTACGCTTAATCTCGCCCATATTACGCCCTACATTCAGAGGGTAATACATAATTAATCTGATCTTGCCTTTAGGATCCATGATGAATACAGCTCTTACTGCCGCAGTCTCACTTTCTCCCGGCTGAAGCATGCCATAAAGCTTAGCAACATTCATATCGATGTCGGCAATAATCGGGAAGTCAAAAAATACTCCTGTCTTCTCATCAACTGCGTTTACCCATGCAATGTGTGAATGGATTGAGTCTATACTTAGTCCCATGAGCTTAGTGTTGTGCTTGTCGAAGAAATCACTCTCCAAGGCGAATCCGCTCATTTCCGTTGTACATACAGGTGTAAAGTCCGCAGGATGTGAGAAAAGGATTACCCAACTTCCCTTATTATATTCAGAGAATTTAATCTTCCCCATTGTCGTTACTGCATCAAAATCCGGTGCGATATCACCGATTCTTGGCATCATATTCATTTCCTGATTTTCCATGTTTTGCGTTATTTAGATTGTTATTAAATTCTTTTTCTTTGCTTTGGTACAAAGATATTACTAATTTTAGCTAAACACGGTAACATTGGTTACACTGGGCTTGTAGAGCGTCCGTTTGATCGAGATTATGGATAAAAGAGAGTATTAATAGGGGCGAATCAAGCAATTCTGCACGTGAAAATTCCAAAGCTGGCCGGGGAAGGTGAGCAATTCAGAACAATGTATAAAACACATCTGTTCTAAGAGCAAATATTTATGGTTATGAAAGATTCGGGTATAAATTATTCATCTCTGGTGGAAGAAGCACTGATGCGTCAATTTTGGGAGCGGATGTGGAGCAATAATAATACAGGATGGGATATCGGCCATCCTTCTCCACCGATTACGGAATATATGAAACAGTATGTAAATAAGGATGCAGCTATTCTTATTCCCGGATGCGGAAATGCTTATGAGGCTGAATTCCTTATAGAAGAAGGCTTCACAAATATTACCTTAATTGATATTTCGCCTACAGCTGT
Source organism: uncultured Saprospiraceae bacterium (assembly GCA_964423575.1). Lineage (GTDB taxonomy): Bacteria > Bacteroidota > Bacteroidia > Chitinophagales > Saprospiraceae > CAYRFF01. Next base: position 5,860 of record CAYRFF010000076.1, on the reverse strand, counting down.
AGAGCGACTGAGAAAAAAGTTTGACGGGGTAGATGCTGTGAAGCTTATCTGTGCAGATTTCTTTGCACATAATCAGCCGGAGACTTATGATCTCATGATCGAACAGACATTTTTCTGCGCATTGAATCCCGATAAGCGTGAAAACTATGCCGGGCAGGCTGCCAAATTGTTAAAGCCGGGCGGGAAAATCGCCGGACTGCTCTTCGGAGTAGAGTTTGCCTTTGATGGCCCTCCTTTCGGCGGTATCAGAGATGAGTATGAAAACATCTTCTCAAAGCATTTCCATATACAACGGATGGATACTGCGCAGAACAGTATAAAGCCAAGACAAGGAAATGAGCTGTTTATAGAATTTGTAAAGAAATAAGCGCTTTATCGCTTCAATAATCAGTGGGAAAAGAAGACTGTACTATTCTCGCTTTAAATAAACTTCTTAAGAAATATCAATTACAGACGGATTTAGTTATCTGTCTCCTCTTCTGATTCTGACTTAGTTTCTACATTGGGTGTATAGTCTTCTGTTTCCGGAATATGGCAGAATCCGGAATCATCACAAGTAAACATATTGTTCTCTGACTCAATGCTATTCAAGCTATCGATTTTAAAAGTGTCTATTGATTTTAACTTCTTGATATTCATACTTCTTAGTTTACTGCTTTTATAACAGTCCAAAGGCCGATAAAGTTCCACAAGTCGGTCGCTGCATAAGATAACTATCCTCAGTTGTGATAATTGCGAATATTTCTGCAACGGTGTATTTGATTTAGTTTGTTGTGACAATCAGGGAAAAAACTTATCTTGGAGGGAGTAAGGGAAATATTTATTCACTACAACCAACTGTCATGAAAGATTTATTAATTACAGCAGTTATGTTCCTTCTGGCCTCAAGCTTATTTGCGCAAGCTAAATATGAACGCGCTTCACTCAATGAAGATGGAACGATTACATTTACAGAAATTGAAATAGACGATGAGGATTTAATTGAAATGCGCCAGGAAAGTGCCGAACTTATAATGAGATTCGGTCGGGCGGCATTTCCGACTTCCAAGAACTCGCGCGGTGCAACACTTGCAGATCTTGACAACGATGGGGTAGAGGAAATTCTCTTTGGGATTTATGATACTTTGTATGCAGTAAAAAGTGATGGTACAATTTTATTCACTAAAGGAGTTTCCGGCCCTATCTTCCTGCCGCCGACTGTGGCGGATCTCGATGGAGATGGCAAGCCTGAAATTATTGTTAATTCGGGTTATCCGAGGCAAGGCGGTGGCATAACGCTGGTTGATAACGAAGGGAATGATTTGCCTGGCTGGCCACTGAGTTTTAGCGATCACTGGATGAGTAATGCGCCGGTTGCAGTTGATATCGATGGAGATGGCATTATGGAAATCGTCACTGTCGAATATGTTTCCGGTGCTGAAGGTTATGTGCATATTTTAAAGATTAATGGTAGTTCCTATAGTGAGAACTGGCCGGTAAATATTAAAGCCCCGCCTGCATTTACGCCTTCAGTAGGTGATGTGGACGGCGATGGTAGTCTCGACATCGTAATTGCGGGTTCCTCCAATGGAATGCACGTCCTGAATCTGGAAGGAGAATACCTTCCGGGTTTTCCGGTAGTTGATCCTGCAGTGCGATACTCCTATCAGTCACCGATTTTAGTTGATCTGGATGGAGACGGAACACTTGAGATAGTGGGCAGTAACCACGGGGATAGTCCTGGATTTTATGTGCTGAAGGCAGATGGCAATTATATGGATGGCTGGCCAATAGTAATTGACAACTGGACTTATGGACCGCCTACTGTTGCGGATGTGGATGGTGATGGTAAGTTTGAAATTTTCATGGGAAGCCCCTTGATTAATAGTGAGGGTGATCCTGTGCCCGTTATTCATGGGTTTTATGGCGACGGGACTTATCTGGATAATTTCCCGATTGAGAAAGCCGGTGGTAATGAGGGTGTTATTGCTATTGCGGATGTGAATAATGATGGAGTTCTCGACTTGGTTTTCAGTAGTAATGTATGGGACAGTGATTATAGGGGTTTCATTCATGCGTACTCGCTGGATGGCAGCGGAGAACTAGAAGGGTTTCCTATCAGACCTTACGGTACGACATTTCTCAATGGTGCAGTACTGGGAGATGTGGATGGAGACGGGAAGCTCGATTTAACGATAGTGTCTTCTACAACCACTTATGGCGCTTCCATCGATTCGGTATTTGTCAGTGTTTACAATCTTGCGCACCCCTATATACCGGAAAATATTATCAGAAACGGCTATAAAGGAAGTAATGCCAGAGATGGTCTTGTACTGCCGGAAGAAACTTCGTCCGTAGTTGAAGTCCCATCCAATCTAATCACAGTGTACCCCAATCCAAGCTCCGGCATATTGCATATAAGCCTTGCAAATCCGGCTACTGTAATGGCAGTGCAGATTTACGATATGAATGGAAGGCTAGTATATGAAGGTAAAGAGAAGAACATAGAGAGTGTTACTCGATACAATCTTAGGGACTTGCAGAATGGATTGTACTTCATTAAAGTGAATGTAGATGGAGAGTCAGGAACGACGAAGTTTATATTGATGAACGAATAAAAGGAATCCGCAATAATAAAAGGTAGGGATATGAGATTTTTTTATATATTGCGTAAGTCAAATTTCCTGCACTTGCTTTAAATGATGAATAATTAATCGGGAAGTAAGTGAATATGGGAAATTTATATCGTGCTAATGAGGGCTTTCTGGAATGACAGGATAAAGCTCTAAAATTTATGGGAAGTGGTTTAATGTCAGGCATTTGATGGAGATCGAGGGCAATACGTTCCACTTGCTGAATTATTTCTTAACTAAAGTCAATTTAATATGAAGTATTTTTTACTCACTTTCTTGGCATTTATGGGGCTTACTAGCTTATATGCCCAGACAACAGTTACGGGAAAAGTATACGATAATTCCGGAGAGGCTCTGACCGGCGCCAATGTGGAATTAAAAGGAACGGACGATGGTACTATTACCGAGGTAGACGGGAGCTTTACGCTGACTGTAAATCAAAGGCCGCCATTTGTATTGGTTGTTTCTTTTATTGGTTATCAGGATTTAGAATTTCCGGTAGGTGACAACACGAGAAATCTGGTTATCAGACTCTCAGAAAGCAGTTCATTTTTGGATGAAGTTGTGATCTCGGCTTCCCGCGTTGAAGAAAAGATTATGGAATCACCGGTTACTATTGAGAAATTGAATCTTCCGGCAATTAAAGCTGCCGGTTCTCTCGATTACTTTGATCAGATGACCAAACTCAAAGGAGTTGTGGGAGCATCCGGATCTCTGACCTTTAACTCCATTAATACACGTGGATTCTACAGTATTGCTAATACGAGATTTGTACAGCTTGTAGACGGTATCGATAACTCTGCTCCGCTTCTCAATTTCCCTATGGGTAACCTTATAGGAATAGGTGAAACAGATATCAAGGACATCGAGCTTGTACCGGGAGCGGCATCTGCTCTCTACGGGCCGAATGCCTTTAACGGTATCATGCTTATGCACAGTAAAGATCCATTTGATTATCAGGGAATTTCAGCTTCTGTTAAGACGGGACTTACTTCTGCGTCCAACGACAACGTAAATCCTATGTATAACGTCGATGTGAGATTTGCGAAAGCATGGGGCAAGTTTGGATTAAAAGTAACAGGTAGCTATTTCGCAGCTACAGACTGGAAAGCGGATGATTACTATACGGATATGGCTACGAAGCATACTTATAGCCAAAGTCCATACATCGATGCTGAAGGGAAGATTCACCCTGGAGATAAGCCATTGGATTTTGATGGAATTAACACCTATGGTGACGAAGGAATTCTTTCCACTGTTCCACTGGGAGCACTTCCGGAAGGACATGCTACAAGAGAAGCATTAACTGATGGAGTTGCAGCTGCAATAGCGGGAGCTACGGGAGCAGACTATAACTTTGTACGTGGTTTTGTAAATACAAACTTTGGTTTCTTACCTACCGTACAGCTACGCCGTACAGGAATTCCTGAGCACCTTCTGCTGGATAACAGAAATGCATCATCAGCTAAGGGAGCGATTGCTTTACATTATCGTCCTACCAGCGATATTGATATCAATTATAACTTCAGAATAGGTAGTGGTAATACCATTTACCAAGGTTCTGAAAAGTATGTCTTGAGAGATTTTCTCAGCTATTCAAATAAACTTGAAGCTACTGGAAAGAACTTCATGATAAGATCTTATGTAACCCAGACTGATGCCGGAAATTCATATAATATGACTGCACTAGGTAGTTATACCAATGAATTGCTTGCAGGAACAGCTGCTGCATGGGCGCCTACTTACCTTGGACAGGTTGTCGGTGCTTATATGGGCTCTGCTTTACAGCATATCATGGGAGGTGGTACTACACCTATTTCAGAGTTGTTTAAGAGTCCTGAGCTTTATGCTGCCGCAAATATTCAAGGGAGGATAGTTGCAGATGGTCTACTTCCATCTACTGATTCACCGGAATTCCAGCAAGCAGTTGAGACAATCCGAGGAACTTTGTTCCAGCACTCAGATCCAGCTAAAGGCATTCTAGGAGGAGCTTCTTTTATCGATGCTTCCAGATTGTGGCATACAGAAGGTACTTATGATTTTAGCTCTTACACGGGCGACATAGTGGATGTTCTTGTGGGTGCAAACCACAGGCTGTATTCTCTTTTCACTAATGGAACTGTATTCAACGAGGATCCGGAAGGAACGGGAACTAATACGCGTATACTCAACCATGAGTTTGGTGGATTTGTCCAGTTGACTAAGAGAATGATCGATGATCGCTTAAGAGTTTCTGCTTCCTTGCGTTATGATAAGAATGAAAACTTCGATGGAATATTTTCACCGCGAGTTGCTTTCGTAGGTACTATGGGTAGCAAACGCCAGCATAACATCCGTGGATCATTCCAGACAGGTTTCAGAAACCCGGATACTCAGGCACAGTTTATTTACTTCCCGGCTTCAACTATTCTTATGGGAGGTTCCAAGACAAATGCTGAGAGATATGGCGTTTATGAAGGTGGTGCATATACAGCAGCTTCATGGCAGGCATTCCAGGCAAGTGCTCTTGCGGGCGCACCTGATCCGAGCTTGTTGAAAGAGTTCTATATGGATTATATTAAGCCGGAGCAATTATCCAGCTTTGAACTTGGGTATAAGACAGTAGTGAGCAATTTGTTTATTGATGTGAACGCATATTATACTATGTATAAGGACTTTATCACTCAGACTAACGTAATTGCCAAGAAAGGATTTGTACACCAGGGACAGACAGTAGCAGGATTTGCTGAATTTGTTGAAAATACAGGAACTCCGAGCGTACTCAGACCATACCATAACGTTGCTGACAGAGTGGATTCATGGGGCTTTGGTCTTGGATTGAACTATAACCTTGGACAAGGATATTTCATCAACGGTAACTATAGCTATATGGACTTTGATGCAGGTGAAACTCCTAAAGGAGATGTTGATTTTAACTCACCTAATCATATCTTAAACATAGGTACAAGTAATGCTAATATCGCAAGATCCAATTTTGGATATAACATCAACTACAGATGGCAGAGTGAATTCAACTGGATAAGCAGCTTTGGATATGGTGATATTCCTGCTTACGGTACACTTGATGCTTCTGTTGGATATACATTTAAGAATATAGGTACTTCAATTAAATTGGGAGGAACCAATTTAATCGGACCTGACTATATCACTAATATCGGTGGACCGATGATCGGAAAGACTTTCTTCGTAGGTATTACTTACGATGGAGATTTCTAATCTCACGCAAGACTGAATTAGTAACTTAATAA
>CAYRFF010000075.1:4072-9869 GCA_964423575.1 uncultured Saprospiraceae bacterium | reverse complement strand
ATAAAAATTATTTTATAATCGGCTAAGTATGCAATTGGAAATTCCATATTAATAGTTTCGCTTCTAAGATAAATAATATTTATAAAGCAAACTTGCAATCTTGCGTTTAAGTGTCTATTCTTCTTTTTAAATCTTACTGCCTTGGCTTTGAGTATATAAAATCTAGTTTCTAAAAGAAAATCCTATTTTAAAGATATGATAAGAATGGAAGATGAGAAATCAGAGTTTTATTCTCAATGGATAATGCTCGTCAGAACCAGGTGTGTTGGGGGCGAAAAGAAGCCGATATTAAATTGTTAAAAATGCTTATCTTTACTCGTAGGGATTTATTTTGAAAGTAACTTTTTAATCACATTAAATTAATGAAGTCAATGAAAAACAAGATTGAAAAGAAATTAAAACAATGGTATTTACCTTTAATTACGGGCATCTTACTTATTGCATTTAGTATATGGATATTCGTCACGCCGATTTCTTCATTTGTCTCAATAGCATGGTTGCTGAGTCTTGGATTTGTATTTGTCGGCGTCGTAGAAATAGTGTATAGCATATCCAATCGCCACCATCTCAGGAGTTGGGGTTGGGACTTAGCAGGAGGTATGTTTACACTTTTTTTTGGTTTGATATTAACTATGAAACCAGGTCTATCAGCCCTCCTTTTAAGTATTTATATTGGCTTTTGGTTATTATTCCGATCAGTCCTTCAGATTGTTGCCGCCTTTGAATTAAAGAAAATTGGTTTAACGAATTGGGGATGGATACTAGTTATGGGAATTTTAAGCAGCATTGTTTCTTTTATTCTGTTGGTAAATCCGGAGATTACCGGTATAATCGTTTCTTATTGGATGGGAGTCGGTGTGTTTCTGTTTGGATTATTACAAATAGTCCTGGCTCTGGGGATGCGGAAGGTGAAAATTAGGATTGGAGAAGTAAAGGGAAAGTTTGTAGATTATGGCATGTTGGAGTAACTATTTTTATCACCGATTATAAAGGCAGGATTATTATTCTGGGCAGTTAGTTAATCCCATGTATATTCGCTTCGCTGCAAGCACGAGGTGTTAACATCTCATTTGTACTCACAGGCCGTTTTATATGAGGTTTCTGCTCTTTTCCGCCAGTAGAGGAAGGAGTGGCTAGGAAGATTGTCTGCTCGTGGTCTTTATCCGGGCTTACCAATCTCTAGCGAGCTTAGCAATCCCTTTAAATAGAGGAGAGCGAGGATCGGTAAGTTACTTGCCAAAGGGGGAAGAAAGATGATAGACCGACTTGAAAAATAACTTGAAGAATTATTATTTAGTGCTTTCTGGCGCAAATAAAAGGAAATTGGCTCCCTTCTCTATGAAGTGGAGAAGGGCTGGGGATGAGGTGGCAATAGATAAAATTACATCCCTATCACTGCATCCAAAAAGTCATCCATCGTATATAAACCGGGCTCTTGCGTAAGCAACCATTCTCCCGATTGCAAAATGCCGGAGGCATAACTGTTACGGCTGATAGCACGATGACTTATTTCAATGGAATCTACGGCTGAATCAAAACTTACCGCGTGATAAAAGTTATTTAAACCGGCTCTTGTAGAAGTGAAATGCAATTCTGAATCCTCAATCCTACGGTGTAGAGTTTCCTCTACGACTGATGTTTTCCTGTCGATATTCTTCAATAGGATATCTGTGATCGTTTTAGCTGTACCTGAAGGAGAATCCACTTTATTTTTATGATGTACTTCTGTTCCACGTATGTCATACTCCTCAAACTTATTTATCCACCTGGAAGCATGGTCTATAATCCTGAAATAGATATTTACGCCGATGGAAAAATTAGATGAATAAAGACAACGGATTCCATTTTCTTTTACGAGTTTTTGAACTTCTGGTATATGTTCATTCCAGCCGGTTGTGACTATCAGCATATCCTGTTTTAAAGCAGCTAGCTGACGGATATTATTCATAGCGGAATCGGGTAGGGTACATTCAATTGCGATATCAGCATGCTTAATATTTTCTGCATTAATCGCATCATTTCTTCTTAAAATATTTACAACTTGATGCCTCCTGTTTTGCGCAAGTTCCACAATTGCCCTTCCCATTGAACCATATCCAATCTGTGCTATCTTCATAAAATATATTTTGCAATTTGAGCAGCATTCAGTGCAGCTCCTTTCAATAATTGATCCCCACACAAAAAGAGCTCTATTCCATAGTCTTTAAAGATGAGATTCTGTCGAATCCTTCCTACTTCCACTGCATTTTTATGCGAGGCAGTCAGTGGCATTGGATAGCGGTGATTTTCTACGTCATCCACGAGTTCAATTCCCTCGGATTTGCTTAATAAATCTTTAACTTTTTCTATATCGACCGGTTTCTTTGTGTGGATAGTCACGCTTTCGGCGTGTGCTCTGAATGTAGGTATCCTTACCGCGGTGCACGAAATCTCCATCTCCTCATCATTGAAAATTTTCTTGGTTTCCCAGACCACTTTCATCTCTTCCTTGGTATATCCGTTTTCTTGGAAGCTATCGATTGCAGGAATCAGGTTAAATGCAATCGGATAGGTGAATTTTTCTGGCTTTATTTCTTCTCCTGCCAGGTACTTTGCCGTACTCGTCCGCAATTCCTCCATTGCTTCTCTTCCTCCGCCGGAAGTTGCCTGGTACGTAGAGACAAATAATTGCTTAATTCCGTATTCTCTATATATCGGTCCCAAGGTCATAGACAGTATTGACGTCGTGCAGTTGGGATTGGCTATTAAACGGGCATCTTTTATGCTTTCTCCATTAATTTCCGGTATTACGAGTGGGACATCATCATCATATCTGAAATGGGATGAATTGTCTATGACATATCTGTTTTGTTCCAGTAAAGCTTTCGCAAATTTTTCTGAAAAACTGCCGCTTATGGACAGGAAGACTACATCATAACCCTGGCAGGCTTCAAGGGTAAATTCCTTAATGGTTTTCTTGCCGTAAGGCGTTTCCATTTCTTTCCCTGCGGATCTCGCCGAAGCATATAGATCGAGTTTACTTATATTTATCTCAAGGTCTTTCAGACATGCAATAAGTTCCTGACCCACTACGCCCGTTGCACCGCAAATTGCTATTGAATACGCCATTCTGTTTTATCTTCCTATTCTTACTTTGATCGTTTCTTATACTTGAGCAGGATTGGACACAGACAATAAATCAAATTTGTCTGTAACTTCTGTCCAGTCATCGATTAACTTAGTTATTGCTTCAGGACTCATTTTAATCATTGGCAGTCTGAATTCATTCTTGCAAAGGCCGTAGTAATTGCACATAGCTTTAATCGGCTGAGGATTAGTCTCTATAAAGCAATAATCAAAGAGTGGGGCCATCCTGTCTTGCCACAGTTGAGCGGTTTTATCATCTTTTCTGAGAGCTGCTGCAATGAGATTGGACATTTCCTGTGGTAGAGCATTGGTAATTACGGAAACCACACCATGTCCTCCTGCTTTTACTACTTCATAAGCAATTCCATCATCGCCGGATAGTACGAGAAAGTCATCAGGTGTTCGCTTGATGACATCACGTATCTGATTCATATCACCGGAAGCCTCTTTAACACCGATGATATTATCAATTTGCGCAAGCTTAACAACAGTATCAGTTTCAATATTTCTACTTGTTCTGCTGGGAACGTTATACAGTATAATCGGAAGGCTTACACTCTCTGCAACTGCTTTGAAGTGTGCGTATAGACCGGCTTGTGTGGGTTTATTATAGTAAGGCGTTACTACCAGAAGTGCATCGCAACCCGCTTTTTCTGCTGCCTGGGAATAGGCAATTGTTTGTTGGGTGGAATTGGTTCCGGTTCCCATGACAATCGGAACGCGTTTATTAACCTTTTGTACGACATATTCCATTAATTCCTGTCTTTCATCATCGGTAATCGTCGGATTTTCTCCCGTTGTGCCGAGGATTATAAGTCCTGAAATCCTATTTTGTATCTGGTGCTCAATGAGTCCTTCCAATGCTGTATAGTCAATGGATTCGTCTTCGTTGAAAGGTGTGATAAGAGCTGTGTGTGCGCCTGCTAAGTTCATTATTTCGTATTCTATTGTGATAAATATGCCGAATGATTCGACTTTCCTTCAAAGATAGTGAATATTGCGCTTTCATAACATCTGTGAAGTGGGAAATCTTGTTTGAAGGTAGACAAGTAGATACTTCGATAGCCTCAGTGCGGCGCAAGTGACGAGTGAACAGACGGAAATTTTATCTTTTTATTTGAATTCCCCATTTGGGAATGAGATCGTAGTCTGGAGTGCCGGTATCAAGTGGATAATACATCCTGTCACCTCTAGCGATATTGAGATAGACAGGAATGTTTTTACATCGAGTACATGTAGGAATATTGATGTATGAGGTAGTATCACCAGCTATCAGAGAGAACTCTTTTTTACTAGAGTCAGAATCTAAAGAATATGACGAAGGGTCCATAAACCAGTCGATTCCTATATATATTCCTTCAGAAGGGAAAGTTATTTTAAAACGAGAAACATCAATTTTCTGAGTATTTCGATTATATGGCCAAATAAAAGGTTCGAGTAAATCTTTACCCGGAGTTCCATCCTCATCTACATTTACGATACGGATTCTTAAATAAAGATTGGGATTTAGTATGTTAACCGGAAGTATGAGTGATTCTATTTTTGAAGGATATTTTTCGCCGTTTTCTAAAAATAAGAGAATGGAACCACTTTCAAAATGTGTTTGGAAGTACCTTTTAAAGAGTTGAAAGCTATGTGCAGGACCTAGAGTCATTGTTTTCATTCTGTTGTCTGAAGAGATTTTAATACTGTCCAGTTCATAGGTCACTGGAGTCAGGTAAATAGTATCATTCGTATCCGTTAATATGACATCTTTAGACTCAAATCCTATGCAACTAATGGTACATTTTCCGATTGAGTTGATTATTGCCTGACCTTGGTCATTGCCTATGTAATAGTTATCATCATCGCATTCAAGATAGTAATAAGAAACGGGGTTATTCGTTTGTTTATTGAGGACAAGGATTGACTTTGCATTTTGTGCGTGCAAAGTCAATCCATAAACAAGCAATAAGATTACAGAATTAAATTTTAGCAATTGCAATGTTCTGTGTAAGCTCCACCTTGCCATAATCTCCATCCAAAAAGACTAAATTCTTTGTAACACCATCTATAATGAAAACATATCGGATTTCCTTGACATTCCCCGCATGTTTTATCAATACAGAACCAGCACTTACTCCCGCTAGATGAAGGCATACTTAAAATTTTATTAGTATACCAATTGTCCAAAAATTCGATACTTTTTTGTTGAACAATAAAATTGTTTTCACTATCTATTTCTATTAAAAAGTTTCTAACTATATTTTCGTTTAAAATGTTTTGAAGAAGTAAACTTTCTAAAGAAGATTCAGAATCATAAATGTTATAGATTAAACCATCATGTTCAGTATTTTCGTAATCAATATACGCAATAAAGTCATCAATTAGGTTTTCAAGATTATCTGTTATACTTGATCGACTTTCTACAACATCTTCACTTTTGTATGGAATCTCCATTGATTCTTCTTGGCAACTTGCTAAAAATAGAAATAATGCAAGGCATAGATAAAAAGGTAATAATTTCATAATGTATTTGATTTAGTGTGTGTGAACTACATACCTTTTAATTAGTATGTAATTCATTCGTGAATAAATGTTCTTACAAGGCTAATCTACACACACACACACACACACACACACACACACACATATCCAAATAAAGACAAGAATATTTTTGAAAATATTGATT
>CAYRFF010000075.1:0-3972 GCA_964423575.1 uncultured Saprospiraceae bacterium | reverse complement strand
ACACACACACACACATATCCAAATAAAGACAAGAATATTTTTGAAAATATTGATTTTAACTATTTATACCACATGGTTTAAAGCAGTAGTATAGTGAAATAAGAGAGTTACATAGAGTTGGTATAGAAAAAGATTACTGGAATACTGCCCGGATTCTAATTGACTGCGTTGACTGAATTGATTTAGGATTAAGTTGAATATAAGAGTATGTAATAAATAATAATGCTTAGATAGTAGCGGTTCATATAAAACGGAATTTTCAAGAGAGTCATCATTGTGGAAATAAAAAAGCACCTCCGCCCATTGAACAGAAGTGCTTTAACATTTGATGTAAATCAATTAATACTTTATTCCATAATAATAAATGGCAGTCTGGCCTGAACGCCATCCATCTTCTTTATCAAGTCAATTTCTTTCAGCAGACTACGGTATTCCTGTGGTAGCTGAGATTGAGCGAGCACCTTGGGTGCATCATCACCTGAAAGCTGCTTGAGAAACTGCTCAAGTGGAGATTTAAGTTGTGGATACTCCTTGATTTTATAATCATCAGTACCGAGTAGCTCGGCCATCTTATCTACTGCGTTATAGAGGTCTCCCAATTCATCCACGAGACCGATTTCGAGAGCGTCCACTCCGGAATAAATGTGACCTTGTGCTATCTCTTTTACTTTTTCAATATCCATACTGCGCCCAGTAGCAACGCGACCTATAAACTGCTCATAAATTTCATCTACTGACTTCTGGATTATCTCTTTTACCTCTTCATCCTTATTTACAAATCCACTGAAACTATTGGTGAATTTCCCGGTCTGAACCGTATCAAAAGTTATCCCTAGTTTATTGTTGAAGAACTTAGAAGTGTTCATCATTACTCCGAATACTCCGATGGAACCGGTCAATGTTGTAGGCTCTGCAAAGATATAGTCTGCATTACAGCTGATGTAATAACCGCCACTTGCCGCATAAGTACCCATGGACACGACAACTTTTTTGCCGGCAGCCTTTAATTTTTCAATTTCATACCAGATGTTATCGGATACCATAGCTGATCCACCAGGAGAATCTACACGTAGAATCACTCCTTTTATCTTATCGTCTGATTGCAGCTTGCGCAGCAGTTTTACATATTGATCATTGGTAATTGCACCCGGTTTATTATCGCCGTCTTCTATAGATCCTTCCGCATAAATTACCGCGATTTCATCGCTGCCCGAAGAGATGAGTTTAGTCTTATTCTTATTGTAATATGACTGAATATTATAAGGAGAGAATTTATCTTTCCCTTTGAGTCCAAGTCTTTCTTTCAGGATGTCGTTGAAATCAGAATAGTATATCAATCCATCGACAAATCCCTTGTTAAGAGCATCATTTGCATCTCTGAGCTCATAGTTGTCAGACACTTTTCTCACTTCACGAGCATCGAGATTACGGCTACCTGCTATATCATCAACCATCACTGAAAACAGAGTATTCAGATAGTTCTTCCTCTGTAATCTATCCTCCTCACTCATATCGGTTCTCCTGAGCGGTTCTGTAGCGCTCTTGAAATTCCCTACATAAAAGATTTCCGGTTCTATTTCCAGTTTGTCCAATAGATTTTTCAGATAAACATTGGTCATACCCATACCTTCTAGGGAGATGCCGCCATTAGGGTTGATGAAGACTGAGTCGGCAACAGAAGCCAGGTAGTAGTTTTTCTGTGACATATAGTCTGCATAGGCGTATATAAACTTGCCGGATGCTTTAAATTCTTCCAGTGCTTTTCGGACGTTTCCTACGCTTGAATAACTTATTGTGGAGACTTTGGGATCAATCACAATCCCTTTGATTCCTTTATCATCCTTCGCAATATTAATCAATCTGATGAGATCCTGGACACCGACTTTAACACCGCTACTCGAGAGGACAAAGTTCATTCCTACATCCTCATTGTTGGTTAATTCCGGCATGCTGGCAGGCAGCTCCAGGTACAATACTTTTTCCCCTTTATCACTGCCCGATGATTGCAGACTGCTCATGTCGGAGAAAAAAGAGGCCATTCCTATCATCATTACGAAGAGAAGTCCCAGGACTATAATCATTGCAATTATGGAGCCTAGGCAAGATGATAAAATGTTTTTTATAAAGTTTTTCATAAAGTTTATCCGTTTTGTAAATTGATATTACTTGTTCTTTTTTTAATTGAATGTGTATGCTTTCGCAAATGCTGTTTCTGCTGCCAATGTTATGGCTTTACATATAATTGAACAAACTTATTGTACTAATCTGCTTTTTTTATCGAAATATGGAAAGAGGGAACGGATTTTATAAAAAGTCCGACGGGTTTACATAAATCGTTTCGGCGGTTTTGTCACCATGAATCAGTGACTTGAGATGGTTGAGGAAACGCTCATCATAAATATCTACATCTTCCATGTGGTAAATGACGACTTTGTAATCCGTAATCGAATTAAAATATTGGCGGTACTGGCTGTCCAGGTTCTTGAGATAATCAGGACTTATATTGCTCTCATAAACTCTTCCCCGCTTTTTAATATTTGCCATTAATGCATCGACCGGGCGCGCGAGATAAACGAGAAGATTAGGCGATGGAATCTTTTCTGATAGCTGGTGAAATAAGCTCTTGAATAACCGGCTTTCTGCAGGGCTTAGGTTCTCCTGTGCAAAGATTGAAGTCTTGGGGAAAAAATAATCTGCCAGATAATAATCGATGAATAAATCTCCGGCGGCAAATGTTGAAGTGAGTTGATTTATACGTTCATTCATGAAGAATAACTCTACAGGAAATGCATAACGGCTCGGGTTGTCGTAAAATGCCTGCAGAAAAGGATTCTCGTCAAATTCTTCCAGAATTAACAAGCAGTTCTCTGTTTCAGCGAGTAGGCGGCATAGGGATGTTTTCCCGGCACCGATAACTCCTTCGATGCATATATATGGTTTCTGTAAGTACTCCATTATTCTTCTTCCAGCAAATATACATTTTTTGAGTCAAGAGAATCCAAGTATAGCTCCGCTATTGTCTTCCCCAATATGGGATGTCTCAGCTCAGGCGCTATTTCCTGCAGAGGCCCGAGAACGAAGTTCCGCTCATGGAGTCTGGGGTGGGGAATGGTGAGGCGGACGGAATCGATAATCATATCATCGTAAAAAAGAATATCTATGTCCAGAGTCCGCGGACCCCATTTTTCCTTCCTTTCCCTTCCATATTTAAATTCTATACTCTGTGTGAGATTGAGGAGGGGAATAGGATCCAGGGCACAAGAAATTTTAACTGCCTGATTGAGATAGTCGGGCTGGTCTTCCAGTCCCCAGGCTTCAGTACGGTAAATGGATGATTTTTTAAGAATGGTACAGCCGGCATCGCGCAAAGCTCTATTTGCGGAAGCTAATATCTTCCGGCTATTGCCTTGATTTCCTCCGATAAGTAAATACACTTCTGCCATGGCTGCGAAGATAGGAAAAATGTATAAGTGAATTGATTTGGACTATGAGAAAAGCAAAATCTGAGGGGTTATGGATAGCCAGAGATGCCCGGGAAGAAAACTCACTGTTAAGTTAAATAGATCATTGATATTTTAGCAAGTTGACTGGTTATTGTATATTTGAACTTATGAAGACAAATATCATGGAAAAGGTAATTTATTTTACAGTTATTTTATTTCTTTCTCTTGGTGTAATCACTTGTGCCAGTGATACAGAAAATCAAAATGATACTGAACATGCAGTTCATTTCGATTCAAAGACTCAAAATGAATCCGGCAGTGCACATCAAAACGAATCTGGCAATTCAGTTCAAAAAGATTTTCAGGAAATCCCCTTGATAGGTAAATGGCTGGTTGTGAAAGGAGAAGGTGTAAGCGGCCCATCAAATGAAGGTGCAATCTATACCTTTACAGATTCTGAATTGTCACTTTCAAAGGATGGGAATTTGTCAGAAACGAAATATTATACATCACAGGATACAATGTTTAT
>CAYRFF010000074.1:0-9936 GCA_964423575.1 uncultured Saprospiraceae bacterium | reverse complement strand
TTATCTGGCTCATTTAATAAAAGTAGTTCACATAAATTAGTAGACCTTAATTATTTCACAAGGGAGTTTCTAAAGATTAAAGACTACAGCAATTCAGCATTCAGGAAAACAATTACATAAGAGGCTTAGTGGCGTTCTTCCTGTAATATTGAATTTTGGAATAGAACATTCTCGCCATTTGGTTGCTCTGATATCTTGCAATATCAGCATTTTCTCCGTGAAAATATGTATCTATTGTCTCATGAAAGAGATACAACCATCTCATAAAATGCTCTTCTTCTACGGGCAATTCTGCATGATGCAGGAATGGAGCACCGTGGTAGGTATGCTCTCTTAAGAGAATTGTCTGCCAAAATCGATACATTTTCTGAAGATGTGCGGGCCAATTATCTTTAATCACATCATCAAAGATGTCCTTGAGCAAATCATCCTGACGTACCTTCCCGTAGAAATCATCTACGAGAAGTTTTACGTCATCCATTGTTTCGATAGTTCTGGTTTCCATTAGAAGAAGGATTTATAGAAATCCGGAGTCCAATACATCACAAAGTAGAACAGACCGAATCCCATGAATATCACAAGAAGCATCCATACCCATGAAGGTATAGCCTTAGGAGTTTCAGAGCCGACGATAATGAACTTATCTTTTCGCTCACTACCATACGCATTAATAGTAATCGGGTGTCTGTCATTGAGAATCTCATTCTCTTTCAATCCGACCACCGCAATCGTAGGGCCATTCTTCACTTCAAATGGAATAATCTTAATACCCTCAATTCCATCAGTAGACTTAGCTACGATTTTCAGAGTATGTTTTCCATCAGGGATTTTGGAAGTATCCAACTCAATTTTTACCGGCGAAGTAAATTCACCAAAAGGAATTGTTTCATCATCCAAAAACAGCTTTACAGTGCTTGCTTCCTGTAAGTTAGCCATATTCTCTTTTAAATTTACATCTATATTTTCATTCATGATTCGTCATTTTGAACTACGATATACTTAATATGCTCTGCACTCTTCTCTCCCGGTTTTACGAGATATTTAATAAAGAAGTACATAGTAATCAATACTATTATCACAGAAGACCATATAATTATAAAGTCTATTGTTCCTTTGGGACCGGAGCCATGAGTAAGTCCTCTCAACAACTTAGGTTGATTTTCCTTACATATCTCACATGCCCATAGTCCTACAGGAGTCTGTAATATAAGCACGATTACTAATATAATGATTCTTTTCATTGTTTTCATTTATCAATTCAACTCATTCACTTGTATGAATATTGAATTTCCGTTATTTTATCCTCCCAACAATTCAACCATTGCACGTATTTCCGCAACTCTTTCTATAGTAACCGGAGATGCTCCATCACCGAAGTTGGCTCTCTCATAAGTAGCAATTGCAGAAATCTCATCATCAGTTAAAATCTCTTCAAACGGAGTCATAATTGCAAATTCCGGATTAGCATCATAACCTTTCAGTATGATCTTAATCAGCATTTCTGGATCTTCGTCATGCACGAAGTCACTAGTCTCAAGACCGGGGAAAGCTCCGGCAAGTCCTTTTCCGTCTGCCTGGTGACAAGCAGAACAGTGCATCATATATAATTCCTCTCCATCAAGCTCAGAAACTCCACCTTCTCCACTATCACCACCTGCAACACCACCGGACTTAGCTTTTCTTTCCTTAGCAGGAATAAACGCCACAGGAGGATTCTCCAATGACACCTGCTTAAGTGAATGCATATATGCAGTAAGATCCAAAAGGTCCTGTGTTGCTACTATTACTTTGGAAGTATCTTTCAGAAATGACTTAGGAATTGATACTACAACATCGTCTTCAGTAACATCACTCGCATATTTCTCCTCATACAACCATGGATAACCGGGCATGATAGATTCTTTAACCACAATTCTAGGGTTATAGAAATGTAAGAAGTGCCAGTCTGCACCAGCTTGGCGCTTTCCAATGTTAGTTAAATCCGGGCCGGTTCTCTGGCTGCCCAAAAGTGATGGTGATTGACGCCAGATATCCATTCTCTTCTTACTGTAATAGTAATCTGATGGAAGAGCTGGTCTTTCACCATACAACTTATCCATTTCAATATTTCTCACCTGCTGTGAGTGACAACCCACACAGCCTTCTGCAACATATATTTCCAGTCCTCGCTGTTCCTGATCCGTCAAAGGTTCCATCGCAGGAAGCGGAAGAGTTTCCTGCATCTGAAGAGCAGGTAAAACAGCAACGAGCATACTTAACCCTACGAATATCATGAGGGAAGTATTTACTAAACTTTTATGATCTTTATGAAAATTAAACATTATTCTACGATTTTAAGCTTTGACTGATTCTACTGATTTTTCTACAATTGTTTCAACTCTAGTGCCTCTTTCAGGCTTAATCATTACATATAGGTTATATGCAAAGATAATGTGAGATAAAAACATCATTGTACCACCGATTGCTCTCCACACCCAATATGGCTGCATCAATATTACTGAGTTCATAAATGGCTCATTGTTAATCCAGCTCAAACCTTTCAAGGTTCCACCTGCCATCATTGAAATCATATATGCAAATAAACCGAGGAATGCTAGCCAGAAATGAGCACCTACTAAAAACTGCTTTGGCTCTTTTCCTGTAATTTTTGGTACTATAGCATAAATACATGCCCATAATATAAACGCAATAATGCCGTACATGGTCATGTGTGAGTGAGCTACGTTAAAGTCGGTAAAGTGCCAGATAAAGTTAGTAAATCTGAACGCTTGTAAACTTCCTTGGGTTGATCCTACGAAGTAAAAGACCACACCAACCAGGAAAAACGGTAACACATAACTCTTGGTAATTTCACTCCAGCTTCCACGCATTGTCATCAGGAAGTTAGTAGTACCGGCCACTACCGGAATAACCATACCTATACTGAATACAATCGCAACTGTCTGCAACCACCATGGAATAGGGCTAAAAATAAAGTGATGCGTTCCGATTAAAGTATAGAACAACAACTGTGTCCAGAATGCCAACACTCCCAGTGAATAGGAATATATCGGCTTATTGAGCGACGAAGGAAGATAGTAGTATATAAGACCTAGTGTAAAGGTCATAAACCACATTCCTACCCCCATGTGCATGTAATATCCTTGAACAATTGACTCTCCGATGCCGTCCTGGAAAAATGGAAGATAGGCAATAATTGCTATAGTAATCGTCCATACTAAAGCAGCCAGGATGTACCAGTTGGAAATATAGATTTCCGATATTTTACGATTTGCTATTGTCTTGTAGAAGTTGCGGAAGGTGAGGATTAATCCTACAGCAAACAAAGCCATTACAGGCCAGATGTATTCTCTGTACTCACCACCACCATTATTAATTCCCGCCATGAGGAAAATATCCCCCAGGATGACGGATGCCTGAATTAAGAAGAAAGATATCCAGGCGAGTCTATAACTAAAAATACGGGTATTGGAGGTCCGGGCGACGACAAAATACGCCAACCCTATCATTGCATTGGAAGACCATCCCCAGAAAACGGTATTTGTGTGTACCGGGCGAAGTCTTCCATAAGACAACCAAGATATTTTATCCATTTCCGGCCATACAAACTTCATTCCTACATATTGGCCGATAAGCGTACCAAAGATTAGCCAGAAAGCTGATGCTCCTAAAAACCAAAGAATTATCTTTTTTAAAGGAGCCGGTGTGTCAAGAGTTACTCCCCCCTTTTTTTTTTCACCGAACATGGGCCTTTCCGGATCATGTGTCGCTTCAGAAATCATCCCGCGATCGTCAGCAGCTGAATCACTGCCTCCAAGCTCCGTGCCGCTTAAGCGATAACTCAGTGCTTTTTTCCTTTCTTTAAGAATCGCATCGATTTCTTTATCATCCAGACCAATCAGCTCCTCAGCAAAATCACGTCTATCTTCTACATCTCTCTTCTTCTTCATTGAATCGAAATATGAAGATAATCTGAAGGATAAAATAAGCATAGCTATCAAAGCAACTATACCAATGAGGATAATCGTTCCTATCACTCCTGTATTAGTGGCCCAGCTGCCAGGATACTCCTTGGACTGTGCCATTAATATTGTAGGTAAACCAGCTGCAAGAAGAAAAACCAATGCAATTCCTTTCCAGGATTTCTTGCCGTTAAAATTGTAGAAAAATTCTTTCATCTCTTTTATTTCACGTCGTTAAAACTGTATTTACAAGCTATAGACAACTGTCCATATTTGTTGAGGGCAAATATATAACAATTTTCATTTCCGACAATTTTATCTAAAACATATTTTAAAGTTTCAGCTTTGCCATCGCCTTATTTAAAACTATTCTTACCTGCCCGATTATTTTCCGCTTCAAGGTAGTAAAAATTCCATACCTCTGGAAGTATTTCAATTGTTTTCCCCAAATTATTATTCCATTTTCATTATTGGAATCAATTTTATCGTAGACTTTCACAAGCGAAACAATTCATTATAGGCTATCTTCTTTTATGCAAGCTTGGATGTCTTTCCAGCTTTCGCAAATGTGACCCAAGGCATATTATTGCACCCCCTCCTCCAATCTCCCATAATTCTGCATGTCTTATCCTTAAATGTGTACTTTTTATTATGATATCGTCAATATATTTGAGCGTAAGCTAAAAGATAGATATTATGAAACATACTTATTATGTAAAAGGAATGTCTTGCATGGGTTGCAAGAGTACAGTTGAAAACACCTTAAATAAACATGAGGCGATTGATTCAGCAGAAGTAAACCTAAAAGATGGTACTGTTGAAATCACTATGAGTACGCATCTGGATATAAAAGACTTAAAAGAGGTCCTTGCTGACACACATTATACAATCAGCGAGGAGGCGGAAGATTCTGAGGATCCTCTCCCCTCCGAGGAAGAAAAGGAGGAATCGGGATCGCCGACAGGACGCTATTACTGTCCGATGCGATGCGAAGGAGATAAGATGTACGATGCCCCCGGAGACTGTCCCGTATGCGGTATGGACCTGGTCAGGGAAGTTGTAAAACAAAAATCTTCCGGGGTTTATGTGTGTCCAATGCATCCGGAGGTTGAGCAACAAGGTCCCGGAACATGCCCTAAATGCGGGATGGATCTCGTGCCTAAACTGCCGGAAACAGGCCCTAGAGAAAAGAGTACTTATGAAAAGCTTTTGCGGAAGCTATATATCTCAATAGCTTTCACTCTGCCGATTTTCATAATTGCAATGTCGGATATGATACCGGGCAATCCCCTGCATAAAATATTGTCGCCTAAAATCTGGAATTGGGTACAATTCTTTTTATCTCTTCCAGTTGTCTTTTACACTTGTTGGATGTTCTTTGAACGCGCTTGGAATAGTGTGCGAAGGTTGAGTTTCAACATGTTTACATTAATAGGACTCGGAGCAGGTGTCGCATGGTTATTCAGCCTGGTTGCCATACTTTTTCCATCATTTTTCCCGGAGCAATTCCTGACAGCTGATGGAACGGTCCACGTTTACTTTGAAGCTGCAACTGTTATTCTTACTCTTGTCCTACTGGGACAGGTTATGGAAGCAGGCGCACATGAAAGAACAAACTTTGCAATCAAGGCTCTGCTAGATCTTGCACCCAATACTGCTACGCGGATAAAAGATGGAAAGGATCAGCTCGTTTCCGTAGATGATGTAGTGGTCGGCGATAAACTAAGAGTAAAACCGGGAGAGAAAATACCGGTGGATGGTAAAATCATTGAAGGTACTGCCAATATCGATGAGTCGATGATAAGTGGTGAACCTATTCCGGTCTCCAAAGGAATCGGGGATGAAGTAAAATCCGGTACAATTAACGGAAACACTTCCCTCATAATGATTGCAGAAAAGGTTGGGTCCGAAACGCTTCTTGCACAGATTATAGATATGGTAAACGAGGCCAGCAGATCCCGTGCACCGATTCAGCGCCTGGCAGATACAGTTTCTTCCTGGTTTGTTCCCATAGTTACAGGTATCGCTGTTATTACCTTTATAATATGGGCTATATTCGGACCATATCCTTCTTATGTCTATGCACTTATCAATGCAATTGCCGTGCTTATAATTGCCTGTCCATGTGCTCTTGGTCTGGCTACTCCAATGTCGGTAATGGTGGGTGTAGGCAAAGGTGCACAATCGGGAGTCCTAATCTCACATGCCAAGGTCCTTGAGGAACTCCATAAAGTGGATACTCTGATTATCGATAAAACAGGAACCATAACAGAAGGGAACCCCACGGTAAATTCGATTGTTTCATTATCAGACACATATCCTACTGAAGATGTCATCAAGTTCATGTATGACCTTAATATACATAGCGAGCATCCTCTGGGAGATGCAATTGTAAATTATGCTTTTAAGCAAATAAGCGAGAGGATAGATAGAGACGGAGGAACTAAGCTTGAGTCATTTGAGGCTATTACCGGCATGGGAGTACAAGCTATTGCAGGTGACAAAATGATTTTCCTCGGCAATAAAGGCTTGATGGAGAAAAACGGCATTACAGTAAGCTCCGAGCACCTTGACATTCTCAGTGCCGAGCAATCTCTGGGTAGAACAGTTTCTATTCTTGCTGTGGATTATAAGATAGCCGGGTACGTTACTATTGAGGATGCAATAAAGGAAAGCTCTATTGAAGCATTGGCGAAACTGAAAGAAAAGGGCATTCACATAAAAATGCTTACAGGAGACAATTACAACACGGCCAAAGTTGTCGCTGAAGCTGTTGGCATCGATGACTTTGAGGCTGAATTCCTCCCGGGAGACAAAAGAGATGCCGTTGTAAAACTTCAAAATGAAGGCAAAATAGTTGCAATGGCCGGAGATGGGATTAATGATGCTCCGGCACTAGCTCAGGCCAATATCGGTATTGCAATGGGTAGTGGCACAGATGTCGCAATGGAAAGCTCTGAAGTTACGCTTATCAAAGGCGACCTGCGTGGAATAGTAAAGGCAATTAATCTGAGTGATAAGGTCATGAAAAATATTCACCAGAACCTGTTTTTTGCCTTTATTTATAATACCATAGGAATCCCGATTGCTGCCGGTGTGCTATTCCCGGTATTCGGCTTGTTATTGTCGCCCATGATTGCAGCACTGGCGATGAGCTTCAGCTCGGTATCAGTTATTATGAACTCTCTGCGACTTAGGCGAGCAAAAATTAACTAGATAAATATTTGATTTGTCCGGGGTAGAGCATATTGCTTTACCTCGGATTCTTCTTTGCGTAATAGGATTCGTCTTATGAAAAGTATAACAAGTAGTGAATTAAAAAACCACAAGCCTCACACTATACTTATACTTCCACAAGCAACTCTGAGAAATAGTAGTTCTACCTTCCGACTAATTCCATAAAATAATATCTCTCCCTATTTCTAAGTATAAATGTTATGATAAAGCAAGAATTTATTTTAATATTGCCTTATTAAATCACACTTTAAATTTTTCATACTTATGAGATTTACTTTATTATTAGCTTGCTTTGCAATTTTCGGATTATTTGTTACTGCTACATCATGCACAAAAGATAAGAATGATGGCACATCAAAGGATTGTCGTGACTTCAACTATGGCGATGAATGGGAAAAAGCTTATGAAAGTCTTTTTGCGGCAATAACTGACTACAGTAACAACCCCAATACCGAAACTTGCCTTAAATATGTAGATGCATACAAAAAGTACATTAGAACAATGGAGGGATTTGAAAAATGTATCCTCCCGGCTCAGAGAGACGCATGGAAAAAGAGCCTTGAAGAATCCAAAGCTGAATTGGATGATGTCGAGTGCTAAAATGAATTGAGTATCGTTCATTCTTTTCAACGTTTGACTACTCTTCATAGGAGAGCATTTACGGTTAATTTTTTACCATTTTAAAACATCAAGAATATGAGAAACATCACTCTATTTGCCTTGGTATCTGTTTACTGTCTGATTCTACCTATGCAATCCTGCAAGAAAGATGATTCAGAAAAGGTTGACTGCCACAATTTCAATTTCTTCGAATTTGTACTGGAGGCAGAAAAAGACATAAGCAGCGCATCAGTAGCGTACTCAATGGATAATACTCCGGAAAACTGCCGCGCTTATAAAGAGGCTCTCGGTAAATTCATCAAAGTATTGGAGGGTGCAGAGAAATGCATCCACCCTGCAGTAAGAGATGAATGGCGGGAAGACATAAACGATGCTAAGCGCGAGCGAGATGAGCTGGAATGTTAAACAGGTTTTAGTTAAGTAATAGTGTTTGTAAGAAATCCTATCTAACATTTGCGTAAGCTATAGGCAAATGTTTTTATTGCATATTCTTAAGATTTTATCCAGAACTCATAAGGCTGATAAAGGAATATTTTCTTATATTTCGCTAAAGAAACAATCTTGTGAAATTTCATACCGGAAAATGCTTAAGTTCTTAATTCCAACTGACTTTTCAGAAACGGCAGACAATGCCTTTCGCTATGCACTGCACTTTGCAGATCGCATAAAAGCAGAGTTATATGTCCTACATGTCTATGAAGCGCCTCAGATACAGCCTACTCTAACGCTTCCTTATGCAATGGAGGAAATATACCAGAGGTTGGAGGTGGAAGTTTTTGAGAATTTCAAGGACTATATTCCTCATCTGAAGGAGATAGCTGCAAGTGAGGGAAAGGCACATGTCCCTATGTCGCATATCGTATTGAAAGGCGATGTTAAAGATATGATTAAGGAGACTGTAGAGAAAGAAAACATTGATATCATTATCATGGGGACACAGGGAGCCGGGATGATACAGCAGTTTTTCTTTGGAAATCAGACAATTTACATGCTGGAACGCTCTCCTATTCCCGTCCTAGCGATTCCACCCAACATTTCTCCAGGGAATAAATTAAGCAGCATTGCACTTGCGACTAATTACAAGAAGCGTGATTATCTGGCAATGGATTGGCTGATAGAATGGGGAAAGAAACTAAAGCTCAATCTTCATAGTCTGCACTTGTGTATAGATAATGATGAGGAGCTGGAAAAGAAAAGACGTGCCTGGAATGATAAATACGAGGAACAAGGAGTCGCATGTTTTCATAAAAACGCAGATGATTTTCTAGTGGGTCTGGATCGCTTTAAAAATGAACAGGACATTCAGGTAATTGCAATGCTCACACGCAATCGTAGTTTCTTCTACGATCTTTTTAACAAAAACCTGCCCAAAGAGGTAGTTTATTCTAAAAACACGGCACTTCTTGCTATTCCTGAAGAAATGCTTAAAAGCTAGCTACATAATACTTATGTTCAAAGATTCTTACTATCAAATCAGAGTAAGTCTGGAGAAAAATTCGCATCAACTTTTCCCTCATTTGCTGGAAGAGGCCTATACGGGAGATTTTGCCGAAGAAGATGGCGACTGGATGCTGGGCGTCCTGGATACGGAAGCATTGGAACTTCTATTGCGAAGAGTAAAAGAGCTTCAAGATCAGTTTAAAATTCAATATAGTATTAAGCTTGAACCGATTGCCAACTGGAATGCCATGTGGGAAGCGGGTTTACAACCCATACGAATCCCGCCTCAGCTGCAGGTCTGCATGTATTCAGCTCAGGAGGAAGAAGGTTATGAACACAGCATTTATATTCAGGGATTAAACGCCTTTGGGACTGGACATCACAGTACAACTGAGGGAGTTCTTCGCCTCATGCTCGATTATGACTTCAAGTCAAAAAAGGTTCTGGATCTGGGTTGTGGAACGGGTATTCTGGGAATACTGGCAATGAAACTAGGCGCGGAATACGTTGAGTTTATAGATAACGATATGAAAGCAATCCAGAGTACGATTGCCAATCTCAGTCGCAATGCTTCCGGTGAAGGTTATTCGCTATTGACCGGAACTCTTGAATACAGTAAGCTAAAACACTACGATGTCATCCTGGCCAATATTTATCGTTCCGTACTGCTAAAGCA
>CAYRFF010000073.1:0-9976 GCA_964423575.1 uncultured Saprospiraceae bacterium | reverse complement strand
GCCGTGCGTCCCTACACATTAGCTAGATATCGTTCCGCTCAATAACCACCGTGCGTCCCTACACATTAGCTAGATATTATTCCGCTCAATAACCACTACAGACAGTCCAATCACGACAAATAAAAAACCTCCCGGACTATGATAATCCGAGAGGTCGAGTTTATAAATCATCAGTAAATTAAGAATACTGACACTTGTCAACATACGCCGTCCTGAGCTTGTCGATGGGTCACTGCGCTACTTAAAGCCTATTCCTATTCCAAAACTGAATCTTCCCATATTCAGATCTCCTGTTCCGGTTACCATAGGATTCCAGTTGACCTGAAACATAAGACCGTTTTTCTTAGGTTGATGGCGTATTCCGAGATTCATAAATCCACCTGCCAGGCCGAAGCCGCTTTCTGCAGGAAGAATTGAAGCGACATTAACTTCATCGCCTGCGCCTTTTAGATTATATACAGGCAGAATACCGATTCCTGTAACCAGTGAAGTTCTCTTTTTACCTATTAGATGGTTTATTTCTACAGGTAGTGAAATGACTTCGCGATTGAGTCTGACGCCGTCAAATTTTGCTTTACCGGAAGTCGCGCCTATACCGGCTCTGAATCCCAGACCATCCATACGGCCAGGTAGGAATCGCATATCAAAGTTTACTCCTGTGCCGAGGTGACTTCCATTAAATTCTACGTAAATATTTTTGTGATTACCGGTAAATTCCGGGACTCCCCTTTGTGCAGAAGCTGAAAGTACACAGACGAACAACAAAGGGAGTGCTAACAAGATCAATTGGATTTTTTTCATTGCTTTCATGACAAAAGGTTTTAAAAGATTACTAAATATGTTTCTATGAGTAAACTTACCGGATAAATCCTTTTCGTTTTGTTAAGGAAAAATGTTGAAGCGTTAAACTTGTCATAAGATCCGGAGACAAGTATTAAAAAGGATAAAGGATTGAGTCAAACTGTTAAAACTATTAAGAATAACAGAGTGAATAAAATGCTTAGGATGTTTAGATCAAGGGAGTTTAAGAAAAGCTCTGAGTATAAATCTTCTCTATTTTTTCTGCAAGCCTTCTATCGAGTTCCGTAATAGTATTGTTCTCCTCGTGTGTCGTTAGCCTTATTTTTACCCGGTTATATACATTTGCCCACTGAGGATGGTGATCCATTTTTTCGGCTTCAATCGCCACTGCAGTCATAAAGCTGAAGGCCTCTGTAAAATTTCTGAACTCGAGTTCACATACAAGACTATTATCTTTTTCTTTCCACATATTATTTATGCTTTCGCTAATGTTCTTTCTGTATCGCTACATTTTATAATTATATAGGCCACGCTTTCTCATTATATCCATTATGCGATCCTTAGTCGGAAATTTAATAAGCATTGCAAATAGAATAATTGCTACTAGCCATAAATAAATTGTATCACCTGTAAGCATTGTCGCAACACAAGCTATAATGGCGGTAAACTCAAGTAAAGCCAGATAGAAAATCATAGCCACGAGGTATTCTGCGTGTCTTGATTCTTCCGGACTGGATTTAATCTTTTCCAGCTTAGCCTCATGAATCCTTTTTGCAATAAAATAACCTGCAATAACTATTAAAGGGACTGCAAAACTCAGAATCTTTTTAACCTGATTATCCAATTCAGATATAGGGCTGATAAAATAGCTCACCAAGGCAAAGGTTATTATTCCCAGCATTATTGCACCGGAGATTAGCTGATATCTTAACAGATCTTCTTTACTTACTAGTTCATTCATTGAAATACCGAATAATATGCCGGAAAGTTAAGTAAATATTTTGATTGTACTGGTTAAGATGCTTTGCTTATCTGCAACATTAAGCTAATTATAAGGGTAAATACATATAAAATATCATCTAATCCAAATGGAAAATTTTCAGAACTGATCAAGTCTTTATGTGAAAATAGAGGAAGAATTGCTAGATGGATTATTTGTTTTTAATTGCCCAATCTTCATTGTAAAAACTCTTCTATGCAGGTGAATTCCAAAAATTTTCCCTATTTTCGACTGAACTGCGGAAAATATTCCTAATAAAAGCGTATTTGCGGAAGCTGATAAAACAAATGAATGTCAAAATACGTCATTGATAAGGACAATTGAATGAATTATGAAATTGAGTAAATATATAGACCACACGTTACTGAAGGCGACAGCGACAACAGAGGATATCTTGAAACTGTGCAAGGAGGCTGTGGATTACGATTTTTATGCAGTATGTGTAAATGGCTGTCATATTGATGTTGCGAGGGAAGCCTTGAAGGGAAGTGATGTGAAACTGGCGGTAGTTGTAGGGTTTCCATTGGGTGCAATGAGCACAACTGCAAAGGCACTTGAAGCTGCTAATTACGTAAAAAACGGAGTTGACGAAATCGATATGGTACTGAATGTAGGCTGGCTCAAAGGTGGAGAAGTCGATAAGGTACGAGACGATATTAAGGCCGTCAAGCAAGCGATAGGAAGCAAGGTGTTGAAGGTTATTCTGGAAACCTGCTATCTCACAGATGATGAGAAGAGAATTGCTTGTGAACTGGCCGTAGAGGCGGGAGCAGAGTATGTGAAGACCTCGACCGGATTTGGGACTGGAGGAGCAACACTTGAAGATGTGAAGTTAATGAAGGAAGTCGTGGGTGATAAAGCCCTGATAAAAGCTTCCGGAGGCGTGAGAGATGCAGAAACAGCCCACATATATATTGATGCAGGGGTGAGCAGAATAGGGGCTTCTGCAGGAATTGCCATTGTAAGTAATTAATAAGATAAAAAGATAAAATATGAGTCTTCATCTAAATGCAGAACCGGGACAAATTGCAGAAACTGTATTGTTGCCGGGAGATCCTTTGCGTGCAAAATGGATTGCAGAAACTTTTCTTGAGGACGCATTCCTGTATAATGACGTGCGGGGAATGCATGGTTTTACCGGTACCTATAAAGGGAAACGCGTGTCCGTGCAAGGGACGGGAATGGGTATTCCTTCTACGATGATTTATGTAAATGAACTGATTAATGATTATGGAGCCAAGCAACTTATACGCGTAGGCTCTGCAGGTGCATATCAAGCTGATCTCGACCTGAATGATATCGTTATTGCAATGTCCGCATGTACTACTTCTTCGATAAACATATCGCGATTTGGGCATGCTACTTATGCACCGACAGCCGATGGAGCTCTATTCCTGAAGGCGTTGGATGTTGCAAAGTCAAAGAGTATTCCTGTACGTGCGGGGAGCATATTGTCTGCAGATGATTTTTACGAGGATTCCGGTTCTTATAAAAAATGGGCAGAATATGGTGTGTTATGCGTAGAGATGGAAACAGCAGCAATATATACACTTGCGGCCAAGAACAATGTGCGTGCATTATCACTGCTGACTATTTCTGATTCATTGGTCACCAAGGAGGAAATGTCACAGGAGGACAGGGAGAGAAGTTTCAGAAGTATGATGGAAATCGCGCTGGAACTGGCTTAAATATTAAAACTGCAATCGGAATACCATGATAACAGCTAGAGAATGAAAGTATTCAAATTTGGTGGTGCAACAGTAAAATCAGCTGAAGCTGTCCGAAAAGTTAAGGCCATTCTGGATAAACACC
Source organism: uncultured Saprospiraceae bacterium (assembly GCA_964423575.1). GTDB lineage: Bacteria > Bacteroidota > Bacteroidia > Chitinophagales > Saprospiraceae > CAYRFF01. The sequence goes on along the minus strand of CAYRFF010000073.1, from coordinate 6,363 downwards.
GAGATGAAGAGCTCGTCGTGGTTATTTCCGCAATGGGAAAAACCACCAATGCTCTGGAAAAAATCTCCCAAGCCCTTTATGAGCGCAATGAGGAAGGATTTTCTGAGCTGGTCAATCAATTATACTTATACCACTATCAAATTATTGACGAACTCTTTAATAATAAGCGATATCCTATCTATGAAGAAATAGAGCAAGTCTTTAAAGGCATTCTTGACAAGTATGATGAGCGCATTTCAGAGAATTATAATTACCTGTACGACCAGATTGTACCCATCGGAGAGCAGGTCTCAACCAGAATCGTTTCTGACTATTTGCATAAAAAGGGCCTTTCAGTAAAATGGAGAGATGCGCGTACTTTCATTCGAACCGATAATCAATATAGAAAGGCCAATGTCGACTGGCCAAAAACAGCAGAACTTATTAAGAAGGATCTAGTCTTCGATGCGGAAAAGATACTTGTAACGCAGGGCTTTGTCGGGCATACCGTTGAAGGTTTCAGTACTACACTGGGCAGGGAAGGTTCTGATTTTACAGCTGCAATCATCGCTTACTGCCTGGATGCCGAAAGTGTGACTATATGGAAAGATGTCGCCGGTATGTATAACGCTGATCCACGTTATTTTGAGGATGTGATTAAACTGGATAGAATCTCTTATAAAGAAGTGATTGAGTTATCATATTACGGCGCTTCGGTCATTCATCCCAAGACGGTACAACCACTCAAAAACAAGGATATTCCGTTGCACATCAAGTCATTTGAAGAGCCTGGAAATCCCGGAACCGTGGTGCAGAAGCATACCGATAAAGATTCTCTGGTTCCTTCTTTTATTTTTAAGCCCGGACAGATACTTCTATCTATTACTACAAAGGATTTTGCATTTGTAGTAGAGGAAAACCTGAGTGATATATTCAAAAAATTATCCCTTGCAGGAGCGCATATTAATGTAATGCAGAACTCTGCCGTCAGTTTTACGGTCTGTATGGAAATTGATGAGATAGGAATGCAGGAACTATTGAAACTCCTGAAAGAAGACTATAAAGTGCGCTATAATACGGGATTGGAACTGGTTACAATCAGACATTATGATCAGGAAACAATTAATCGTATTATCTCCGGGAAAAGGGTTTTAATGGAGCAAAGGACCCGGGAAACTGTACGTCTGGTAATAAGCAATGAGGAATAATCGCTTCTCAAACTTGCAGCCCAGCAAGTCTTTTACTATTTTAGCTTGTCGCAATATTATTACCACAATACAAGGACCTTGCTCTTGAAAAATAAAAATCGAATATTAAAAATTAATCTATGGCTCGTATTCCTCCTTGCCTACTTTTTTATAAATGCAACGGTATTGTCCGGGCAGAATACGGAATGTGAAACTACAGTATATGCCGGAGAAGATATTGTGCTGTGCGAGCCGGTGGGGACGATTGACTTAATCGGTGAAGTTACATCAGACTATATTATCGACCGGGTTGAATGGCTTGGGCCAAATGTTACCGATCCCAATTCTCTTGTCACCACTGCCAATCCCGGGGGCACTGCAACCTATATCTTACGTGCTAAGATCCTGTCGCCAAATCTCATCTTTAACGGTGACTTTGAACAAGGAGATGTCGGTTTTACTACAGATTATATTGTGCCGACTCCTCCATACAGTCCTTCAGGCCCACTTGGCCCCGAAGGAACTTATATGATAAGCACCAATCCTTCCCTTACTCATACCGGTTTTGCTTCTTGTGGGGATCATACTACGGGAAACGGCAATATGATGGTTATAAACGGTGATCCTCTGCCAAACAGGCGTGTATGGTGTCAGATTGTGGAAGTTGATCCCAGCTCCGATTACCAGTTCAGCACATGGGCAACTTCAGTTATTTCATCCAATCCGGCTCGCCTGCAATTCAGTATTGATGGAGTACAGCTGGGGTCGGATTTTACACTTTCAACGACAACTTGCAAGTGGGAAGAATTTTATGAAGTGTGGACAAGTGCCGGAGGCAGCAACCCTTATAATGTAGAAATCTGTATAGTGAATCAGAATACTGCAACCTCAGGGAATGATTTTGCTATTGATGATATATATTTTGGAAGAGTATGCGAAGTAGAAGATGAAATGGTGGTTACTGAACTTCCCAGATCTGAATTTACGCTTGATACTCTCTTATGTTTTGACGAAAGTCTGGTAATACAAGGTGAGACATTTACGGGTGAGGGCACACATGGACCGATAATTTTACAAGCTGCCAATGGCTGTGACAGTCTCCTAACGGTTGAAATTAACTATATCAGTCTGTTGCCGGTTATTGAATATCCTCAATTTCTTACCTGCGATGTAGAAATGGTGACTTTATCTGCAATGAACTCTATTATTATGCCTTCCGGCCTGAATGTTAATAATATCGAATACACCTGGACAACGGATTTTGGAAATATTATCTCAGGGCAAGGTACACCGGAGATAGTTGTCGATGAACCGGGGATATACTATCTCACTATGATTTATGAATACGGAGGGATAATATGCATTTCCGAGCAGGTAGCAGTGGAGGTGTTTCAGAATATTAATACTCCGGAAGTGGAGATTGCAGTAATTCAGGATGATTGTTCACTACCGGAATGGACCTTAATCGGAATACCATCAGCCGGAACCTATGAATATGCCTGGTCGACATCCAATGGCTATATCGAAGGCGCGTATAATACTTCGACAATAGTAGCCTTGAGTACAGGAGAGTATACCCTTTTGATACGGGACTACATAAATGGCTGTATAGGCACTGCATCGGTAACTCTCGTGCTCAATCAGTTAAATGTTCATCTCGAAGGAGACTTGTATATCGATTGTGAAAAGCCTGAAACGACTATATATGCAGTCGGAGGCTCCCCGGATTATGAGTACGAGTGGTCGACAGAGAACGGAAATATCAAGGGGAGTACTATAGAAGATAATATTACGGTTGATGAAGCCGGAACTTATCGCCTTAGAGTGATTGCTGATGATTGTGAAGATGTTCTGGAGGTGGATGTCATTTCTTTGATAGAAGATATTTCTATTAATCTGCCGGATTCGGACACTATCACTTGCGTTTCACCTCAGTTGCAGATAATTGCTGAAATTTCCGGTAGTGATGACTATCAGACGGAATGGACGACGACTGATGGAAGTATTGAAGGGAGCACGATCAGTGATACTTTAATGATAAAATCTGCCGGGACTTATTATATCACGATAACTACCGCAGGAGCCTGTACTGCTACTGATTCTATCGTAATATATGCCGATACTGATTTGCCGGAATTTCAACTGACTGCAACCGACAGCCTCAATTGTGTGAATTTGACAACTGAAATTAAGGCAACGGGACTGGATGGTCAGGAAAATCTGATATTTTCCTGGACAAGTACTAACGGTACTATTGATAGTATTACGGAGGATTTCCTTTGGATAATTGCCGGAGAGCAAGGTAACTACAGTCTTGAGGTTCAGGACACTATAAGTGGTTGTGTTTACAATGCATCTGTAGAAGTCTTTTCGGACTTTTCGGTACTAGAAGTGGATGCCGGTCTACCGGATACATTGACCTGCGAGCAGTTTAGTCTTCAACTTGAAGCCAATGTCGATAGCCTGCATCTTATAGGCAGTATTTACTGGTATAGTAATGACGGAAACATATCTTCCGGTGAGGAAAGTCTGAATCCGATAATAACTTCACCGGGGACATATCATATTATCGTGAGTCATGCCCTTAGCCACTGTACTAGTACCGACAGCGTTCAGATATTCATCGATGACGATAAGCCGGTGATTATTCCGTCTGGAAATCTTGAATTGAATTGCAATAATCCCACTCTTATTATAGATAAAACCGGTTCTACAGATACGGGGAATACAGAACATTCCTGGGAGACTCAGCAAGGGGGAAATATCCTTTCCGGAGATGATAGTTACCAGGTGGAAATCGACCGTGCGGGTATATATATCTTTGGGATTAAGGATAATATAACCGGTTGTGAGAGTTTCGATACAATTCGGGTTACTGAAAACTTTGAAGAACCTGATGTGCAGTTGACGAATCCGGAGAACATCACATGTAGCAGGAATTCGGTAGAAATTACAGTGATAGGGACTGAAAATTATTATACTTATACGTGGAGTACGGCTGATGGAAACATTATTTCTGATATAGCTTCCGCAAATGTCTCAGTAGATGCTGCCGGAACTTATACCGTCACTATAACAAATGAAGAAAATGGTTGTGTGAAAATCCTTGAAACTGAGGTGGAAATTGACACTACAAAGCCCATAATTATTGTCGATGATGATTTTCAACTGACTTGTAGTATTAGAACTCTGACTATAGAAGCAGAAGTTCAAGCAAGCGGCCCGACAAAAATCCAATGGACGAGCATTGATGGAAATATCACGGGCAGAACGGATGAAACTGATATTCAGATTGATGCGCCCGGAACTTATACGATTACAGTTACTGATCTTTCCAATGACTGTTTTACAAGAGCGGATGTTATGGTTACAGAATACATAAATATCCCTGTATTGGTAACAGGGCCTGATCTGGTGATTACCTGTTGGGATCCAATTGTGACCGCACATTTGACGCAAGTCGAAGATAATAGCGATATCTTCTGGTATAACGAGGCTGGGAATATATTAGCGACTAATGTCGATTCACTGGAGATAAGTGTTGCAGGAATTTTAATCATTGAGGTTATTGATGAAAACGGTTGTATAAGCCGGGACAGTATTCAGATAACTGAGGATAAGGAAGTGGAGGAGGTTTCTGCCGGAATGGATCAGTACATCGGCTGTGGAAGAGAAAGTATTCAGGTAGAAGCACAAATGACAAACTCCGTGGGATATACTTTTGTCTGGAAGGATCAAAGTGGAGCCATCTTGTCTCAGGAGCAGTCAATTAATATTGATGAGCAGGGTATATACATTGTCACTGCTACAAATACCGGGAATGGTTGTGAAAGTAGCGATGAGATACAGATAATCCGTACGGAAAATATCAGTTTCTTGTATGAAGTATTTCCGCCACTTTGTAAAGGAGAAGAGGGGAACTTTGTACTCGAAGCTGTGAACGGGGGATTACCCGAGTATAATATAAGACTCGCTGGCCGAGCTGTCAATATAGGAGAAAATATATCGCTTAATCCGGGGAACTATGTGTTACGCATTGAAGATACCCTGGGCTGTATTATAGAGCAAGATATTATTATAGAAGATGCTGACGAATTAATTCTATACTATCCATCTTTAATTAATCTTTCTTATGGAGATAATGTGCATATAATGCCGCTTGAGGCGCCGGATAATGAGGATATTGCATTTGTTGAGTGGTTTTCGGATAGATTTCTTTCTTGCAGTGATTGCTTGGACCCGATTGCTACACCGACAGAGAGTATTAACTATACTGTGAGATTGACGGACAGAAACGGCTGTGTTGTGGAAGCTATGATTCAGTTGCGTGTAGACACGGAAATTAAATATTACATCCCCAATGCTTTCACACCGAATTCAGATGGTGTAAACGATAGATTCTGGCCTCGGATTGGAAAAGGTGTAAAAGGAATTACATCGATCGAAGTCTTTAATCGCTGGGGTGATCGAGTGTATCAAATTAAAAGTCCGGGTGCTGCCGAAGAGCACCTTGGCTGGGATGGAACTTATCGTGGGAAAAGCCTGGAGCCTGATGTTTATGTTTACAAGATACAGCTGGAACTAGTCAACGGAAAAATAAGGAGAGAAACGGGCACCTTGACCTTGCTAAGATAAATTGAGATCAAAGGATGGAAATAGACTTTTCCGAACTCTTTACTGAGTATTAACATTTTGAGATTTTGAAATAAGAGGAAATTAATATAATTTTAAAGTGAATAAGTAGACAGAGCTTTTGCTTATCGACTAAAATAACGAAGAAAAATACCAGCATTAAGCCTATGAAACGATGGATTTATGTTTTTTTAATCATCATTTTAGCAGTTTTTCTCGCAACTTTTATCAGTGGGATTGGTGATTTTCATGATGGTGCGAAGTCAGCACTCGAAACGGGAATCAAGCAGTTCCCGGTGGGAATATTCCTAAGTGAAATAGTACTGGCGATTCTTCTGGGCCTTGGAATCTATAAATGGTGGGTCAAAAGTGCGATGGAGGAAAAAGCCACGAGAACCCTCATGGGCATTGAGGTTATCAGCAATGTGAATCATGGAATATTTGACTATATGCTCGTTGTTTTTCTCTTCCTTTCACCGACTATGTTTGGTATGCAACAATACACAGGGGGACTTGTGTATGGCTTGGCGGTCTTTATGCTGACTCTCGCATTAACTACTAATTA
>CAYRFF010000072.1:0-10001 GCA_964423575.1 uncultured Saprospiraceae bacterium | reverse complement strand
TTCCTATGGGAATTGACTCCGGAGGAGTCACATTAGGTTAGTAATCATGTACAAATCTTTACGACCTCGGAGAGTGTCGCATTAGGTTTAATGTTTTACAATGGATTCTACGTTAATTTACAAAGAATTCCCTAGAACCGCCTAGCAAGAATTCTATATTATGAAGCAGGAAAAACCTCGAAGGTTTTATCCATTTGCCATAGACCTTTATCTTAAATTTGTTAGTAACTGAACTCGATTATCCAGAATAAACCTTCGAGGTTTGTCGCGCCTTATAAATCAACCACATTCTATGAGTGCAGATTAAAACCACCACCGCAGCTAAAGAATCTTTCGCTGCTGGGGGTTCGTGTGATGGATGGAGTTTTTATATTGTTTCCACCCCTATCTCCTGTCTTTCCCCATTTCGCTCCTCTCAATGGAGAAAGATGATACACCACGCTTATTAACAAGCGTAAACGATTGACTTACGATTATAAAACCTAATTTGACTGCAGTCAGTATTATTTCTCAATAACACTGCCCATTTTAGCTGTAGGTATTGACTCCGGAGGAGTCACATTAGGTTAGTAATCATGAACAAATCTTTACGACCTCGGAGAGTGTCGCATTAGATTTTATGTTTTACAACAGATTCTACGTTAATTTATAAAGAATTCCTCCCAGAGCCGCCTAGTAGAAAATCTGTATTATGAAGCAGGAAAAACCTCGAAGGTTTTATCCATTTGTCATAGACATTTATCTTAAATCTGTTAGTAACTGAACCCGATTATCCAGAATAAACCTTCGAGGTTTGTCGCGCTTTAAAAATCAACCTCACTCTATAAATACATGTTTTCTGCCTCTGCTATTGAAGAACGTTTAATACTGGGATTTGTGCCGTAGAGAGCGGTGAGGAACATTCAATCCACCCCGATCTCTTATCTTTTCCATAATGACCGCGTTGCAGTTTCAGTAGGGAGCAATAAGAGTTTTTTTCTACCGAATACGTGCACAGAAAGAGGTGTTCATTTTACTGATATAAGATGCTTCTTAAACTACCCGCCGTTGGGCCGCATTAAGAGGGTGATAATTCTAGACAAATAATTATTCCCCCAATAGCCAATCATAAATATGGATGACTGGTATTCCATCAATTTCTGCCAAACTTTCAAATTTCTGGGTGATGACCATCTTTTTATGATTATCCGGTATTCGCAGTAAATTATCTGTTTCGCGAGTACTTTTCTGGGGTAATTCCAGTGCCACTTGGATATAAAGAAGTTCATTCATCCTTTTAGCAATAAAGTCTATTTCCTTTCCATCGTATCTAGCGACATCGACAGTATATCCTCTTCGCAACAATTCAATAAATACAAGATTCTCCAATTCATGCCCATAATTCCCAGATTTCTTTCGGAGTATCTGATGCGCCAAACCTAAATCAACAATAAAATATTTAGATTGTCCACGTAAATATTCCTTTCCTCTTATATCATACCTCTTTGCTTGATAGAATAAAAAGGCGTCTTTAAATAATTCCAAGTATTTTCCCACGGTCGGTTGTGAGATTTTAAAGCCATTAGACCTGAGTGTGTTGGCGATATTTGTCGCACTGACAATACTTCCCAGATTATCTGCGAGGAAATTGATTGTCATCTCAACCAAGCCCGGCTCTCGCAATCCTCCTCTATATCCAATATCATTTAATATTATGGTGTTTGCTATACCAGATAAAATACTGTCTTTAAGTGGTTCGTCAGCAAGAACGACTGCCGGAAATCCACCATAACGAAGATATTCATCATATAATGACGGCAGGTTTCTATAATCACTTATGTCAGTTTCTTTAGCTCTTAAAAATTCTTTAAAAGAAAAGGGATAGCAATCAATTTGAATATACCTCCCAGAGAGTAGAGTGGATAATTGACCTGAAAGCATCTGAGCATTACTACCCGTCAGTGTAATATCTGCATCAAAATTTATACGAAAACTATTGACTGGTTTTTCCCACTCTTTAACCAGTTGAATTTCATCAAATAGCAGATACATCTTTTTATTGGGAACCACTTTAGCCAATATGTATTCATAAAGATTCTCGGGGTTTAGCAGCTCTCGTAGGTTGTAATCTTCAAAGGAAACATATATAATCTGCTTTTCATCGATATGAGAGTTTAAAAGATAGTTTTTATACAATAAAAGCAAGGTACTCTTTCCACAGCGACGTACTCCTGTAATTACCTTTATAAATTCTGTATCCTTAAAATCAGTTATTGATTTTAACAGGTTCTCCCTAGGCACCAAATCCGAAACCATACTTTGCACTTCTGAATTAATACCCAAATATACAAACTATACTTTTAATTATTAATAAATTGCTTGACTTTCACAATTATAGTTATGAATTTCAACACTGTTAAGTTTTTCACTAGGCTGTAGGATATAATATTCAATTGAGGAAAAGGTAGTTAAAGTAGAGGGTAAGGGGGAATTTTTGCTCTTGGAATGGAGAAAGATGATACACTACGTTTGCTAACAAGCGTTGCGATAAAAGTAAAGCGATTGACTTACGATTATAAAACCTAATGCGACGCCCTCTGGGGTCGGTTATTTGTTGTAATCATAGGCTAACCTAATATGACTGCTCTGCAGTCAGTATTATTTCTTAATAGCACTGCCCATTTTAGCTGTAGGTATTGACTCCGGAGTGATATATTGAGGCTCCCGAAATGGAGTCACATTAGGTTAGTAATCATGAACAAATCTTTACGACCTCGGAGAGTGTCGCATTAGATAAAAGGGTTAGATGGAGTCGTACTCAAGAATCTGGCTTCGATAAGCTTATGTCTGTTAAATCTGATATCAATCATAGCGCATGATTTAGCTAAAGAGAAGTTTAAAGTCTTTTTTTTAAGTATGATTCCTTATAAAACACCTAAGTTGTACTACCTAGATTCTAGCTTCCTTTTTCAATTTTATTTAGGCGATCGGATATGTCGGAGAGGATAGATTCAATACGATGGATTCTTTTGTGCAGAGGAAGTGAATCTTCAGGAAACTTCTCCTCTTTATCATAGCTTTCTGTAGTATAAAACTTTTCAATGTATTGATGGTTGCAGGCATTGTTGTTCTTTAAAAAGATTACTACTGAACTATCAGAAGAAATTAAACTGTGTATAGGGATATCGAGAATTTTACTGATTTCTATTAATCTTTCAAGAGAGATTGTACTCGTTTTACCGCGTTCAAGATCGGCAATTGTAGATTGTGCGACATTCAGTTCATGCGCCAGCATAGCTTGGGTCATATCTTTTTTATGCCTAGCTTCTATAAGCTTATGTCTGTTAAATCTGATATCTATCATAATGTACCATTTCGTCAAAGATAAGAGGTTTTTATATAAATATCGGAAAAGTCGATAAATATTATCGGTGGAACCGATTGGAAGATAATCTACTTACCCATACCTTTTACCACAGAAATATACTGAGAAATAGCTTTTATGTGTTGTTAAAGTATATAAGTAGTAAAGAAAAACAACTTTCTCACATCAAAAAGTTAAACGTATGAAAAATTGTTTAAAAATATTCTCCTTGCAGATTTTAAGAGCGATACCATTACTTGCTCTTTTTATCTTATTTTCATGCAGTTATAAGAATAACTCTAAAGATGTAGAAGACAATCTGATACCGTCTCAAAATAGCCCCACAGTTCAAAAGACATCGGAAAATAATATAGACTCTACAGCCGGATTTTTGACTTCTGAGGGGAGGTGGATAGATACAATAATTAAACCGGGTGAAAATTCATCATCGTATAACGGAGTATCGTATTATCCTAATTTCACCGCATACTTACCTCAGACAGTTGAAGAATTCTCCAATCCTTATCGTGACATCAAAGCTTATGTAAAAACTGATAAGCAACAGCCTGTAAAGTGGATATACCCCTTGGAAGAATCCGAGTTGTTCAACGGAAGAAATGTTGAAATTACTAAAATCACGGCGATTAATAACCATTCTCTTTCTGTCGATATTAAAATCGACAGAAACAAGGAATATAGAAGTATTGTAGGGGATGATCAAATCTCTATTAGTACTGGACAACTTTCAAACAATCTTTTTTATTGTCAATTAATATACTATATAACTGACGGAGTAAGATTAAAACTCGCTAAAACAGAAATATCCTATTACGATTCTCAAGGGAACCAATTTGTACATATTATACGAGACGGGAGTATAAGTTCAAATATCACGCCAAACAAAAAATATCTCTACTTGAGTGGCGGAGGACTGATTACAGAGAACACAAAGCTCCCTTTTACCGGGGCGATATACGATATAGAAAATAAAGAATATATCTGGGAGAAAACATTTAATTGTAAATCGATTGGGGTTGGTACATATGATCAAATAAGCAATACAATATGGATCAAATATTATCTTGAAGGATGTGCAAATCCTAATGATTCAACATTACTTGTATTGTTTAATACCGATTCAAATAAGATATATAAATATATTAGTTATGAAAAAGCCCTACCGGCTCGTGTTTCACTAAATAATAAAAATAGATTGTATTATACAGTAAAAGAAGGAGAAAAGTGGGTAAAGAAGTATTTAACATTAGAAGAAGACTTTAAACTTATCGATGAATTGCCATAAAATTATATACTATGAAAGCTAGAATTGTATCCGGTATAATATTATTGCTTATGCTTATAACACATTCGTCGCTTATTGCTCAATACGATGTGGAGTATTTAGATTGCCCTACATGCAATGTAAACAATCATAATAATATGAATATAACTTTTACCTATGACTCAACTCCGACAGCATACGTATCCAGTGATGTCACCTCCGATTATGGCCCACGTGACTTAGGTTCTCCTTCACATTCACGTTATGATTGGCATGGAGGTGTTGACTATAGTGCTCAAGTTTTAGACGATGACATAGGCGACGGTATTATAGCAATAGTTGGTGGAACAATTCATACTCTAAGAATTGGAAATAGAGGATATAAATATATTTTTATTGATGGAGACCATGATTTTGGTTATGGGCATATGTTTACTTCCGATGATCCAACTAGGACTTCTAACTATACTGCAAAATCAGGCAACTTTTTTATTAAATTAAGAATTGGCGGAATCTATGATATCGAAATGGACTATGTGTTAATTACACAAGATAACCGTGCTTTGAGCACGATATCCGGATATGAAGTTATCCATCCCATTACCCATGATACACTTATTACGACAAATGTAGTAAATGCCGGAGAAACAATAGGACCTATAGGTAATTCAATAAGCACAGGGCGTGTAACAGCACATCTTCACCTCTATGCTTTTGAAAATAACAATTTCTCAACAGATGATTCAATTACAAAAAATCCACTTAGCCTCGTTAATCATGAAATTCCCAATTATATTGTAACAATTGAAGAACCACGAGAAATTCAAAATAGGGGACTTAGTTTTGCTCCCCAGCAACAATTAGTTAGATTAAATTATCATCCTCCGGATACTGCTACTAGCACTATACTAGTCAAGGTTGAAGCAGAAAATGGTAGAAATGGAAATACTTATAATAATCTAGTATTCAATATTGAAAAAGTTGAAATATTTATTAAAAAATCCTACGAAGACAATCAAGATTATACCTATATTAAAGGACCATGGGATGAATCAAAGATTATTTATGATGGTGTGATAGGAAATACCGATAATAGATATCCACCAAACTTAGCTACCCGAGGAGAAGCAAATCTTAGCAAAACAGGAATAGAACCATGGGCATATGCGGATTATAGACAGCGTCCTTGGGATTATTTTGCCTATGGTGATTTTGTTACTCGCATTCGTAATGATGCTCCTATGGGTAATAAAATTACTCTTGCGGGAATTGCATATTGCAATGAAGACGCACGCTATCCAGACGGAAAGTATGAAATAAAAGCAGAAGTGACAGATGTAAGGGGAAATGTGACCCTAGGACCAAAAGACAATAATGGCGCTCTTGATCCGATGGAATTTGTTATAGACAACTATAAGCCTTATGTAAAGAAAGTACAGCTTTATACCGATGCTCCACAGACCTTGTTCTATGAAGAAGAATGGGAACCTAGCGGCCAAACTATCAACTTCTCTGATCAAGGCATGCAAACGCAAGTAAGTGCGGGTAGTTTTTATAATGGATTGATAGTGAAAGTAACTATGAGTGAACCGGTAAATTTATTAAGTTTACGTGTTCCGGCTTTCAATTATATGGACGGCGGACTAGATCCAATGATAGAAAATCCTACAGAATTTGAATTTCATATTCCAACTGAAAACATTGAACTAGCGGAAGAAGAGGTAATTATATTTGAGTTTGAAGGGGAAGACCTGAATGGCAATGACTTGATAGCATTTGATGATGGAGATAGAACCGGACCATATCATATACCGACTAGAACTGGTGAAAATCAATCGGATTGGGAGGATTTAAATCAACCACAATTGACCTACGGTAAGGATGAAATACATAGATTTACTTTAGGATGTGGTTCACAGAAACCTGCAGGTCTTGTAACTGGAAACGACACGTATGTCTATCTTACATCAGATTTAGAGGTAACTTATGATATTGAAAATCCCACCTATAATATGAATTGTAATAATGGTTCTGTTGATGTGCATATCAGTGGCGGAGTATCACCGTACGATGTCAGGTGGTATAGAGTTGGGACTCTTCCTTTTTACTGGGAAATTTTAATACAAGAGAATCTAAACATACAAGGAAATAATGACGGTGAGGACATAAATAATTTAGTAGAAGGGTATTATAGGTTTGAAGTAGAAGATAAAATGTGTGGAACGTATTATTCTCAACCATTTTATATTTCTTGCATCTGTAGTGATGATTGCGAATTAACTGGAGTTGTTACAAATCCAACTTGCACATCGAAGGGAAAAATAGATATTACTTATTCATGTTCTGAGGGTGGGCATGGAATTCCAACATTTAAATGGTCGGATGGCAGTGAACTAAAAGATAGAACTAATCTAGAACCCGGAACCTATTGTGTCACTGTTACCGATGAAGATGGTTGTTCTTTAACGGAATGCTTTAGAATAATCCACTCTTTAAAACCACAAGTATATGTAGAAGATATAACAAATGTCACCAAATGTATGGGCCTAAATTCAATGTGTGACGGCGCTATTAATATTACTCCCGTAGGTGGACCCTATACTTATAAATGGACATATCCTAATGGAACCACTTCAACTTCTGAGGATATTTCTGGATTATGTCCAGGTGATTATGTATTAGAAGTTACAGATATGGATGGTTGTACTGCAACCTATTATTATAGTATATGCTGTTGTCTTGATGTTTCAGGACCTATTTCACTAGTTGGAACTTATACGCCTTATCATTGTTATAATGGAGATTTCAACCCCAACCCCATAGATTATAGTATTGATATCGAACTGGTAGATAGAAAAACACTACCTGATGGTTACATATATGTTGATGTAAGAGGAGGAACAGGTAACTATTATTGTCACTGGACAGGACCCGATGGATTTTATTCCACCTCATGTGGAGGTATATCCGGTATTAATACTCCTGGGCAATACTGCCTTACGGTTGATGATGGATGTTATGAAACAACTAAGTGTTGGAACATAGGAGATTGTAGAAAATATGATTTATTTCCAAGGGCGTCGGCTCGGCACACCTGTAAAGGATATGCCTTTGGAGAAATTGAAGCTTCGGGTCTTTTCGGAGAGGGTGCTGCACCACCTCACACTTATAAATGGAGCACAGGTGAAACCACTGCTAAAATTAATTCATTAGCTGCTGGTATTTATTGTGTTACAATAACCAATAATAATGGTTGTTTCGCTGATACTTGTATTACTATATTAGAATCTACACCACTAATACCTAAATATGATGAAAACTGCTTAGCCACATATGAGTGTAATGGATATGCTACCGACTCAGTCGCCCAATTCGATAAAGAAATGAAGTTCACTCCTTTGAATTGTAGTAAATCTCGTTATTGTAATGGAGTATTACAGACTCCATTAGGTGATTCTCAGTCTCATCGTGTTGTTGAGTGTTACGACAATTCCGGGTTTTGCTATATATATGATTATTGCCCGATTGATGGCAATGTTTATCATGAAAGAACTGGTTATACAGATTTAAAATACGATCATTATAAGAATGATAGATGTTATTATAAAGTAATTTGTAATTTTGATGGTGGATCTACTTATGAATGTGGTTCAGAGGTTCAATACCCAAGAGTAGAAGAAACAGAATATGCCATTTATTATTATTGTGGCGATATACTTGTTGATACTAAGTATTTGTCTGCATTGCATAGAAATGTAAAAATAAGTATATCCCCCAATCCATTTATCAATTATTTTAATCTAAAAATAGAAGACGTGGAGAATACTGGGGTGATAAGTATTTTATTAATAAATAGCTTAGGATTTATAGAGAAAAAAATTGAGAAAAAAATAATGCCTGGTGAAAATACATTTACAACTTATAATTCTGAACTAAGCGATGGGCTTTATATATTGAAAGTAATTGATGAAAAGGGAAATTTATTAAAAACCGATAAAATAATTAAACTTACGAAATGATATAACAATCATTGAGAATTGTTTTCAGGGTCATCTATTGATTTATTTATTCCCTTGTGTCGCTGCCTTTGAGCATATAGGAGTTACTTTTGTTTCAGGAAGATTCGATACGTTATGACAAACACAAACCGACTGACCTACAATTATAAAACCTAATTTGACTGAGTCAGTATCTTTTCTTTACAGCATTACTTGTTCTTGAGCATGACTCCAGAGTGATACATTGAGGCTCCCGAAATGCAGTCACTTGAGGTTAGTATCAAGTCAAAGAGTAAGAAGTTTTTATGAAAAATCGGAAAAGTCGATAAATATATTCAAAATGAAAAGCAGCGCGTATGAGATTAATGAATTATTGAAAAAAATTGTAAGTTTAAGGGGTGGAAAAGTAAAATATTTTGTAAAACATAAATCTATATCTATGAAGAAGATATACATTCTCTTCGTTTTTTTATTAATAGCAACTATCAATATAAATGGTCAATCCACAACTAACAGCATGGCTGTGGGCGGGTTTTTCGCTACGAAATATGTCAGTGGAGAAGTAGATAATTCTAATTTTTTTTCAGGTGCTTTTCTTCATGGGTACAATCAGGTTTATAAGTTCTCAGCTAGATTTTCACCCTATTGTGTTTTTAGCACAGATAATCGCAATCAGTACGGATTCCGGTTAAACCTCGCTTATTCCAAATCAAAAAATAATATATACGTACAAGTTGACAATGGGTTTAGAACAATTGATCAACTATCCACTAATCAAGGCTACGGAGTGGGTTTCTTTTATCGTAATTATTTAACTGATAATGAAGCATTCAATATATTTTTTCAAAGTGAAATTAATGCCGAATATGCTCTTGCAAAGATAAAAACATCATTTCCTTCAAGCTCAAAACACCACTATGTTGCATTCGCGGCCGGAATTCGACCGGGTTTGTCCTATGATTTCTCCGAGAGATTGAAATTCATACTTAATGCCGGAATAATTTCCTATAGCTATATCATTGATAAGTTAGAAGGTTTTAATGACTGGGGTACTTCTCACAACTTTGAAGCATCGTTATCTTTATCCTCTTTTCTAATAGGACTTGAATATCAATTATAGTCTATGTTTCATAGTTTTATAGCTATCGTATAGTATTTAAGATGATTAATCTTAGGCTTCTATAGTCTTTTGCTACTGGGTTCTTGTGATGGATAAGTCCGCATCAGTTCAAACCACCTCGCTCCGCCAAGGCGGACCATCCTTCGATTTAACTCAGGAACCGCCCCTCCCAAGAGGGGAATTTGAAGCAGTTATTCCATATCGACCCGTAGTAAAATAAAATAAACTCCCTTCTTCTCCGCCTCCGGCAAACAATCA
>CAYRFF010000071.1:0-10125 GCA_964423575.1 uncultured Saprospiraceae bacterium | reverse complement strand
ATCAGTTTTTCTTTTTCTTATCGGACTTAAAGTCTCCGTCTTTCCATGCCTTGAAGAATTTAGCCCAGGCGAGTGGACTCATAATATTCATGGGTTTAAACTGACCACGTGCGTAATCTGCTTCCGCCTGCTGCCTGAAAAAGACTTTACTGGTTTCTAAACCATCAGCAGGTAGAGTCGCCTGAAGTTCATCCATTGTCTCAGAAGATAAGTTTTCATAGGCGCGCTTTTCCAGCTCATTATCAACATCCATGGCAAGGAATTCTATCTTAAAATGTTCTCTGCTAGGCCAGGGGAATATCAATGTCTCAGGAAGATTATAGACGTCTGTTGTCATCAATTGAACAATTGAATATCTTTGCCTATCCAGACTGTCAGGAATGACAAACTCTACCGTTTTCAATCCAATTCCTGAAAACACTACAGTCTCTCCTTTTCTGGCAACAATGGAGAAGAATCCATTTCCATCTGTATAGTCTCCCCGATGCGTCTGTTCTTTAATAAAGACGTTGACAAAGGGTAAGGAGATGAGTTCTCCATCTTCATCCATGATAACCTGTCCTGAAAACTGAATTACAGTGCTGTCTATCTGCTCTTGCTGAGCGTACAGTTTATTTCCGGCAAATAGGAGGCACAGAACAAAAGATATAAAAATAGTCTTGCGCATAAGTAGCACTGTCATTTGATTTACAATAATAAGGCAATTGCTGCAGCAATCTGTTGTATTAACTCCTTTTTATTTTAAAATGTTGCTTTCGGCCAGTGCAATATCTATCCTATCAAGAAAGGTTGAGATTAAAGTTCAGTACTTCATTCATCTTGTCAACGTAGACAAATTCCAATCCTTTTAAGTATTCTTCGCTTATTTCCTTGACGTGTCTTTCATTTCTGGTACTCAGGACAATTGTATTAATCCCGGCTCTTTTTGCAGCGAGTACTTTTTGCTTAATCCCACCGACCGGCAAGACCTGTCCACGAAGCGTAATTTCTCCTGTCATCGCAGTTTCCTTGCGCATTTTCTTTCCTGTGAAGGCAGATGCAAGTGCTGTCAACATGGTAATTCCGGCAGAAGGACCATCCTTAGGGATAGCACCTTCAGGCACGTGTATATGTACATCGGTCTTGGCAAAGCGTTCCTTATCTATACCGAACTTATCTGCATTGGCTTTTAGGTAGCTCAAGGCTGTCTTGGCGGATTCTTTCATAACATCACCGAGATTTCCGGTCAGCGTCAAATTGCCTTTCCCTGCACTCAAGGATGATTCTATGAATAAAATATCTCCTCCTGCCTGCGTCCATGCCAGACCTATTGCAACACCCGGCACATCGATTTTTATATAGTCAGCCCTATCAAACATCACAGGGCCGAGAATATCAGTCACTTGTTCCGGTTTTACAGTCTTGTCATATTCTTTCTCCATTGCAATCAACTTAGTATAGTGTCTTACAACGGCTGCAACCTGCCTGCTAAGAGATCTCACTCCTGCTTCTCTGGTATACTCGTCGATTATTTTCTGTAGAACTCGTTTTCCGATACGGAGGTCATCCTGCTTCAGACCGTGTTCCTGCAGTGCTTGCGGAATTAAATGCCCCTTGGCGATTTCGACTTTTTCTTCTGTCGTGTACCCTTCAAGTTCGATAATTTCCATTCTGTCTCTCAGCGCCGGCTGAATTGTATTCAGGCTATTAGCAGTAGCGATGAACAGGACTTTAGATAAATCGTAGTTGATATCCAGATAATTATCGTGGAAAGTGGAGTTTTGTTCCGGATCCAGTACTTCTAGTAATGCTGAAGACGGGTCACCGCGGAACCCTTTTCCTACCTTATCAATCTCATCGAGAATAAAGACGGGATTATTAGTTCCCACTTTTTTCAGAGACTGTAATATTCTTCCAGGCATTGCGCCTATATATGTACGTCTGTGTCCTCGTATCTCTGATTCGTCGTGGAGTCCTCCCAGGGACATTCTGACAAATTTCCTGTCAATGGCATTGGCAATACTTTTTCCAAGAGAAGTCTTACCCACTCCCGGAGGACCAACCAGACATAGAATCGGAGCTTTCATATCACCTTTTAACTTCAGCACCGCCAAATGCTCCAAAATTCTATCTTTCACCTTTTCAAGGCCGTAATGATCCTTATCCAATTGCTTCTGCGCTTTATCCAAGTCGAATGAATCGTCTGTAGTTTCATCCCAAGGCAAATCGAGCATAAGCTCCAGGTAATTCAGCTGCACAGAGTACTCTGCCATCATCGGATTAATCCGCTTCACTTTTTCAAGCTCATCGTTAAAGGTCTTGGCAGCATACTCAGGCCATTTTTTCTTATCTGCCCTAGCCTGTAGTTCTTTTATCTTTTGTTTCTGAGGGTCTGATCCAAGTTCTTCCTGAATGGTATTGAGTTGCTGCTTGAGGAAATAATCTCTCTGCTGCTTTTCAATATCGGTTTTAACCCTGGATTCAATCTGACTTTTGACCTGCATCAATTTAAGCTCGTTATTAACGTTCTCCAAAATTAAGGTCGCTTTCTGAACTGCGTCATCCTGTTCCAGTATTTCCTGTTTTTTCTCAACATCTACATTGAGATTGGAGGAGATAAAGTTCATCAGGAAGCTGTCTGACTCAATATTATTCAGCATCAGTACCGCTTCAGACGGAATCTGCGGTGCAAGTTCAATGATTTCTCTTGCCTTATCCTTTATGTTGCTTATCAGAGCTTCAAAATGAATATCCTTTTGAACCTCAACTTCAGGTTTATTCTCTATTTTCCCTTCTAAATGTGGCTGAGTCGATGTGACATCCATCAATTCAAATCGTTTCCTTCCTCTCAGAATCGCAGTAGTTGAGCCGTCCGGCATGTTTAGCACTTTTACTATTCTAGCTACAGTTCCCACTGAGTAAAGATCATCTTTGCCCGGGTTTTCAGTTTTAATCTTTTTCTGGGAAATAACTCCTATGTGCTTGTCTGCTTCATAAGCCTTTCTTATTGCCGAAAGAGATTTATCTCTACCTACCGTAATCGGTATCACCAGACCCGGAAATAAAACCGTGTTCTTAAGGGGTAATAATGGTAAGGTATCAGGCCAGATTTCATTATCGAGAGAGCTGTCATCCTCAATGGATATCACAGGAATTGATTCAATGTCACCGCCCCTGGAATCCGCATATTTTTTTATATCGTCAAACATCTTAAGTATTTACGTAAACAATCGAAAAGTTTTACAAACTTCCTATAGTATTATACCGTCCCCGCCTCTACACAAATTCTGCCTTCGATTTAAATAAAGCATAATACTCCTATGGAATTATGTAATTGCAATCTGCATTCCATTCCATATTTCTTGACTTTATGTCAGATTTTGCCAAAATCAGCTCTCCACAGAATGACAATACGTCACAGGAATTCAGGAAACTTGTTCCAGATCTTTCTCTTCGATCAAGTCGTTATACTCAACTCTGAGGTTATTGATAATAAACTCCTGTCTTTCTCTGGTGTTTTTACCCATGTAGTATTCAAGCACTTCATCGATATTGGTATGCTCGTTCAGAACTACGGGTTCTAATCGAATATCTTCTCCGATAAACTGCTCAAACTCTTCCGGCGAAATCTCTCCGAGACCTTTAAATCTCGTTATTTCCGGCGCGCCCCTGAGTTTCTTAATCGCAGCCTGCTTTTCCTCTTCAGAATAACAGTAAATAGTCGTGTTCTTATCCCGCACTCGGAATAATGGAGTGTTAAATATATATAAGTGGTTATTCCGCACCAAGTCAGGGAAGAATTGAAGGAAGAATGTCAGCAATAGCAATCTAATGTGCATGCCGTCCACATCCGCATCCGTAGAAATCACTACTCTGTTATAGCGCAGATTCTCCAATGACTCTTCAATATCAAGCGCATGTTGCAAGAGGTTGAACTCCTCGTTTTGATAGACAATTTTCTTAGTCATATCATAACAGTTCAAGGGTTTTCCACGCAATGAAAATACCGCTTGAGTTTCTACATTTCTCGCCTTGGTAATTGAGCCGCTCGCGGAATCACCTTCTGTTATAAATATCGTACTTGCTTCTTTTAACGCCTGATCTCCACGTTTATCACTGAGATGAAATCTGCAATCTCTGAGTTTTTTATTATGGATACTAGCCTTCTTGGCAGCTGCTCTCGCCTGTTTCTTAATTCCATCGATATCCTGTCTTTCTTTTCGCGAGCGCAGGATTCGCTTTTTAAGATTCTCCGCAACTTCAGGGTTTTTATGAAGATAGTTGTCGAGTTCCATTCCGATAAAATCATTCAAGAAACTACGGATAGATATCCCATCCGGTCCCATATCTCTGCTACCGAGTTTAGTCTTGGTCTGTGATTCAAAAACCGGCTCTTCAACCCTGATACTGACCGCTCCGATAAGAGCATTCCTTATATCTCTGGTGTCATAATTATTTCCGTAGTGATCCCTCACCGTTTTAATCACCGCCTCTCTGAATGCCGTCAGGTGCGTTCCTCCCTGCGTGGTATTCTGCCCGTTTACAAAGGAGTAATATTGTTCTCCGTAATGATGTCCGTGTGTCAGAGCAATTTCAATATCATCTCCCTTGAGGTGAATTATCGGATAATAAAGTTTTTCCTGGGCCGTCTTTTTATTCAACAAGTCCAGCAATCCATTTTCCGAATAAAACTCCTTATCGTTAAACTTGAGCTTCAATCCCGAATTGAGATATGCATAGTTCCACAACTGAGCTTCGATAAACTCCGGAATAAATTCATATTTAGGAAAAATCTTGGGATCGGGTTTAAACCAGACATAGGTTCCGGAGCGTGCACTTTTCTCGGAAATAGGCTGTTCATCGATCAGTATTCCTCTCTGGAATCGAGCAACTTTTACTTTATCTTCCCTATAGGATTCCACTATAAATTCTTCTGCCAGGGCGTTCACTGCCTTAGTTCCCACTCCATTCAAGCCCACTGACTTTTTAAAGGCTTTGGAGTCGTATTTACCCCCTGTATTAATTTTGGATACACAATCAATCACTTTCCCGAGTGGGATGCCACGGCCGTAATCCCTTACGCCGATTGCGCCATCCTTCAGTTTAATCTCTATCGTTCTGCCATTCCCCATGACATATTCATCAATACTGTTGTCCAGTACTTCCTTAAGCAGAACATATATTCCATCATCGCGTGAAGACCCATCTCCCAATTTTCCGATATACATCCCGGGGCGCATTCTTATATGCTCCTTCCAGTCCAGCGATCTAATATTATCTTCAGTATAAGCCATAAATAATCAAGTTATTATATAAATATAAGTCATAATATAACACAAGTTCCTGACATTCACAAGTCGAACCGGCAAAACCCCGTCTTTATTGCTTCCGGAGATAAACATTTGCCGCAAGGCTGAACATAATGTGTCACAATTGTGACCTTTAAAGGTTTCTACAAATATGAGAAAAAATCTGATATGTCGTTTGCGCAAGCTATAAAAGCAGTCAAATTTCCCTAAAAATCCTCCAATTCAAGGATAAGGCCTTCGTTGCCGCAGACATACAGAATTCCTTCTTTTTTATATGCCGCATTGAGCACAATTTTCTCATCGAGCCTGTAAGTTTTCCAGGAGTCTCCACCATCAGAAGTTGCTAGAATCAAGCCATTGTCTCCTACGATATAACCCTCGGATTCTGAAACGAAATACATCCCGTTAAAGCGCCTGTCTACTCGTGCATTGTGAATTTTCTCCCAGTCAGAGTCCGGCATTTTTTTAAACACAGCACCTTTATCATTCATAAGGAAAAAAACATTATCAACTGCCTGAACCATTCTAAAAATGCCATTATCCGGGGTAATGTTCACCCAGGTTTTTCCCGTATCCGGTGAACTATAGACGTTACCGTAACCTGCAACACACAACTCACCATTGCTATTCATATCTGCAGCCATTACATAAAAGCCCAAGTCTTGCTTCCTCTCTTTCCAGGTTTCCATACGCTCCCCTGTGACGAAGTACATCCTGCACTCTCTCATCCGCTCACTGCCCACAACAAGCAGCGAATTCTCCAGAGAGATTATTTTATGCATACGTAACCATTGCAGAGGTTCAGCGGTATGCCAGCCATCGCTTTCTTTATAATATCTGTATCCGTTATAATCAAGCGCATATAATTTTCCTTCAGCTTCCGCAAATGACAGAACCTGGCTATTATTTGCTGAAAAGCTTAACTCCCATCCGGAAGGTGCCAGATCAGCGATAACACCGAGATCCCAGGTAAGCCCACCACCGACATAGAGAGTCCCATCCGAGGTTTCATAGAATGTCGTCCAGTGATAATCTTTATCGATGATCGTGCCTGTGTCATCCAGAGCAATGCGATTATTGCATGCTGAGAGCAATGCAACTATTGCAAAAAATAGAAAAATCTTAATCCACGATGTTCTCTTAATAGCCTGATGTAGGGAATATAGCAGACGCATTATGGGAGAAATTAAATTGAGCTGTGGTCGTACCTTTATATTCATTAATGAAAGTCTTGAGTAGTGCATAAAGCTCAGAGCCATCGATCAATCTGGAAGTGCTCTTGGGGTAAAAGCCGAGATAATCAATAGCGCCATTAGAGTTCCAGTACACAGTCAGGTATAATTGCACTCCGTTGAGGTTTACATTTACTTTTTCCGCATAATTCTCGAGCTGTATTACAAGATCCATCCATAATTCATAGGCTTTATCCATATCGTAATTAGTCACCTCGAGAATGCTCTTGGGGTAATCTATTGATAAATCTTCATAGAATTCCTGATACTGTCCTATGATAAATACTTTTTCTAAGCTCTCATTTTCAGGGGCAGTCTGTGCATTCAACTGCAAGCTAATTCCTATGCTCATAGCTACGATGAACATCATTGTATTTAATATTTTTCTTATCATCCTGTCGTTTTAGTCTGCAGCGCAGTTCCATTTATTATGATTATTAATAGTTCTCCGGTCTGTGTCGGAATATATGATTGTTATCTTATGTAAAAACGTTAAAATTCCTGAAATCATATAATCTTCTCATAGTAATAATAGTCTAATTTATATCTAGAACATATTTTCACCCATCAAAGGTTCCTTTATCAGGTTCCACAATTTATCCAGCATCTGTTCCAGGCCTTCTCCGGTTGCCGCTGAAATAAACAGATAGGGTGCTTTAAATCTGAATTCCTTTGCTATCAGCTTTTTTAATTCTTCATCCAACAGATCTGCTTTACTGATGGCTACGAGATGTCTTTTATCGAGTAGTTCCGGATTAAACTGTTTTAATTCGTTTATAAGAATATCATAGTCCTTATTGATATCTTCACTATCAGCCGGAATCAATATAAGGAGTACGGAGTTTCTCTCAATATGTCTCAGAAATCGGTGACCGAGCCCCTTGCCTTCATGCGCCCCTTCTATAATTCCGGGGATATCCGCCATCACAAGGGATTGTCCATCTTTGTACGCTACAACACCCAGTTGTGGGCGCAACGTAGTAAAGGGATAATTCCCTATTTTAGGTTTTGCTGCCGATATAACCGATAAGAGGGTAGATTTTCCGGCATTGGGGAAGCCGACAAGTCCTACATCAGCCAGTAACTTCAGCTCTATAACTTTCCATGCTTCGATTCCCGGCTCTCCCGGTTGTGCGTATCGCGGAGTCTGATTAGTAGCAGATTTAAAATGAGTATTCCCCAGTCCTCCCCTTCCTCCTTTTGCAAGTATGCAACGCTCCCCGTGATTGACGATTTCACAATCGATTTCTCCGGTTTCAAAGTCACGTGCTACAGTACCAAGAGGGACTTTAAGGATTATGTCTTCTCCATCTGCACCGGTTTTATTATTGGAGCTTCCCGGTTGCCCATTTCCGGCGATGACATGTTTTCTGAATTTCAGATGCAGAAGTGTCCAGGTATTCTCATCGCCTTCGAGTATAATGTCTCCACCTTTTCCACCATCACCGCCATCAGGTCCACCCTTGGGCAGAAATCTCGCACGATGCAAATGGGCCGAACCTGCCCCTCCTTTCCCGGAACGGCAGGATATTTTCACATAATCAACAAAACTTTCTGAAGACATTATATTTTTCCGAACTTTCTCTTATTCCTCATCCAGAATACAACCGGAAAGCCTTTCCTGGATTTCCTCTATGCTACCCATACCATCGATAGCAAACGATTTTCCTTCCTCAGCATAGTAGTCAAATACCGGCCTGGTCGAATCGTTATAAACTTTTATTCTGTTCTTTATTGTATCGACGTTAAGGTCATCGGCTCTACCCGATGTCTTACCTCGATTAGTAATACGGCTGATAATCTCCTCCTCAGATACTTCAAGCGCCAGCAATCGGAATATCTCTGTATTTTTCTCATTCAAGAGAGTATCGAGAGCTTCTGCCTGCTTAATCGTCCTGGGGAATCCATCAAAAATAAATCCTTGGGCATCGGGATTCTGATCCACCTTATTGCTCAGCATTTCTATGGTGACTTCATCCGGCACAAGTTCACCGCGAGACATATATTCCTTGGCAAGTTTTCCCAGTCTTGTATTCTCCTTCATTTCAAATCTGAACAAATCTCCTGTGGAAATATGAACGAGATTATATTTTTCCTGAAGCATAACTGCCTGAGTGCCTTTTCCTGAACCCGGAGGTCCAAATAATATGATATTTTTCATGCGAATATTTCTATTTCTTTAGTATTTCAACCTGCAATTTACAAAAGTATCCATTATTTAGTAACTAAATCATAATCGGCCGTGCCTACTATGTCAACAGCATAAAGGATGCGAGGTTTCCAATATCGGGAAGAAAGTACATCTTCTATAATTACGCCTTTGGAAGTAGAGGCATGAATAACGTATAAAGATCGTGCATTTTTCTCCATCACGATTCCTACATGTTCAATTTTAGATCCTCTCCCAAAGAACACCAGATCTCCTGTCTTTGCCTGATTAATTTTAATTTTTTTTCCCTGCCTTGACTGATGTGTCGAATTCCGAGCAAGTTCCACACCTATGTCCCGCATGCAATAACGGGTAAAACCACTGCAGTCAAATGCAGATGGTCCATTTCCTCCGTACTTGTATGGGACTCCGAGGTGATTTCTCGCAGAACTGACAATTTTCTCTCTTGCATTCAACTCAGCTCCGGATATATTTCTGGAAGTCACCCTTTCACTGGCTGCACTATTGCTATTTCGACTGTTATTGGCATAGACCTTAGTCTGCCCTCTTTTTTCTTCAACTTCTCCTTCCTGAATCATCCAGGAATCCTGATGATTTTTTTCAGGAGTCTTATTAGGCGCGGTAACCGTCCTGCCAGAATGCATACGGCTAGGGTTTTTGGTATAATTGACTGTAGACCTCGGAGCCGAGCATGCAGCAAGTCCAAAAATAATTAATAATGCAAGCAGCGTTTTTCCATTCATATCTGTCTATTAGATATAACACACAATACAATATAGCTAGGGTGATGTCTAGCTTAAGTACTTTTTTATGGTTAGTGAAGTGGGTGGCAATGTCATCCACTTTTTTTATGCGCACAAATTACATATTTTTATAATATGTTTATAGTTTATATTCAATTATTTATAGTCTTTCGGCAAATTTATTGCTAAAACTGCAAGGAAGAGGCGTTGCTGCGGGTGGTTTTAAGGAGTTTTTATACCAAGTGATAATTTATTGAAACTAAGTTTTTTGTAATTGCCTGTTTTTATTGAACCCGCCGCCGCGGGTTCAGATATTTTGAGTGTTTCCACCGTTAGTTTCTGCGTCTTTGACGCATCACTAACGGTTACGAATCTTAGACCATTTCATGGTCTTGTTACAATTTTCAACTGATATTGTTAAAATTCAGGTCAAACCTACCAGATTTATCCGTCCCACATTAAGAATCTGGCTTTATATTTAAAGAATTTGATTGCAGTAAACATCGAAAAAATCTGGTAGGTTTCTCTCGGTATATAATTCAGAGAGAGGATGAAAGATTTTTTCAGCTGTATAGTAGGTGTTACGGCAAATCGGTGAGCACCGTAGGTGTGACATCTTTATACATACAGGTTCATTAAAAAATGTGACACCCGCCAAGGCGGGCTCTATTATTTCACAATATTTACTACTA
>CAYRFF010000070.1:0-10134 GCA_964423575.1 uncultured Saprospiraceae bacterium | reverse complement strand
TTACTTACGATGGAGATTTCTAATCTCACGCAAGACTGAATTAGTAACTTAATAAGGAAAGGGCTTTATCCGTGAGGGTAAAGCCCTTTCTTTATCTTGTGATTTTGTGATCTTGTACTGTTTAAATCCAGGAAATTATCTGTCTCCTTTTTCTTGATTCCTGACACCTGCCTTAGCCCTCCTTAACCCTTATTCTTTCCCTTACTTCATTGCCTTCGAGATCAACTGCTGTCAGGATATAATCTCCGGGAGCCGGATTTACTGCAATCTCATGGAAAGTGCTGGTACGACCGAGATATTCATCATTGAGGTACCAGTCTACACTGGTTGATTTTCCACGATGGGCGAGCTTGAAAACGACTTCGTTGATTTTCTCATCAAATGCCTGTGGGAGAATAACTGTCTGATTGTGCCTTGGGTAAATAAATTCCATCAGGCGTTCGCCGTCCTGCAAGCATCCGCTCATGTATGCAGGAAGAGA
Organism: uncultured Saprospiraceae bacterium; assembly: GCA_964423575.1. Lineage (GTDB taxonomy): Bacteria > Bacteroidota > Bacteroidia > Chitinophagales > Saprospiraceae > CAYRFF01. The sequence goes on along the minus strand of CAYRFF010000070.1, from coordinate 9,653 downwards.
CTTGTAGTCACTCTGGCTGAGCCTGTAATAATATTCTTCCACAGGCGGCAGAACAAACCAGTTTTTACTCTTCATCTGCATTAAAGGATAGCAGGAGGAATTGACCCTGTATTGTTCTGATTCACTGAGGAAGACCCTCTTGTGATAAGGACAGGGACTAGTGCGTATTCCGTGCTGTGGCACCCATTCAATCTCTGTGTCGTCGCAGTATTCGCCGGCGATATGTCCGCTTCTGCTACAGATTTCCAGCTCTATCATATCGTCGTAAGGAACTGAAAACCACTCCGTATAGGGAAGCTCTCTTAATACATCAAACAGAATGGGCGCGGCCGCTTCTATTCCTATTAAGCCCGGTCGTCCTTCTCCTGTGGCATTTCCTACCCAGATGCCTATGGCATATTTAGCTGTTGTTCCCACGGCCCAGGCATCCTTAAAACCAAAACTGGTTCCCGTTTTCCAGGCAATGGGCTGAGCACTGTCAAAGTAAATCCAGTTAGCTTCATCGTCAGGTCGATTCAGGTTCTTTAAACTGCCGAATGTCTTATAGATAGCTGAAGCTCCCAGTACAGGTTTATGCATCTGAATTGCACCGTGATCAAATGTCATATCGGAAGTGTAAACGGGAGAGGAAAACTCTGCATCGAAGTACGCATCCGAATTGTTTATATAATTATTTAAGGTGGAAGCCATTCCTGCATAAGCATTGGTCACATCCCAAAGGCTGGATTCTGCACCACCGACTACTATGGGAAGCCCGTAAAAGTCCGGAGCTTTATTGATATGCGCTTGATTGAGTTTCTGAAGCACATTATAGAAGCGATTCAATCCATAGTCCTTGAGCATTCGCACCGCCGGGATATTCAGTGAACGGATTAAAGCCTCGTCCGCCGGAGCCACTCCAAGATAATTTTTTTCGTAGTTTCTAGGCGAATATCCATCGATGCTTGTCGGAATATCACTGACCAACGTGCTTGGTAGAATCGTCCCGTTATCGAGCATTGCGGCATACAGAAACGGCTTTAAAACACTACCTGAACTCCTTGGCTTATCGATGATGTCCACATAACTCTGATGTTCTCTATCTGTAGGACTATTGCCTATATATGCCAGAACTTCCCTGGAATCTACATCGAGAATCAGAACGGCAATATTGTGGATCTGATTGTGTTTGAGCTGGTTGTAATGATTTTCTACAATCGTATTTACACGCTGCTGTAATCTGTAATCTATAGTAGAAGCGACTTCTATACCCGGAAACTCCATCCGAATTTTCTCAGTAAAATGCGGTGCAATATCCGGCAGAGGAAGCGGTTTGCCGGGCAATGGTTCTTCCAGTGATAATTCGTAAGTGGTTTTATCTATATGGCCATGCTCATATAGCTTACGCAAAAGGGAATCGCGTTTCTTTCTAAGAGTTTCCTCATTTTTTCCCGGGAAAATCAATGAAGGAGCATTGGGGAGGATGGCTAATGTTGCAGCTTCTGCCCAGCTGAGTTTATCCGGAGATAAACCGTAATATCTCCAGGAGGCTGCCGAAAGCCCGACCGTATTCCCGCCAAAAGGCGCGTGTGAGGCGTACAGACGCAGGATGTTATCCTTGCTGTATCTGACTTCAAGCCTTGTAGCCTTCATGCTTTCCAGTAACTTTTCATAATAGGAGCGGGGTGGATTTTTACGTGAAAGTCGGATGACTTGTTGAGTAATTGTACTACCACCGATTCGCTTTCCGGTCTTGAAATTATAAACCAGCGCTTTAAACATCGATACGGGATTGATGCCCGGATGCTTGTAAAAGTATCTGTCTTCAAATAAGAGGACAGCTTTCCCGAATTTATCGGGAACGCTGTCTATATCGGGAAAACGCCATTGTCCATCGTCGGCGATTCTCGCTCCCAGCAGTTGCTCATGTTTACTGAGCACAACTGTCGAAGTGGGATCCGGGAATAAATTTGCCGGAAGGCTGAACAACCATATAGTAAACAAGAGAAGCAGCAAGCCGATACCTATTCTATATCGCCTGATAAAACTTTTCCTTGTCCGTTTACTCCCTTTCATCAATTATCACCTAAGCATTATGCTATTCATGAATTTCAACCCACTGGCCTTTATCCTGCGCATAGTATGAGATATCATACATCGCCTGCACATTGGAGCCCGGCAGATAGTAACGACCGAGGTAGGACGCGTTCAACTTCACTTCAAATGTCACTTGCGTACGGCCCTTGAGGTCAAAGTGGAAATATACGCGATCATCCCTGATGTCGATATAGTTGGCATTGCCAGAAGCACCGCCGCCCAGTTCCGTAAAACTCGTGTTGATAATCTCCCAGCCACTAGGGAAAATCTGCGCAAGAGTCAGGTCACGTGCAAGCTCGGTCGAAGTGTTATTAACCGTAATCTTTGCAAGAATCTGAGTTCCCTGCAGCAGACTCGAAACATTGATAGCATTTCCTTCTGTATCGAGAAAATCTGTTTTTACGCTGAGCTTGCTTGCACTCGGTTTCTCACTGCCAAGAGGGAGTTTCCCTTCCTGATAGATCGTCGCGTAAACGAGGTTGTCCTCCTTGTTATTAATCGTGACGGACTCAGTGGTACTACTTATAGTTAAGGCCCTTTCCGCAATTGTTTTATTGCTGCTGACTGCGGTCTTCTTACCATTCTGTACCAGATCTACATTGAGACGTGAACCTCCATTTACCTCGACCATTTTGGCCATCGCAAGTAATGAATAACTCGTTTCCTGCGTGCTTAACCAATCATCAGAAGACAATTTTGCAGCGATGCTTTCTGCAAGTTCTCTTTGATTACCCGTCCCGGTAATAACCATGGTTTCAAGTGCCATTGCCTTATTACGGAAAGCCGATCCGTAGGTGTAATAATCATTATCGGAATAATTGTAATTGGTTCCACCTTTATTCATAATTTCCGTTGCGATATCTTTTTTCCCTACGAGAGCATAGGCTGCTGCGAGTCTTAATCGGGCATTCGCATTGAGGTTTTCTGTATTTCTGAGTCTATTCATAGCAGACAATTCCGCCTGACCTGCGAGGGCCAGAGTATATAACCTGTATGCCTGATCGAAGCTCGACCCATAGCTGCTTCTGCTTGTCCATTGTCTGGCTTCATTTTTCTGATAGGAAACCCAGTTGTTCAGGAAGTTAATCGGCATAGAATATCCTTTTTTCTGTGCTTCAATTAAGAAATGCCCGGCATAAGTAGTTGCCCAGCTATTTGCCTGTGAACCGGATGGCCAGAACGGGAACGCCCCATTGACAAGTTGTGCTTGTCCCAGTTTTTTAATGGCGGCCTTGATGTTCTGCTCCATTTCATATTTCCTGTCCGCCGGTAAATCGGTGATTTCCGGTAAAAACAACTGAGGAAATACCGATGAGGTCGTCTGTTCTACACAGCCATGTGGATATTGTATCAGATACTGGACTCTCCTTGTCAGGTTCATAGGCGGAACCGTTGAAAGCGTAATCTTTGCAACGGCAGTGCCTTGTTCTCCATAAGGCTCGTAAGTGATGGTACGGCTGCCGCCTTTGTCGATTTCATAGGAAGTGAGGATATGAGAAATTGGATTGGGATTAAATATATCAAATTCCACTTCATAAGATGCTTTCTCTCCGTTTCCTGAAACTTCAACCGTGAGATGTTGAATTTTTTCCGTCTCTTTTACCTTATATCTGAAATTCACAATCTTTTCATCCGGTCTGGAGAACTCGAGTGTTTTGCTGTTTCCGTCCAATGCCTCCAATCCGTCCTCGGTCTTGACATTGATAGTTACATTCTTAATCTTGCTTTCCATTGCAAAAACGGTGACCGGCAGGGTTACAGTTTCGCCCGGTGATAATTTCCTCGGTAGGGAAGCGATAACCATAAGCGGCTTTTTAACCGGAACTGTTTTCTCTGCATTTCCATAAGCCTGTTTATCGACATCTCCGGCAACGACCATTGCTCGGACAGAACCGACGTAGTTAGGCATCTGCACCTTATGAGACTGTGTTTCCCCCGGTTTCAGGTGAAAAGGCCCCAGATATTTTACCACGGGTTTAAATCTGTTGGCTTTCTGCTTTTTACCGCTTTCTGCTGCATCGTCTCCACCTATTTCATAGATGTTGTTCACACTACCCGAATATGCTCCTACTACGTAGTCATACAGATCAAATGTCCTTACTCCCAGCGCTTGACGCGCATAGAAGGAACTATGAATAGGAGGGGTTTTGAAATTGGTTAGATCGAGTAAACCTTCTTCTACAATTGCCAGAGAATAGGTCATCTCCTTTTTGTTCTTTTCCGATACTTTTACGGTATAACTTTGCTCCGGTTTCAATTCCGCAGGCATATCGATCTGAGGATGCAATACGGTCGCAGGATCCTGAACTTTGAGTGGTATAACGCCGTATAGACGTACCGGCATATCGTTCTTGGTGCGCTCATGAGCCTGCAACAAGGTGATGTTCACATAAACGTTTGGAGCCATATCGGCAGTTACAGGAACTTTAACCGTAGTCTCATCCTTGTCTGTTTTAACCCATCTGGAAGAAATGACTTTTGTACCGGTTTCAAAGCTCAGAAGAGCATATTGATTGGCTGCTGAAGGGAATGTAATATTTGCAGTTTCATTGACCTGATATTCATCCTTGTCTGAAGAAAATATCAGCACTGAAGCGGCGTCAGCATCGAGGTCACCACCTATTCCGTACCAGTCCCTTACAAAGTATGCCAGGCGGCCGGTCGCGTGCCCGCTATTCTTGTCAATTACACGGATGAGGTAACGGCCATAATCCTCATCGTCTATTTTAAGCTTGAAACTTCCTTTACCATTGGCACCGGTTTTTACCGTAAAATTGGAAACGGGGATATGGGCGGTTGCATTTTCGTAAGAAGATAAATCTTCATCGCTTGTATTCCACCACCAGGACCATCGGACTTTAAATACCTGAACTTCCAGATTTCGATTAGCTGCCGGCTTCCCTTCATGATTAACTGTCACTACATCAAACTCTACATTCTCATTAGTCAGATATGAACCATACTGATGCGCCGGAGGTGATTTTATTCCGGTGAAATACTCGTATGGCGCTATGTCTTTGGAGAAGACATCTATGGAGAAGTCTCCACCCCCTTCAAATAATTTTGTCAGGAATGTGGCTTTCAACATCCCGGGTGCCTGCCGGTCAATATCGATTTTTCTGCTGAAGCGGTAGTTCCCGTTATCATCTAGATTGGCCTTAAAGAAGGAAAATTCCTGCGGATAAAATCTCCGCACAGGATCGCTGAAATGATAATCTGCAAAGTTGCTGAACGGACTGGAAGCAGTGGAAATCGTTACTTCTGTTTCCACTTTCAGATTCCTTGCAATTGCACCGTGCAACCAGGCACCGTTTACATTTCCTTTGATTTCCTTACCTGCAAAAAGAATCTCATCGTTGAAGTCCAGTTTTATTTTCAATCGATTGGGTTTTACTGTCGCAACATTCAGCCCTTTGTAAAAGTCGACGCTTCCCACGGAAATACGCGCACTCCAGTTCCCGGTCGGGTCATCAGGATAAGTTTCAATAGGGAAGTAATAAAACCTATTTACACTTCTGCTTTCCTGATCTGACTTGCCTGAGGAGGAAATTGTCCTCTGAACCAGTTTGCCTTCCGCATTGTGCACTTCAAGTCGTGCCGGAATATCTTTGGGTAGTGGATTTTCTGAATCATCCAGAACGAATGTCAGGTGAATACTGTCTCCCGGGCGATGAACACCACGTTCTGCATAGATAAAACCTTTGAGACCTTTCTGTAACTCTGCACCTCCGATATCAAATTTACTCAGAGACAGCGCATTGGCATCTTGCAGTTTCAGATAGGCGTAGTTGTCTCCTTTTTTAGCTATTGCAAATGCAGCGTTTTCGTCCAGTTTTATTTTTAGACTGCTATTACTACCTGAACTCAATGTTTCCAGTAATTGCTGCTGGAAATTATAGAGCTGAATGGTAGTGTTTGGTTCCGGTTCTCCGGTGACGAGATTAGTCGTGAAGAAATTATAACTCTTATCAGTTCCCTTTTTAACAATCAGGCCGAGGTTGGAGCTGAGAAAATTGCTTATAATAGTTTTGTCTTCCGAATAATAAGCATCATGGCAGGGATTATCGCTGTTCCTCCAATCGTAGGTATAGCTCTTGTAATAATACGCTTCATTATCCCAGTAACGCTCTTCCCTTTCCTCCTCTCTTTCCTCTTTTATTGCCTTGGCAGTAATATCCGTTTCAGTGATCTCCTCATCACAATCGTAAAGAGAATAGGTCCTGTCAAAGCTTATTTCAAGGCGGTAAATTGCTCCCGGGTCTGCTTTAAACATATCGGATAAGTTTAAGGCATGTGCCTGCCATAGGCCTGTTTTGACCAGACTTTCGTCAAATTTTATGGTTTTCTTGGCCACTCTTTTACCTACCGCCTGGAGATAATAGTCATCGGTATTGTTGAGGCGGTTATCCTGAAGGAATTGCAGAATATTATTGTTGTATATCTTAATGATGCGGACGTCAACCGCTGATAGATTTACGGTTTTAAAGTAAATCGGGGTCGAATGTGTACCGGGCAGTATCGTACCTTTGGAAATAAATTGAGCTTCCGGCTTGGCTTGCTGAAAGGCAATAACACTATGAAAAGACTCCTTCAGCTTTGAGCCATAAATACTCTTGATTCCACTATGTACAGTTACACTGTGTTCGCCTTGTGTGTTTTCCTCTGTATAAACGTAGAGAATATTCCCATTGACTTCATATCGACCTTTATCAATATCTTCTATGCTTACCATTCCCGCAAGGTCCTGATCTGGGTCGAGCGGATCAGAGAAGTTGAGGACCAGTCTGCTTGATGGAGTCATCTGTGAATACGCTCTGACGACTTTCAGATTGTCATAACCTGCAATCTCATAGTCCATTTTTCCTTTATTATCGGAGCCGATTTGTTTGCCGTCCCAGTCTATTTCAATGGATGTGTCATCTGCCGCCCTTTGAATGCTGTCGATAGTAAAGGAGAACCACCTGGAATATTCTGCAGTCGCAGCATCCCATTTGACTTTCAGGTTTTTTCCGTTTTGCTTTACAGAAACTAGCCCATCCAGACTTTCGCGTTCGATAACGTCTGCGGACTCAATGCTTCCGGACAGATACTGTATCTCTCTGGAATAGGATTGTAAGTCCAGAAGATTAAGCTTAAAATCGGGCTTTATAGTATGGAAGCTGAACTCAAATCTCTTTAGCTTGGAATCTATATCCTCGTATAATTTACTGAGCATGAGAGTGAGGTCATACTTTGTGTCGGGCTTCAATTTGCTGTCCGGCACAAATCTCAGTAGACTCGAATTCTCTACGTATAACTTACCGCTTGTTTTAGGTGAGATTTTCAGGTAGTCCAGTGAGATTTCCTGATTAATCTCAAATTGATCCAACGGTTGAGCGAGTCCTATATGAATTGGGTCTACAACCGAATGCCCGTTCTCTGTCTTAAACAAGATATAGTCTTTAAAAAGAATCGCATAGTCAGCGTCCTTGTCAGAACTTGAATCTTTGCATGAAAATGTCAAAAAAAGAGCAAAAATAATGAGTATCGAAGATATGTTTTTCATATTTCTGTGTATGAGCTTTATTGGTTTACATTATGTTTTTAAGAAACGGAAGATAAAACCATTTCATTGCTTAAGTTACGCATAATTAATAAATATAACAGCGAAATTAGAAAATAAATTTTCAGTTACTTTCAGTTTTAATAGAGACTTTCTCGAATCTCCGGCAGTCTTCAAGCCTTTTGAAAAGTGCTGCAACTATTGATAGATAAAATCGATTAGATATGGTATAAAACAGAGAGTTATGAATATTAAAAATGTTGAAATAGTTATAGCCCCACCGGAGCCTCACATGGTGGGTGATGGGTTTAAAGTACATAATTTTATTCCCAGTGGACCGAGGATGGATATTCAGCGAATGGATCCCTTTCTCGTACTGGATTACAATGCCAAGATGCATGTTCCGCCCAGCAAGATTCCGCGTGGAGTAGGTGTGCATCCTCATAAGGGATTTGAAACTGTTACTATTGCTTACAAAGGCAGTATCGCACATAATGATAGTAGTGGAGGTGGGGGAGTAATTGGTGAAGGTGATGTGCAGTGGATGACTGCAGCCAATGGAGTTCTGCATAAGGAATTTCATGAAGAAGAATTCAGTAAGAAAGGCGGTGAATTTCAGATGGTGCAGCTCTGGGTAAATCTCTCTGCAGAAAATAAGAAAGTTGATCCTAAATATCAGGCGATTAAGGCAGATGATATTGCTAAGTATGAATTGGCTGACGGTGCGGGTGCGGTTGAAGTGATTGCGGGAGAGTACAAGGGAGTAAAGGGACCTGCATCTACGCATAGCCCGGTACACCTGTATAATTTACGCCTAAAGACCGGTGCAAAACTCAATTTTTCCTTCCCTGCTGAATATAATACTGCATTACTTGCTGTAGAAGGCAGGGTTATGATTAACGAGGAAGATGTTCCGGCTGACTACTTTGCAGTAATGGATAATGACGGTGAAGATTTTACAGTCCGTGCTGAGGAAGATTCTTTAATTCTGCTGATAAGCGGAGAGCCATTGAATGAGCCGATTGCAGCACATGGTCCATTTGTCATGAATGATATGAAGGAAGTTGTGCAGGCGTTCAATGATTTTAATAGCGGGAAGTTTGGGTATTTGGAATAGTCATTTCGAGTGCACTTCGCTTCGCTCAGGCTGCCTCAATGACCGTTTTGCTAGTGTAGTGAGTAATAGTAGGATCGTCGGGTCGAGTGTGCTATGTAAGTAATACTATCTGTACTTTATGAAGCGTATTACTTGCTGCTCACGGGAGTTCGCAGTTCCTTCGTCTATGGTCGATTTACGACCATAGGTCTCGATATCGAGACTGCACTCAGTCATCTCAATGACCGTTTGGCTAGTGTAGTGAGTAATAGTAGGATCGTCGGATCGAGTGCACTTTGTAAATTACAATTATAAGTATTCATATTTTATGACGCATATTACTTGCTGCTCACGGGAGTTCAGTCTTTAGTCCGCCTTAGGCGTGATCCTTCGTCTATGGTCGATTTACGACCATAGGTCTCGATAATCGAGACTACATTCAGTCATCTCAGGGACCGTTTGGTTAGTGTAGTTAGCAATAGTAGGATTGTCGAGTCGAGTGCATTATCTAAGTAACCCAATACACTAAATGTTGTCAGCATATTTCAAGAATATAATCGCATAATTTAGTAGCTACAGCCTTCAGGCTGTAGCTAAAGAGTGTGCAACTTTGTTAGCTTTGTGTTGCACTTTTGTGTGCAAAAGTGTTGCGACATAGTCGCATGAATTCCTATGGAATTCCAACACAAAGCCTGTATTATCTGGGTGCTTTTATACCGCACCCTACATTTCGATAAACGTTTCGAGGACCTCAACGCATCGCTCAATGACCGTAAGGTGCGGTTACTAAAAGGTTTCATATCAACTCAATAATAAATTAATAAGAATGAGTTGATAAATCGTCTCTATTCGGAAAATATATTATCAATCCCACTCACCGTATTAACGTCAGCGTCCCCGACTGCCTTACGATATATCCATCAGTAAACTCCAGTACAA
>CAYRFF010000069.1:0-10201 GCA_964423575.1 uncultured Saprospiraceae bacterium | reverse complement strand
ACTGTTGCATCCTAATAAAAACCTAATGCGACTGCTCTGCAGTCGATAATTTATTGTATTAATTTACTAACCTAATGTGACTGCTCTGCGGTCATTCGTGGTTAAAAAACAATGATGAATAAGTAACCTGTAAAGCACCAAGTGAGCTTAAAACAGGATAGATACACCAGCGATATGTTATGAGTGAATGTGGAAATAATCATGCTAATTGCTGCGAATTATCGAAGATCTTTAATTAAGTGACATATAAAATATCAAGAGCTATCGTATATGGAAAGCTTCACCAGCAATATGTCGTCCGATAAGCGGAAGTGCGGTTCTGCGAGACGTTTAAATAATTAGAAAATAAACCATCATAGGAAGTAAAAAGACTATCAGATTAACATACTAAATGTCGCAGAACAAAAGCATGTAGCGACCAATCGGATCGACGGTTTCAGCTTGCTGAAAATTGCCTTTGAAGCTTTCTTGACTTTTTCGTCCTCGTATGTTTGTTTTAGAAGAAATATTAACAGTTACTTTGGAGAATATGTTTTATTTAGTTGTGTAGCAATCAACTTAATCATATTTATGTCGCCTACTATTATTCTAGATAGAATTATGAGTATTTTTAAAACGTCCAGCCAATACTTACTCCGCCCCAAGGCATAAATGGGCCTAACATCGCATGCTCGTTGTTCATGTAGCGTACATTTTCATCAACGAATTTTCTCCCGCCATTGTAAATTAAAGTGTATTTTGTCTTGCTATATAGTTCGTATATAAGATTGAACGTGACACGAGCAAAGAAACCACCTTCCGGCTGTTGATACCTGTATCCAATCTTTGGGATAGCATGGAGATATTGTTCTGTTTCATACGAGCCGCCATCAAAAGTCCCATCTTTCCTGAAATTGGTATCTTTACTAAAAGTAGATGTTAAGCCTAAGCCCGTTTCCAAGTGATGCTTTCTACCAAAAAACAGACCATTGATTGATATCGGGAAGGCCATTATTCTATTTCTTGAAGGTGGTATATAACTGTAACCTAGGCTCATAGTTAATATGCTCTTTTCCTTTTGACCAAGTATGTAATCGAAGTTTATGGAATAAGCTCCCCCTGAACCAAATAATTCAGCATAAATAGTAGATCGCTTTGTAGTAACTTCTTGCCCCTGGCCGATGACCGGAAGGATGAATAAAAAAAGAATAAAGTAGTATTGTAAGTTTTTCATAAAACTGAGAGTATTAAACTAAATATTAAAAAGTCCATCCGATACTTACTCCACCATAAGGGTAGATATGGTAATTATTAAATTCCTTGCCAAACGTTGAAGTGCGACTGTATTCATAACTGGAACCGTCTGTCCAATTTTCACCTTTTGCTGTCAGATGATAGAAAACTTGAACCAACGGACTAAGAGTTATGCGGGCAAAGAAACCTCCTTTAGCTTGTTGATATCTGTATCCGATTTTTGGTACAAAGAATAAAACTGTTTCTGCTGATTTAATTCTGCCACCGTGTCGGTCATCGATGTATTTATTATCTCTTTCATGTAAGGTACTGAATCCTGCTCCGTACTCAAAGAAATGAGACTTATTTGCTGATAGTGAAGCTAAACCATATAATGATAAAGGTAACATTACGGAAGTTCTATCTTTTGAGGACAGAGCAGCTATTCCTATGGATAAGCCACCATAGGATTTCTCATTTTCAATTATTATGCGATCGTAATTTATTGAATAATATAGCCCTGAACCAAATGCTTCAACATAGACGGTATTCTTTTTTGTATCAATAGATTGACCTTGGGTAATGATCGGCAGGATAAACAATAATGGTAGTAAAGGTAAATATGCAAATTTCATATCAGAAGGAATTTGTAGACTTGGGATTAATCATTTTATATAAAACGTATTTTAGTACAATATGCTGCTTAACGGAGCGCCGCTTATACCCGGACAAATCTTACGCAAGCTATTTTATATCAATCCTGAACAAGCGGATATGTTTTGATAAAAGCTGCATCAGAATTTTCTCCGAGAATCTTCAATTTTCCATCCTGATATTCCATGAATATATCCATGCTGAAAATTTTATGATCATCATAAAGTATTGTTTTAAATACATTTTTACTTCCTGTGTAGCTTAAGGATGCCATAACATCTCCCTGTGTCCAGATAGGGTTATTACCATCCAGGTAAATGAAATGATAAGATTCGCTCGCTTCATCATAAGCTAATACAAAGCGATAGTTAAATTTTAAATAATCGGTTCTGATATTTTCATATATACCTTCTATTTGTCTCATACCTCTTTTATTCCATTCTTCCTGTATTGAAGCTTCGGACAGAATAAATGAAGGCCAGGTATTGGGGTTGTTAATCTGAATACCTATCCATTCTAATCCATTTTTCATGAATTCTCTGATGAAAATTGTTTCAACCCCGGGTGGTACTCTGTTAAAGGTGAGCCAGAATTCAAAAGTTTCCTCTTGTTTAGAACGGATATTATAGCTTTGATTTAACTTTTTATCACCAAGGTTTTTTATCAGATAGGGGCCATAAAAATCCCTTGTTTCTGCTTCAATTGCTTCATTCTTTTTAACACTCCTTGACCAACGGGCGTAATCACTTATGTCGGTAACCATTGGCTCACTGAGTTTTAAGTTCATTTCTCTAAGTTCAGTCAGATCTATGTCCTCTGAATAAGGCATTAAAACAGTCCATTCACTGAATTTCATCCAGGATCCTAAATTGGACTGAGCTTCAACTTCTATTAATACTTTAGTCTCGGTTTCGGTCAGGATGACTTTTTTTAAAGTGCAAAAATCACAGTTGCTTCCCGATACACTGGGATTGTCGGTAATATACTCTTGCCCATAAGAAAGTGAGGCAATAAGAACTAAAAGGAATAGTAATAGCTGTTTCATCTTGTAAGTCTTTTAAATTTTTTTTCTTTGAAGAATATTATAGGCAAGTGTAAGAGACAATACCCGGTTACTTCCCTTATCATCGCTTAACATATTGATATCGCTAAGTCCCATCTCATAAGAAAGCCCTAGTTGAAACCTACCATATTCTACACCGCCCCCAACAATAATCCCGAAATCTCCTGCTTTCAAGTCACTTCCTTTCTCTGAGCCCCATTTTATATCTCTGGTACTGATACCCGTAGATCCTGAAGGGTTTGTCTTTTTTACTATATTCCCGCCAACTCCCAGACCTATATAAGGCCCTGCTTTTACGTATAGTCTCGTTATTTCTCCGACTTGACCGGTTACTTTTAATGCAATCGGAAGAGTAATATAAAAAGGCGTTAAGTCTGTGTATTCTTTAACATTGACAAAGGGAAATGTTGCTTCAAGTAAAGCCCCTTTACCAATGGTCAACAAGTCAGTTTCCAATGATAATGCATTATTTATTGGGATATCAGCTGAAATGCCCAATAGAAACGTTTTGATAGGCGTAGTTTTATAAGTCAAGAAGTTGTCATCATGTTGTACAATATAAATATCGGTGGAGTTGTATCCGATTTTTAGTCCAAAGCTCTGTCCTTGAAGATAACCTGTGTTCAGGAATAGAAAAAGAAAAATGTGTAGAATAAAAATCTTTTTCATAGGCGATATCTTCGTTTTAAAACGAGTGACGGCAATTTATTGTTTGATTAGTTGTCAATCCTTTTCGTTGATTTTAAAATTCCCAATATTTCTCTAATAGCAGAATCTCCTTTATGATCATGCAGGATAAGTGATAAAGAAAGATAAATAGTATTAAATCTCAGATCAGTATATTCGTTACTAGCAAAACTCGTTAAGTCCTGCCCATACGAAACTTCAAATTGATAAACTCCCGCTTGAACACCTGCGCCAAACATTAGCCCATAAATATGCCTATTTAAATCAGTTTCATCGCTATCCCACTGAATATCATCTTCAAAGGATAGAGAAGGACTCCCCTCTAGCATTCTACGTTCCCTTATACTGCCACCTATGCCTATGTCCATATAAGGCCCCGCTTTTCCATAAAAGTCAATCCACTTGGTTTTATGTGTGGCCTTTAGAAATAGGGGCATTTCAAGGTAAGCAGGAATGAATCTCGTATAACTATCTATAATACCGGAAAAGGTTCCCATTGGGCTTTCAATCTTATAGATACTGGAGCTGCTACCAAAACCTTTTACGCTATAAAGCAAGCTGCCTTCTATTGACAATGCACTATAAATTGGGATTTCTATTGAACCGCCTATGTGGTAAGCCGGGAGTTTCTTTGTGCCTGAATTAGGTATATGGTATGCTAGGGAATGAATATGTACTGAAGGTGCACTGTATCCTCCTTTTATGCTAATCTTTTGAGCAGATAGGCCTGCAAGTGGAACTATGAATAAAATTAAAAGCGATATTTTAAAGCAATTAATCATGGTTTATATCGTAGATATGCCACTAAGATACTATATTTTAGAAAAATAGATCGGTTACGGTGATGCTAAAATAAAAAGTGCAGACACACTTTAGTATATCTGCACTATATTATCAAACTTCAATATTTGCGTAAGCTTATACCTTCTCAATCACTATAGCAGAAGCACCGCCACCACCGTTGCAAATAGCTGCACAACCGTACTTGCCACCCTTGGTATGTAGAACGTTGTTCAAGGTAGTCACGATACGCGCGCCGGATGCCCCCAGTGGGTGACCCAGTGACACGGCGCCACCGAATACGTTCACCTTGTCATCTGATATGCCCAGACGCTTCATAAACGCGAGAGAAACCACTGCAAATGCCTCATTCACCTCATAGAAATCGATATCTTCCTGCTTCAATCCCGCACGCTCGATTGCGATGGGCGCTGTAATCGCCGGAGTTGTCGTGAAATCCATCGGCGCCTGGGAGCCATCAGCAAAGCTCAGAATGCGTGCTAATGGCTTGAGTCCAAGCTCATTTACTTTGTCTTCGCTCATAAGAATCAACGCAGAAGCACCGTCGTTTATCGTGGACGAATTAGCAGCTGTAGCGGTACCATCCTTGGAGAAAACCGGACGCAGAGAAGGAATCTTGTCAAACATTACCTTGGTGAATTCCTCATCCGTATCGACAATTTTCTCTCCGCCTTTACGCTGTGGAATTGCCACCGGAATAATCGTTTCTTTGAAATATCCGCTTTCCGTAGCGGCAGCTGAACGCTTATAGGACTGAATGGAAAATTCGTCCTGCTCTTCTCTTGAAATATCTTCTTTTTTGGCAGTTAAATCTGCTGCCAGACCCATGGCTACCTGATCATAAGCATCGCGTAAACCGTCTTTTTCAAGACCATCGATAAGCTGCCCGCCACCGTATTTATAACCCCAGCGTGCTTTTTCGATATAGTAGGGGATATTGGACATACTTTCCATTCCACCGGCTACTACGACATCATTGTGCCCGAGCATGATGGATTGCGCGCCCAGCATAATTGCCTTCATACCGGAAGAGCAGACCTTATTTATAGTCGTACAGGAAACTGAATTTGGGATTCCGGCACCCAATGCAGCCTGCTTAGCAGGAGCCTGGCCGAGATTGGCGGAAATTACGTTTCCCATGAGCACTTCATTTACTTCAGCTGCATCAACGCCTGCTTTCTCAAGCGCACCTTTGATCGCGATTGAACCTAACTCCGTTGCAGAAAGTGAGGATAATGCGCCTCCGAAGCTTCCTATCGGTGTTCTCACTGCTGATACGATATATACCTTTTTCATAAAAATTATTCTAGTTTAATTTATATTGATTTACTTGAATTCTCTCTTTTATAATGCTTTTAAGCCTTCTTAGTTTATGACTTTCGTCAAATGTCAGTTTTTATCGCTTTTCAGCAAAGAATCGTTGTCTTAAACCGGACATTGCGCGTAAAATAGGCGATACGCGGTATCTTTCTTCGTGGTAGAAGTGATACAATTTATCGAGTTCATCCACCACAGTTTTTATGCTGATTTCATCCGCCCAATGTAGTAGTCCTTTAGGATAGTTAACGCCTTGAGTCATAGCTATTTCTATATCTTCACTTGAAGCGATGTTGTAGTATGCTGCATCCGCGGCTTCATTAATCAACATGCAGATTATCCGCATGAAAATACGCTTTAATTTGTCGTCATCTGCCTTGGATTCCGGCTTGACAGCTCCATCACTATAATCGTAAAAGCCTTTTCCTGTTTTTCTTCCGAGCCAGCCTGCATCGACAAGTTGCTTTTGTGCAAAGGACGGTTTATACCTCGCTTCCTGATAAAAGGCATTATAGACGGTTTCCGTTACTTTGAAATTTATATCATGTCCGATATAATCCATCAGGGTAAAAGGTCCCATTTTGAAACCACCGATTTTCGTCATTGCTTCATCAATATCTACCGGTTCAGCAATGCCTTCTTCATATAAACGCAGTGCTTCCGAATAAAACGGTCTCGCAATGCGGTTTACAATAAATCCGGGTGTATCCTTGGCAAGAACCGTTGTTTTCTGCCATGAATTGATGATTTTGACTGCTTTGTCCCGGACTTCATCATTTGTCTGAACTGCCGGAGTTATTTCCACAAGCTTCATCAAAGGAGCCGGATTGAAAAAGTGAATCCCGAGGACACGATTACTGTTCTGACAAGCTGAGGCGATAGCAGTAACCGGCAGGGAAGAGGTATTGGTCGCAAGAATACAATCTTTACTTACAATTCCCTCCAATGTCTTGAATACAGTGCGTTTTATATCCAGATTTTCAATGATTGCCTCGATAACCAAGCCGCAATCTGCCAGATCTTCCATATTCTCCACAAAGTACAATCTCCCGAAGATAGCTTTTGCCTCAGCATCGCTCATTCTGCCTTTTTCCGCCTGTCTGTTTAGGATATGGCTAAGGAAATCTCTTGCCTCTTTCCTTACTTCTTGATTAGTCTCATATATCAGCACTTCATGGCCATAGGTAGCAGCTACCTGAGCGATACCTCGCCCCATAGAACCCGCACCGATGACTCCTATTTTCATATCCGTCATTTTCCGATGAATTTAGGCTTTCTTTTTTCAATAAATGCCAGCGTTCCTTCTGCGTAATCGTGCGATTGAGCTGCTTCTGCCTGTAGGTTTTCTTCAACTGCAAGTTGTTCTTCCAAGCTGTTGTGAATGGACGCGTTTAATGCTTTCTTGGTCAGTCCAAGGGCTTTTGTAGGCATAGAAGCAATATGTTGTGCCAGTGCTTTTGAAGCTTCCGCAAATGTCTCATCGGGATACACTTTATAAATCATTCCCATTTTTTCTGCATCGTCTGCACTTATTTTATCTCCGAGCATCATAATTGCTGAAGCTCTTTGAAAGCCAATCAGTCTGGGAAGCGTAAATGTTCCACCGCTGTCGGGTATCAGACCGATTTTACTGAAAGCCTGAATAAAAGAAGCAGATTGCGTGGCGATAACAATATCTCCTGCAAGGGCGATATTGGCTCCTGCTCCGGCTGCTACGCCGTTGATAGCAGTGATAATCGGCTTCTCAATACTGCGCATCAGCAGAATTATTGGATTGTAATGCTCAGAAACAATGCGTTCCAATGCAATTCCTGCTTTTGGATCAGTGGCTTCTACAAGATCCTGTCCTGCACTGAATGCTTTTCCTGAACCTGTGATATAGATGCAGCGTACAGTATCGTCTTCCGCTGATTTGCGTAAAGCGTCCTGAAAGGCAAGTGCCATTTCGCGCACAAAGCTGTTGTACTTAGCAGGTCGATTGAACTGTACATAGGCGATATTGTCCTCAATAGAAAAATTAATGAATTCACTCATGTCATACCGTCATTTTATGAACTGCGAATTTAATGAAAGCAAGTGGAATAGCCAATTATAGGGGAGGGAATCGGGGAATAGAACGAAGCCGAGGGGTGAATGGGGATCGGTATTAATAAAATCATACTTTAGTAACCGCGCTCTTAGGCACGATTACTAAAGTATAAATTGTCACCCGGCTTCTATCTATCAAGCAAGACAGTCTCAAACTCTGCTTTTTCAAAGATAATAGTATCCGGATTGCCACTTATATTGAGGTTATCCTCAAATACTAGGAATTTTACCTGAAACTCTCCAATAATGGATTTGTCTCCTTTATCTTTTATCTCATGAATAGTAAACATGTTGTCGAAAGAGCCATCATCAACTAATTCATAATAATTTTCAATGGCATCCCCATCAGCAATCTTTGAAAAGTATACAGCAGATGGAGGGTAACCCTCTTCGCCTGAAATTGGATATTTATTTACTTTATATACACCTGGTTTTAAAGGTATTTTCATAAACATAACTTGATCTCTTAGTTCATTATAATCATTGGTTTTATAAAAGTATAAGTTTATAAAATTCCCACTCTCATATAGCTTATAATAGCTATGTGTTGCGGTCCATTCTTCTCCATTTTTTAGTGCATGAGTCTCGCCTAGTCTTGAATTCCAAAACTCAGTGTATTCGTCATAATCGTCTTCCTTTTTAGTACATGACACAAGCAAAAGGAGAATAGACAGATACAAAATATTTTTTGTGAATTTCATAATCAGAATTTTATGTATTTAAGACTATTGTGGTTTCCATGTTCATCTATCTATACCTATAGCGTAGATAATTATTAAATGTATTCCTTTATTTTACGAAAAAGAAATATCCATGTTGAAAGCCTGAGTTTTCTATGATCTGATAGAGTGAAAAAGCTTACAGTTCACAGCCGTGCGATAAGCTTCCACATTTAATGAAAGCAAGTGGAATAGCCAATATGGGAGAGGGAATCATAGGGAAGCTAACGGTAAATTAGAGAAGGTGCCAATTTATCATTTAATAACCGCGCCCTTTAGGGTGCGGTATTTAATGGCCATCTATATTCGGTTTTGTGTTGGAATTCCAAGGAATTCCAGCGGCATTTGCCGCTACACATTTGCGTGCAAAAGTGCAACACAAAATGGTTACTTTAGGCTTAGCATCCGCACCCTAAAGGGCGCGGTTACTAAGGGGTATGCCAATATGAACTAAATGAAAAAGATAAATTTGCGGATAGGAAAGTTTATTCCATTATTTACTCGACAGTTCATGTAAGGAAAGCAAGTGGAATAGCCAATTATAGGGGAAGGAATCAGGGAGCAAATTAAAATGTGTGAAACTTATGTCAGTAGTAATGGCGTTTTATGTTGTAGTACAAGAATAAGAATACAAGGACTTTTGGATATATATTGCGATTTTTGGTAAGAAAGGATTGTTGTAAGCTTGTTTTAGTGTATATTTGGTAAGGACATCAATTTCGGTTTTTAAATGCATTCATAATTATGGCAACGGTGGAAAACATACAGAACGACTTAATAAATAAGATTCTTTCTATCAAAGACAAAGAATTCTTAATTGCTTTGGATAAGCTTATCTCTTCTAATGCATCTGATACTGAAGTTACTGCATTGACTGAGGAACAGAAGATTATGCTGGAGATGAGTGAGCGAGATATTGAAAATGGAAACCTGATTTCTCAAGAAGCCATGGATAAAAGAAATCTTGAATGGCTAGAAGCCCACAAGCTTATTCAGAGAATAAAGCTGTCAGAAGGAGATTATATAAATGGACGATATAAGACTCAATCAGAGGTAGAGGAAATGTCAAAAGAATGGTAGATGGGAATAATCTGGACTGATTATGCCATATTGAGCTTGAAAGTCATTTATGAATATTATTCTGAAAATGCGAACCAGAAAGTAGCTAACAAGATTAGGGATGATATTTTTAAAACGACAAGATTATTAATTGTACACTCGGAGATAGGACAAATTGAACCTCTTTTAAAGGAATTGCCCATAGAGTATAGATATTTATTGTCTGGCAATTATAAAATAATTTACAGTATCCAGGATAAGAATATTATAATTAATGATGTCTTCGATACCCGACAACATCCTGATAAGATGTGGAGAGAGGAATAGAAAAGTATTTATCAATAATTGACGCATACGACTGATGCTCTATTAAAGCCTATAAGCGACTTGCACAGAAAGCCCCCATCGTCGATGATACATGTTTTTATCCGGAGTATAATCCTCTATGAGTGCAGTTGTGAAATCATTGCTAAACCAGACCCCACTTGATAAATTAATTTTTTCAGAAAGCTTATAGTAAAAACTTATACCGGCTTCAACCCCTATTGTAAGGCCTACTAATAAATACTTGGATCACTGATAAATACTTGATAATGAGTTA
>CAYRFF010000068.1:0-12664 GCA_964423575.1 uncultured Saprospiraceae bacterium | reverse complement strand
ACGCCAGTCACCGTCGCACCTTGTAGAGATATCACATACCCGGCACACCCAAGATATCGGCCCTACGGACCTGGTTGCCTTACAAATCCAGGATTCCTTGATGTCTTTGTTGCCAAAGTATATTTAATATGCACTGCAAGCACTCCATTTTGATAGCACCGTAGGTGTGGCATATGGGTAGTAGGTGTTACGACAAATCAATGAGCACCGTAGGTGAGGCATCTTTATACATACAGGTTCATTAAAAAATGTGTCACCCTCCGAGGTGGGCTTAGTTGCAATGCGGATCTTAAACCATTTTATGGTCTTGTTACAATTTTCAGCTGATAATGTAATGTTTCAGGTCAAACCTACCAGATTTGTCCATCCCATATTAAGAATCCGGCTTTATATTTAAAGAATTTGATTACAGTAGCATTGAAAAAATCTGGTAGGTTTTTCTCGGTATATAATTCAAGAAGAGAAAGGATGTTTTTTAGATGTGGGGTAATCAAGAAAAGCTTGGAGTAGAATATACATAACTTCAATGTGGTCTACAGGCAACGGCAATTCTCTTCCACAATTGAATAATTCTTTTCCCATTGTAACTAATGTTATAAACAAAGTGCCGGTAGCCTCGTTACATTTGACATTTTCTTATCTTTGGCAATATGATAAACAATTGGGTAGTCAAAATAATCCTCTTCCCTTTCTCCCTTCTTTACGGAATAGGTGTTTCAATCAGAAATTTTCTGTATTCGGTAAAGCTCCTGAAAGCAGTGCGATTTTCCATTCCTGTTATCTCAATAGGCAATATAGCAATAGGTGGCACAGGTAAAACACCACATGTGGAATATCTTATCCGTTTGCTTCAGCCATATATCAATGTCGCTACTATGAGTCGTGGCTATGGTCGTAAATCGGTTGGATTCAAGCTCGTTCAACAAAATTCTACCGTGAGGGATGTCGGTGATGAGCCGCTTCAATACAAGCTAAAACATCCGCAGATTCCCGTTTCCGTCGCTGAGAGCAGAGCACTTGGCATTCCGGAACTACTTAAGAATCATCCCGAAATCAATACGATTATTCTAGATGACGGTTTTCAGCATCTGTCTGTAAAACCACATCTCAATATTCTTTTAACCACATATAAAGATCCTTACTTTAAAGATTTTCTACTGCCAAGCGGTCGCCTGCGTGAGTGGTCCTCAGCAGCTTCCCGGGCAGATGCCATTATCGTAACAAAGTGTCCGCCAGATATGGATGCTTCTGAAATTGCACAGTGGGAAGAATCACTGGATTTAAGGCCGGGACAATCTCTCTTTTTCTCTACGATGACTTATGGCAGACCATATTCTTTTTTTGCACCGGAAGTACGCGTTTCATTAGATACTCTAGACGGTGTAGTGCTGCTTTCAGCGATAGCAGATAGTGCTTATCTGGAGGATTATGTCACCAGCTTTATCGACTACTCGCTGGTCATGTCCTACACGGATCACCACAACTTTGACTCCACGGATATCAGCAAGGTTATCGAGAATTATAATTCCATGAAAATGGAACGCAAATTGGTCCTGACGACAGAAAAAGACGCCATGCGCCTGATAAAGCATAGAAAGGTATTGTATGAGAATAAAATACCGGTCTTTTTACTTCCTTTGCAAGTGAAATTCCTGTTTGAAGACCGATACAACTTTGACGACTATATTAAAGAAGAATTATTGAAGGTTCAAGTATGAGAAGATCATTAATCCTGGTTTTACTTGTTTCGATAGCCGGAACTCTGACAGCCCAATCCATTTCTACCAGTATCAATGAAAACAGTCAGTATTTTTATGAAAGGCAGATGATACTCAACGGCAAATCCGGAGATGACTTTCTGAATCTAAGGTCTTATGACCGAAAGAGGATGACGGAAAATGCCTATAGTATTTACAGGGAATCCCCCAATGCTCAACTCGATTTCCTTTTGGATGAAAACGAACTTTTTCTTTACGATATGCAAGAAGAAAAAGAAGATACTGACGGCTTCAAGCCTATAGATTCAAACCCCGAAGCTTTATTGCGTGCGAGAGACAATGGCCCTTTATTGCGATACTTCTTTAAAACACCTGCTCATTTCTTTCAACTGGACAATGAAGGCCAGGGTGGAACATACCACCTACGCGTGAACCCAATATTACATCTGGCTGCAGGGAAAGAATGGGAAAGTCTTTTCCCCTTTGTCAATCAACGCGGCTTTCAGCTTGACTTAAACATTGGCAACAAGGTCTATCTCTCTTCCAATTTTCTTGAAAACCAAGCAAGGTTCCCTTCATATATTACGGATTATGTAGAGATTTATAAGGTTATTCCGGGTAACTCCTTTTACAAGAGGTATAAATCCGTTTTATTTGATAGTGAGAACGCCTACGATTATATGAATAGCACTGCCAAGCTCGGTTTCAATATCATTAAAGAAATCGGACTTGAATTTGGTTATGGAAAAAATCACATTGGTCACGGAATCCGCTCATTGGGCCTATCGAATTTCTCGGACAATTATCTTTATCTGGGACTTGACACCCGTATAGGACGTCTTGCTTATCAGAATATTTTCGGTGAAATACGCGGCCCCAAGGCTTTGCGTGATCCGGGTTCCGGGATGATTCCCAAGAAATACTTTGCGACGCATTATCTCGGTGTTAAGATCCTGAACAACCTTCAAATTGGAATTTTCGAGTCCGTTGTTTTTGGTAGAGAAACGGGATTTGAGTTACATTATCTCAATCCGGTAATTCTGTACAGGACTATTGAAGGTGCCCTTGGAAGCCCGGACAATATGATCATGGGAATCGATGCACGATGGGATATTGCAAAGCGTTATTCTCTCTATGGGCAGCTCGTACTCGATGAGTTTCACAGTGCCCAGATGCTTTTCAAGGACGATGGCTGGTGGGCAAACAAATTTGCTTTTCAACTCGGGGCAAAAGCATTTAACTTGTTGAATATAAATGGGCTTGACATCCATGCAGAGATGAATTTCATACGACCCTTTATGTATTCCCATAAGGATTACAGAACATCATGGACGCACCATGATCAGGCGCTTGCACACCCTCGTGGTGCCAATCTGAGGGAAGTGTTGTTCAATGTCCGTTATAGTCCAACTATAAAATGGGATTTTGCCGCCACTGGAATGGTGTTTTCACAGGGCTTGAGTCCTAAAGATGAAAATTACGGTGATGACCCACGGCTTCCCTATACAAGCAGATCTCATGATTATGGCAATGATATGTTTCAAGGAGACAGAGATGATATTTTCCTGATTCACGGACGTGCATCATACATGTTGTGGCACGGGGCTTATCTCGACCTTAATGCTCAGACCAGGAATAGCACTATTTCTGACAAAAGCAGCTATTTTTCTCTGGGGTTCAGATGGAATGCGGCTTCTCAATTGTTTCTTCAATAGTTGTTCAGGAGCTTGATATAGATTATCAAGTTTAAAAGAGGCTAATTTGCTACCTTTGATTTTATGAGTTCAAAAAACAGATTAGACTCACTTCAGAAACTATTTATGCGACAGGTCGTACTGATTATCGGCCTGAACGCACTGGTCAAGCCTGTCTATCTGCTCGGAATAGAAAGAGCGGTTCAAAACAAGGTGGGTACTGAAGCTTACGGGATTTTCTTCGTTCTGTTTAATTTCATCTATCTGTTTCAGATTCTCAATGACTTCGGGATACAGCAGTACAATAATCGATTCATTGCGCAGAATAGGCAACTTATCGGTAAGTATTTTCCCAAGTTGTTAAAACTGAAGTTTTCCCTTACCGGAATATTCATTTTCATAAGTCTCATTGTCGGCTGGCTATTTGGCTATGTGGAGGAGTATCCGTTACTTTTTGCGATAGTTTTGGTCAATCATGCAATAAACGCTCTGTTTCTGTACTTACGCTCCAATATATCCGGCCTTGGCTTTTATACACAGGATAGCATTTTAAGTGCATTGGATAAATTGCTGCTGATATTTATTATTCTGTTTTTGTTCTGGTATCTCGGTGATGAATTTTCCATATACCACTTTGTAGCAGGACAAACGGTCAGTTTGATTCTCGCGAGTTTCTGGGCCTTTTGGCTTTTGCGTAAGCGTATAAATATAAAAAACAGCAAACTAAGTACTGCAGAGACACAGGTACTTTTTAAGCGTATGCTTCCCTTTGGCCTTGTCCTATTGCTAGGAGGAATCTACACCCGCATCGATGCCGTAATGATTGAAATATTGAGGGATGACGGTTTTTATCAGTCGGGGATGTACGCTGCAGCATATAGATTACTGAATGCCTTCAATATGATGGGTTTCCTCATTGCGGGCTTGTTGTATCCGATGTACTCCAGAGCATTGAAAGAAAATCATCCTCTTCACGGAATTATAAAAGCGAGTGCTGCCGTTCTGGGCTGGATGGCTTTTACGGTGGCGCTGATTTTCTATTTTTACGGTGGCGCAATCAGCGATTTCATCTATACGGACAGCACAGTCGAATGGGGAAGAGTTCTCGCCATTTTAATGCTTACTATCGTTCCGCAGGCAATTGATTATATGTATGGTTCGTTATTGATTGCAGCGGGCAAGTTGCGCTTTCTCAACAGAGTGTTTATATTTACTATATTAGTGAATATCGGGCTCAACCTATGGCTGATTCCGGTGATGGGTGCTTACGGCGCGGCGTTGACAACAGTGATTTCACAACTTATCGTCGGTGTAGCATTTGCATGGAAATGTCATACAAGTATTCTTGAGAATTCTTTTTTAAGCTATTGGGGGCGCATATTTTTACTGGGAATTATACTCCTTGGGCTATCGATTTCCCTCAATTATACCGAGGTGAATTTCATCTATGGAATTGTTTCAATCGGGCTTGTGGCTAGTATTTTAGTGTTTGGGTTGGGAATAATCAGGATAGGAGAAATAAAGGATTTAATAAGTTTTTCCAATAGGGAATAATAATTGCTATTTTTGCGGCGTATGGAACAAAATAACAACACAACAGTCATAGAACTGATTAAGCGACTGTTCAAATGGCGGAAATCTATTCTGACCGGAACTGCTATCGCATTTGTAATAAGCATCATTGTCGCTCTGCTATTGCCGACTTATTATAAGGCTCAGACGACTTTTTATGCAGCAAGTCAAGATCTGGCTTCACCGGAAAGCGTGTTTGGACTTTCGCAGACCAAGACTGAATACTTCGGAACCAATCAGGATGAAGACAGGATTAAGGCTGTTGCCCGGTCCAAGTCGATGTATGAATATCTCATCGATACTTTTAAGCTGTTTGATCATTATAAAATCAAACATGACGACCCCAAGGCCAATTATAAAATAGAGAATTTACTCAGAAAAAGATATAAGCTGCTCCAGTCTGAAAACGATGCGATTCACATACAGTTTGTAGACAGATCGCCTGATTTTACTGCAGCTTTCGCAAATGCTGCGACGGAGAAACTAAAAACACTGGGGGTTCACGAGATTAAAAAGTCGCAGGAGCAGATGATAAGCGGTTATGAGCATTTTCTGGATTCCAAGAGAGAAGACCTAATAGTTCTTCAGGATTCTTTATCACTCCTAAGGAAAGAATACAATATTATCGACAGGCTGACTCAGGCAGAAAGCCTTGGTACATCGCTTGCTAATGCAAAGGCGCGGCTCATCGACTTCGAAGAGCGTCTGGTGATGTTCCAAAGGTATAACCAGCAGGATTCAGTCCGCAGATACAGCTCTAAAACTGAGGGGTTAAAGAAGGTAATTCAGGCAATGGAGTCCGATTCCCTAAATTCCGGGATAAGTATTGCCAAGTTTTCAGAAGGAAGTGAGAAAATATTTTCTGTGGAGCGTGAGATTCTCGCGCTTACCAAGAGCCGTGACGAGACCAGGCAGCGCTTGAACTATCTGAAATCGGCATTTACTTCTGAAACTCCATCGATTCACGTGATTGAATATGCAGATGTTCCGGAGGTTAAATACTGGCCGATCAGATCTATACTTGTGGCAGGAGTTACGATTCTCGTATTTTTACTCCTCTGCTTTTATGCGTTGGTAAAGGAAGGATTTGACAGTATAGACTGGAAGAATATCAAGAATGCAAGCTCTTAAAGCTATACAGGAATCCTCAAAGAGCATGCTTATGTATGCTCTTGGGAGTACTTTGTGTTTTATCCTGGCATACACCATGGATATATACGCTCTTGCCCTGATCCCTTTTATTTTTCCGGGTATTCTTCTCGTATCTGCTTATCCCAAAATAGTATTTGCAGGCCTTTTTGTTACAATTCCCTTTTCGCAGCACGTTCCCATATTTATGGGACTTAGTACTGAGCTGTTTTCAGAACAAATAATGTGGTTGCTCTGCATTATGGCAGTCATTGCCTTTCTGATTAAGGGAAAACAGTGGAATTATGTATATCTTGTGCATCCGATTACTCTACTTCTTCTCCTTCATTTAATCTGGACTTTTTTTACTTCCATTCTTTCGGTAGACCATGTAATTTCTATAAAATTTCTACTTGCCAAAACCTGGTTTGTAATAGCCTTATTTGGTGCAGGTTTATATTTCTTCCGGTCAAGAGATATGTGGAAGGTGTTTTTCTGGTTTACTTATCTCGCGTTAATGGCGATTATACTCTTTTTGCTGTTTCGTCACGCACAGGAAGGATTTAGTTTTGAAAGTATAAACCGCGTTATTTCTCCCCTCTTCTCCAATCACGTATACTACGCGGTCGTTCTGGTTCTTTTCCATCCATTTCTGTTTATGGCCATCCAATGGTATAAAAGGTTTTCCATTGCCTGGTGGCTTATCGTTATCGGGATGATTTTATTTCCGGTAGCTATCGTCCTATCATATACACGAGCTGCCATGCTGGTGATGCTTGCCTTCCCTTTTATTTATATAGGTCTGAGGCTAAAACTCCTGAAATGGGGGATGATTGCCGGTCTTATCGTAATGGCGGTCATTGTGGCCGGTCTTATCAAGGAAAACAAATATCTGGAGTATGCTCCGGAATATAGCAAGACCATTTCACACGAAGAATTTGGGAATCTTCTTGAAGCTACTTATGCGGGTAAGGATATTTCGACGATGGAGAGGGTTCATCGCTGGGTTGCTGCTTATCAGATGATTAAAGAGAACCCCTACTACGGCTTTGGCCCCGGGACTTTTCCTTCTATCTACAAGAGTCACGCCTTGAATATGTTTTCAACTTATGTCTCAGACAACAAAGAGCAATCGGGCATTCACAATTATTACCTGATGATTGCTGTCGAACAGGGAATACCAGGGCTGATAATTTTTATAATACTTTTCTATTTTGTTATTGCCTATGGTGAAAAGGTGTATCACAGGGTTACGGATAAGTTTAGCAGACAGATTCTCTCTACCTTCCTCGTCTCCTTTGTCGGGCTTATTATTTTAAACCTGATTAATGACCTAATAGAAGTGGATAAGATGGCTTCCTATTTCTTTTGGACGATGGTGGCGATTATTTTGATTGATTTGGGAAAAATTTCTCGTTGATCCCGTGAAATGGCTATCGCAATAGAACACAGATGACGCGAATGCCATGACAACGCAGATTCACACGGATAGTGAGGCCTGAAGATGGGTTATATAACAAGACTAATTCATGAGTTCGTCCTACTGGTCTAACAACTTATCATTACTGGTCACCAGCGCAGTCCTGAGTATGAATTTTTGCGAATGCAAACAAGGTTTTTAAAAATGACACAACTGCTACAGTTACATAAGTGAATCAGTACGGTGCAGTAAAGGTAGCTCTCAAGGAATATAATCGATTTTAATTTAAAACCCTGTAAAACCAACCTGGTTTATTCTGGATGCTATTTAACCTCAACTTCTTTTGCCTAAAGCACAAAATAAAATGCAAGACGATAAAACCAGGCTGGTTTGTCGCGCCTTAAAATAAACTACTCTGGAATCAAGATGCAAAATAAAATCAAAGGAAACGAGGATTACATGTAGCACTCGAACCTAGTAGCAAAAGGATACCGTCCCTAAAAAGTGTGTAATTAGCAGAAATATAGATTTACACGGTTTTTATCCTTTTTTATCGGATAATAAGAGTCGGGCTCAGCAATCCTTCCGGGCTCACCGATCCCTATTCTTGCTATAGGTAAAGTGAGACTGACTTCTGCCCCCAGACTACTGTCCCCTATCCAAATACCTCGTAAATATCCTAATATCCTTTTCTCCCAGATCGATTATTCGGTATCCGACTTCCGTAGACATCACTTGAAAATCATCGCTTTTTTCATCGATCTGAAAAAATGTTGATGGCGCACAATAAATTGTAAACTTATTCGCTGTAAGGATACGTTCATTGTGATAATGACCACAAAAAATGTGAACCTGCCTCCTCGATTTTTCCAGTATTTCTACAATTTTATCAGATTCTTCAAATGGATATCGACTATCCATAGTGGGGACTCCCATTTTCACCGGTGGATAGTGCGTAAAAATCAATAGCGGCTTTCCCGTCTCAACAAAGCATTCTTTTTCCAGCAAGTCATATTCCGAAGCAGGTAACTGCGCATTATAGCTATTCAGGTATAAAACCGTTGCCTTGTCATATTCCTCCTTTGGATAAAATTTTTCCTCGTTCCTCATTTGCCTAAGCTGAACAATCATCTCAGGATCATCGTGATTGCCGGCTATAAACCGAAGCGGGAAGGGAATAGCTTCCAGCTTTTCAGCAAATTTCTTATAGATACTTTCCCGGGGTTCATCATAGCATACATCTCCTGTAAAAACAATTAAATCAGGCTTTCTCAATGCAGCTTCCCGCATAACATCCTCCAGGTTTTTCCAGGTATCAATCCCGCGGGCATCCTCATTTTCTGCAGGAAGATGCATATCGCTTATCTGAATAATACGCATAGTAAATCGAGTTTTGTCCTACACAAAATTAACTTTATTTCCGTGCTTGTTCAACCATTCCTCAGCGCGAAGATAATCCGGCATTGCCAATTCTACATGCCGCCAAAACTTATGCGAGTGATTCATCTCTTTTCTGTGAGCCAGTTCGTGTACAATCAAGTATTCTATCACAAATTCAGGGCAAAGTAGTAAGCGTGTGGAAAAATTGAGATTACCGGCACTACTGCAGGAACCCCAGCGACTACGCATGTGCTTGAGGCGCACGGCATCATAAGAGACCTTCAGAGTCCTTTTATTGACTTCAGCCACCTTATTTTTAAACGGAGTGAGATATTTTTTTGCAACAAGACTGGAAATAAACTTCATCAGCTCTTGTTTTTTCTGATAGAGCGTGAGAGAATCCGCGATAGAAACTTCAATTACATTCTCTTTATACTTCCCATGAATATAGTTTTCACTATTATAACTAATAGTCACTTTATGGTCAGTGCCCCATATATTCAGATGGTATTCATTTGCCAACTCTTCAATGAGAAGATGCTCAACTGCTTCGGGTTTCTTCTTTACTACAGTTTCCAGCCAATCACGCGCCCACTCCAGCTGACTCACTCTTTGTGGCAAATCATATACAGCGGGAATGCGAATCAGAACTGCCTTTTTTCCTATAGAAACTCTGGATCCATTTCGTCGCTCATAATGAATTATCACCGGGAGCTGTCGTCCATTGAGCTCCCAGACTTGTTTCTCCTGCATTAGAACTCAGACTTAAAATGGAATTGTATCTTGGGGAATTCCTGTTGTGCCATCTGTAACATCCAATTGGATTCTGCCAGGAAAACCAGTTTTCCGTTTTTATCTCTGGCAAGATCGCGAGACCTCCTCGCTTCAAATTCCTTCATCGCTGCCTTATCATCCGAACTTATCCAGCAGGCCTTTTCAAGTCGCACCGGTTCATAGCTGCATGAAGCATTATATTCGTGCTGGAGGCGGTACTGAATCACATCAAACTGTAGTGCTCCAACAGTACCTATAATCTTTCTGCCATTGATTTCCTTGGTAAAA
Organism: uncultured Saprospiraceae bacterium; assembly: GCA_964423575.1. GTDB lineage: Bacteria > Bacteroidota > Bacteroidia > Chitinophagales > Saprospiraceae > CAYRFF01. Next base: position 2,690 of record CAYRFF010000068.1, on the reverse strand, counting down.
AGCTGCGCCACTCCCTCATCCATCAATTGACTAAGTCCTTTTTCAAGCTGCTTGTGTTTTAACGGATCTTCGTTCTGCACATAGCGGAATTGTTCCGGTGAAAAAGCCGGTATACCTTTAAAATGCAGCATTTCACCACTAGTCAGGGTGTCTCCGATGATAAAGTTCCCGGAATCATAGAGTCCGATAATATCTCCAGGATAAGCCTCATCAACAATCTCTTTTTTAGAAGCCATAAATGCAGTGGGATTAGCGAATCTAAGTTCCTTCTTCTGTCGAGTATGCAGGTATCTTTGATTTGCTTCAAATTTACCGCTGACAATTCTACAAAATGCAATTCTGTCGCGGTGTCGCGGATCCATATTGGCGTGGATTTTAAATATAAAGCCTGTAAAATCCTTTTCATTGGGCTCCACTTTCCTTTCTTCTGCCTGACGAGCTTGTGGCCCCGGCGCAAATTCTACAAAGCAATCAAGCATTTCCTTGATTCCAAAATTATTTAAAGCGCTCCCGAAGAATACCGGAAACTGCTCTCCACTTCTGTATTTCTCCGGATCAAATTCAGGATATACTGCCTCGACCATTTCAACTTCAGAACGCAGTTCATCAGCGGCGTTTTTCCCTACGAGTGTATCGAGTTTTGGGTCGGATAAATCTTCTATCTTGATCACATTATCCTCTTGTTGCTTTCCATGCGGCTGAAACAGAGTCAATTGCTTTTGATATATATCGTATACACCTTTAAAGTTCTTTCCCATTCCAACCGGCCATGACAGTGGCACCACCGACATATCCAGCTTTTCTTCCACTTCATCCAGCAATGTGATGCCATCCAGTCCTTCACGGTCCAGTTTATTGATAAAGACAAGCATGGGCGTGTTTCTGGTCCGACATACTCCTACGAGTTTTTCCGTCTGTGGCTCCACCCCTTTTGCAACGTCGATCACCACGATTGCACTATCTACAGCAGTCAGTGTACGGTAGGTGTCTTCCTGGAAATCCTGGTGTCCAGGTGTATCGAGAATGTTAATCTGTTTGCCGCGATAAGGAAATGCCATCACGGAAGTTGCTACGGAAATACCTCTTTGTTGCTCTATCTCCATAAAGTCAGAAGTCGCATGTCTCCTAATTTTACTGGACTTTACGGCTCCTGCTGTCTGAATCGCACCTCCGAAGAGCAGTAATTTCTCTGTCAGTGTAGTTTTTCCGGCGTCCGGGTGTGCAATAATACCAAATGTTCTTCTTTTATCTATCTCTTTCTCAAATGCCATGGGTCATTTTTTTCGCTTCCGCAAATGTAAGGGATTTATTTTAAATCAGTGTGCAGTAGACCGGTGACCAGTTGCTAATGCTTACATATTTCTAATACTTGTACCGCGGAGTTTCGCAAAGGAGTGAAAGGGCGCTAAGATTTAACCTAAAATGTATGTGGGATGCGGATAACGCTGATGCTTATGAAACACGGATTCACGTGGGTTTATATTCGTTATTTCATCTTTCTGTCTCCGTTTCCCAATATACTAAGTCATTGTATGATGAAACCGTTACTTCGCTTGGTTACTACTTGTTGTAATCTATATCTCGTTGTTTAAAAATCCTACTAGCTCCTCGCGGAAGCTCGCAGTTCCCTCCTCGACTTGACATTTAGTCAACTCGATCTCAACAAGTTGAGATCTCAGTCGGTCATACTGTAAAAACCCCCGTGCTATTTTACGAGTCAATATATAGCGTTCTTTAATATTTACCATCAACAAACAACATATTGCTGGTGAAGCTTTCGGTTAACGACTACTATTAATATTCTATAGGTCACTTGTCCGTCGAAGCGTTGTGTAGGAGAAAATTCGCGATAATTTACACGACACGGGTAAAACGGGAGAATGAGGTGAATTGGGTAAACTCACCCCAACCCCAACCCTTTCCCACTACGTGGAGAAGGGAGTTAACTTACATTTCCTTTTCGGCAGAAAGAACTAAATTATTTTCAACTTGTCTATTTTTATAACGAGGTGTATCGTCTTTCTCTATCGAGACGTAGCGAGATGGGGAAAGATAAGAGATTGGGGTGAAAGTAGAAGTACAGATTTTATCCGCTTTTTAAGTGAAGACTATAATTATTGGATGTTTTCCGGATATTTACATCCTTCCGTTAATTAATGGATAAATATCTCATATATACTCGATAATTATTCGATAATCAAGACGGTAAAGGCAATTTAGAGAAGTAAAAGGTAGCAGCCCTACGGCCTCCATCAGCTTGTACAGATTTACTGCCGAGATGCCACGCCTAACGGCGCTTCTTTCATCATTAATGGATTAAGGATTTACAGTATAGACGGTTATCTGTTGTCAGTTATCAGTTGTGGCAACAGAACACGGATGACACGAATGCCATTAAACACGAATTATCACAGATTTAACCCGGATTATTCATGAGTGCTAGCTTTGGGTAGATACGAGGCGTGGATTCCGCCGCTGTAGCCTTCTACTGCAAGGAATACACAACGAAGTAGATGCCTGAAGATAGCGCAACCCATAGCCCAAAACTGAGTAATAAACATTTCGACTACTTTTACCTAATCTTTTGACAATGAGAAGGTTATTCTTAAGTTTTATAAAAATCATGAATATTGCGGGTTAAATATCATTATTACATTCAACCCTATTTAGGCATTAACACTGATCTACTT
>CAYRFF010000067.1:0-12722 GCA_964423575.1 uncultured Saprospiraceae bacterium | reverse complement strand
CATTGATGAAAAACTACGAAAAAATCTAGGAGCTTTCAAAGGTGTTTTTCAGCTTCGCTGAAACCCTCGATTCGCTTGGTCGCTACATGCTTTTGTTCTGCGACATATAGAGGGTTTTCAAGAGTATCCTTTCTACTTCCTTTAATAAACCATCTTTCTTATTGCTTGCACATATCGCAGAACCGCAATTCCGCTTAGCGAACGAGTATCACTGGTGAAAGCTCCCTTTCTACACTTATTTCCTGCCATTTTACAGGTCGTTTTATTCTCGAGCTTCGACAATCCGTGTAATCTGCCAAAATCCGTGATAATTAGTGTAATAAACCATTTACCCCATGGAATGGCGCAGCCATCCGTCGCAGACGGATATTCCATCGGGTGAACTCACAACATATCCGCCCTTGGCGGAAGCTTTCCTCTCACGCTCGATCTTGGCATTTTCCAGGTCGCTTAGCGGGCGAGCTATTGCTGGAAATGATTGCGGTTTATGATTGCTCTTGATGTTTTACAGAAGTCTTCCTCAGATTCTCAATCTCTCAACCTTGAACTTAACCTTAACCTTTTTTCCAGGTCGTTTATTCATTTGTGTTTGTATTTTCTTATTCTAGAAGAACCTGCAAAAAGATTAAAGTAGAATTGGTACAAAAACGCGCAACATTGAATTCCCCTCCCGATTCCTGAAGTTGTTCTCGAAGTGAAGCGAAGCGCACCGAAGGATAGAGGAGTGGTTTGTAGTGTAAAAGACCTAAGGACTAAAGATTATTCGCTTACATCCAATAACTGCGAAACAGTTCAAGATGCGTAACCCCCAGTAATGATTCGCCTTTGGCGGAGAAGAAACTGGGGGTATGCTATCGCAGACCATTCAGAACTCTGGAAGAGTTCAATAAAGAAACAAGACCATTACAAGGCACAACAACCCAATCTTTTAACTATATTTGAATATAAACTCCGTTCAATAAATTCAATATTCAGAATATGGGCAGTATAAGATTCAGAGATAAAATCATCCATTATGATAGGAAAGGAAGTGGTGATAAAATCGTTATTTTCCTTCACGGTTATGCGGAAAATAAACATATGTGGCGCTATGTCAATGATGACGTTCCCTTTGAATCCATAGCTATGGATTTTCCTGGATTCGGTGAGTCTGAATTTATGGAAGGGATTTCTATTCCAATGCTCTCTGACTGTGTCCGTGCGCTAGTGATAGAGTTGAACATTAAAAAACCTATCCTCATAGGACATTCTTTGGGAGGTTATGTAGCTTTAGCTTACGCAAATGAATATCCGCAGGATACTGCCGGAATCGGCTTGATAAACTCCCATCCATTTGCCGATACTCCGGAACGTGTTAAAACGCGTAATAAAAGCATTCAGTTTCTTCTGAACCATGGAACAGAAAAATACCTACCACTATTATTTGAAAACCTATTTTATAGCAATGAAACTTTTATCAAGAAAACTAAACAGCATTTTCTGGATATGAGCTATCAAGTCCCTGTAGAAGTCTGGATAGAATACCTCAAAGCAATGCGTGACAAGGAAGAGCAAATAGAAATTATGAAATCATTAAATATCCCAGTACTAATAATTCTCGGAAAGCATGACAAGCTTGTTGATTATGATAAACAGATCTCACAAGCTGAATATCCCTCTATTTCAGAGCTGATATTAATGGAAAATGCGGGACATATGTCGCAGTTTGAAGAGCGTATTAAAACGCGCGAAGCGATAATTGATTTTGTGACAGGTGGCTTATTGAACTAGAAATAAAGCAATTGCAAGCCGTATGTAACAGTTTTGTGAGTGATATGACATTTGCGAAAGCTAAAAAATGGGAGTAGCAGAGAGAAACGGGGAATTTCTATGAATTGGGATACAAGGTCAGCACATATACGAGGAATGCCATGAGCAGAATGCAGGCAATCCAAAACCGAACATCTGTATATAGAGACTGTACGTCCTGACGTTTACTATGGGGATGGTTTCTCTCCACTTTCAATTCCGTTTCTTCTAAAAATTTTATACTCATTTGCTTTAAGCATATTCAAAATTGATGCCAACACAATTATTTATAATATATAAAAAGGGGCTAAAAAGGCCGGAATTATAGGCTTTCACGCCTCCAGTCAGACCTGACCCGAATTTCAATATATATACCTTTCTGTATCAGCGAGATAGACTTGTTTATATGCTCAAATATATCTATATAATGATGTGAGATTTTTCTTGCATATTTTTTTCTTTAATGCTTCGATTTTCAGATAAAAAGTCCTTTTTCCTACATTTTTGCCGTTCCTATCTTATAAATTGAGCAAAATCAACACATACTGCTCTGATGAAAAAGACGATATCTGTCAGGTGATTTCAGGAAAAAGCAAATTGTAAAGGATTTCCCATTAGTATGCGCATGTGGAAGTCGGATTAAACACTTTTCATAAAAACTTGGCATTTAAAAAATATTTAATAAGTTTAGGATTGGAAGATTTAATGTTTTTTAACCAAAACAAGATATCTTTTGTTAGTGTATTATATAGCCGGGCTTTAAACCGATATCACTTAATGATATTATTATAAATAGCTCTTGCTAAATAAATATTAAAAATAGAATACTATTTGCCTAAGCTAGCAGTTATAATAGATGGGCAATAGAAAGGATGGTTATGAAGGAGTCACCGACGTATCTGAGTTTACTCGATAAATTAAATGCTTTTACCAGAAAGTATTACCTCAATAATTTCTTGAGGGGAGCTTTGCTATGGATAGGCCTGGTTCTTCTGTCCTATATCGCCATAAACGTACTTGAGTACGAATTCTGGTTTGAAACAGGAGTCCGTAAAGCTCTTTTCTACGGCTTTCTGCTTATTGCAGCAGTAACTGCAGGTTTATGGATGGGAATACCTCTACTGAAGTATTTTAACCTGTCCTCTAGAATTGATAATAAAACAGCAGCCAGAATCATCGGAAATCACTTCCCGGAAGTACAGGATAAACTGCTGAATATTCTCCAATTGAAAGAGCAATCCAAGAGTCTTGAAGATAGCTCTCTGCTCATTGCTAGTATCGAGCAGAAAACAGAAAATATTAAACTGGTAAATTTCCCGACAGCAATTGACTTAAAGGAAAACAGGAAGTATCTGAAGTACGCATTACCACCACTGGCAGTACTTCTCCTTTTTATAGTTGCTGCTCCCAATGTGATTACCGATAGTACTCAACGCTTATTAAATAATAATACGGTTTACGAGAAGCCTGCACCATTTCAGTTTGACTTATTGCTGAAAGACCTGGAAGTGCTTCAGTTTTCCGATGTAGATATAGATGTTGTGGTCGATGGAGAATATCTGCCTAATGATGCTCAGATTCTCATTAACGGATATTCTTATGGAATGCGGAAAACCGGCCCCAATGCCTTTTCCTATCAGCTAAAGAATATACAATCAGACAGAACTATTCAATTTCAGTCGGGAAGTGTAGTGTCCAGGCCATATACCATAAAGGTTATAGGAAAGCCTTCCATAGAGAGTTTCAAGATTGAATTGAGCTATCCAAAATATCTTGGGAAGCGGGATGAGGTAATAAAAAACACCGGAGATATTATTGTTCCGGTAGGTACTCAGCTGAACTGGGTGTTTTCAACCCTGAATACAGACGATTTATCCTATCTAAGTTCAGAGAATAGCGATAGTCTTCTTCACGCACAGAAGTCTCCAAATATCAAGGGAGAGTTCCTGTCCAAAACTCATGCTTTAAACCACGAAGAGCTGAAGTTTTTCGTCTCCGGAAATAATATCACAAATGCGGATTCGGTTTCCTATAACATTTCGACAATTCCAGATAATTATCCGATTATCAATGTGGAAAAATTCAGTGACTCCACATTAAACGCTCCGATTTTCTTTGTCGGTAAAGCAAGAGATGACTATGGAATTTCCGCCTTGCAGTTCAGGTATTATATCATTGATGCTCATGGCAAAAAAGGTGATACACATACAAGGAAAATCGAAATTAACAGAGGACTTGAAGTTGACTTTGAGGATATATTCAACTTGCAGGATATAAATCTGAAGCCAGGTGAGCAAATTAATTTCTACTATCAGGTGTATGATAACGATGCTGTAAACGGCCCTAAGTCCTCCCGTAGCCCTATTATGAGCGTTGCCAAGCCATCTATCGAAGAGTACGAGAAAATGGAAGAGCAAAATGTGGAAGATATCACCTCCAATCTCATGAGGGCATTTCAGCAAAATGAGCAATTAAAACAGGAAATAGAAAAGCTGAGAAACAAACTGCTTTCACAGCAAGATGTGAACTGGCAGGACAAGAAAGCCCTCGAAGATCTATTGAAGTTACAAAAAGAGATTCAGGAAAAAATAGAAGAGGCGCGCGACAAGTTCAAGGAAAACAAAGAGAATCAGAAGGAATTCAACGATCCTGACGAGGCTCTGCAGGAAAAACAGGATTTACTCGAGGAACTTCTGGACAAAATGGATCAGAAATCTGAACTCGAGGAATTACTGGAGAAGATTCAGGAATTGATGCAAGAGCTCGATAAAGATAAAAGTCTGGAAATGATGGACGAGATGGATAAGCGCCAAAAGGAGCAAGATCTCGACCTGGATAGACTCAAGGAGCTTTTCAAGACTCTTCAACTGGAGCGGGATATCCAGCAGCAGATGGAGAAAATAGAAGAACTTGCTGAAAAAGAGATGGACCTGAGCGAGGAAGCTAAAAACACCGACTCAAATGACAAAGAAGCTCAGGATGCCTTAATGGAAGAGCATCAGAAACTCATGGACGAGTTTGAGAAGATTAAGGACAAGATGGAAGAGATTGCCAAGGATAATAAAAAACTGGCCAAGCCTAAGGATATAGGAGATCCGGAAAAGGATATGCACAACATCATGGACGATATGCAACAAGGGCAGGAAAACCTGGGTGATGACAACAATAGCGGTGCTTCAGAGAAAATGAAAGATGCTGCCAAGCAGATGCAGCAAATGTCTCAGAAAATGCAGAACAGCATGGCCAGCGGGGGAATGGAGCAAATGCAGGAGGATTTAAAGACTCTCAGGCAGTTGCTGGAGAATCTGGTAACGATCTCATTTGATCAGGAAGATCTGATTAATGACTTCAAGAGAATAGACAACCACACTCCTCTTTATGTAGAAAATGTACAAGGGCAATTCAAGCTTAAAGAAGATTTTTCCATGGTTGAAGATAGCTTGCGTGCATTGGGTAAGCGCGTGTTCCAGCTCGAGCCTTATATTATGGAGAAAGTGGGCGAAGTGAACGACAATATAAAGCAGAGTCTGGATTTTCTGGAAGAAAGACAGACTCAATTTGCCGCCAATCACCAGCAACGTACCATGAAGGCGGTAAACGATCTCGCTGTGATGCTCAGTGAAACAATGGAGCAGATGCAGATGGAAATGTCCCAGCAAATGGAGGGAAGCCAAATGTGCGAGAATCCCGGCATGAGCAATCCTAGTAGCGACGGCGATGCACCAATGGATAAAATATCCGAGGGCCAGAAAGGTCTGAACGAGGAAATGCAGAAAATGGCAGAGGAAAACAAGGAAAAAATGCAATCCGGTGATGATGGAATATCCAGTGAAGACTTTGCCAGAATGGCTAAAGAGCAGGCTCAACTCCGCAAAATGCTGGAGAAATACAGCGAATCCAAGCGCGAGCAGGGACTGGGAGATAAATCACTACAGGACATAATCGATCAGATGGAACAACTCGAAAAAAATCTGGTCAACAAGCGATTGACATCTGAAATGCTCAAGCGTCAGGAAGAAATTATGACTCGTTTACTAGAGGCGCAGAACGCTGATAGACAGCAGAAGATGGACGAAAAACGAAAGGCTGAAACAGTTAAAAAAGAGAGAGAAAAAGAAATTCCACCGGCTTTGGCAGAATATTTGCAGAAGCGTAAGAATGAAATTGAAGTATTAAAGCGCACATCACCGCCACTAAAACCTTTCTATAAGGCCCTGATTGATGAATACTATCAATCTTTGCGGAACTAATTGTACCTTAATCGTGTATAGTTATTGTGTACTTTAATGAGAAAACAACTTAAGTAAATTTTATTCTATGCATATACTTGCTTCTAAGCCGGAAAGCATCAGGGATATCGAGAGTATTCTCAAGGTTATCGACAAGGAAATCTCACTTGATGAGGATACATATAACAACGTACTTATAAGTCTTACAGAGGCGGTTAACAACGCAATTCATCACGGAAACTGCGAGGATGAAAGCAAGTACGTCAGAATTAAAGTGAAGAAAAAAGAAGACCTTCTTAAACTTACCGTCGAAGACGAGGGAGAGGGTTTTGATTTCAAGAATGTTCCCAACCCTACTTTACCGGAGAACCTTAACAAATGCGGTGGCCGCGGTGTGTTTCTGATTACACAACTCTGCGACAGCGTAAATTATCGCAATAACGGAAGCTCCGTTGAAATGTGCTTTAAGCTGAAATGATCTGGCCCGAGCACGAAGACAACGAGGTTCTGACCTGGGAGTCATTGGATATAGACTTCGAACTGGAAAATGCGGAAATCCTCAGAGAATGGCTGGAAAATGTCGCCTCTCAATACGATAAGACAATAAGGAATATTCATTATATTTTTAGTTCGGATTCCTATATGCTGGACTTGAATAAATCCACACTCAATCACGACTTTTATACGGATATTATTACCTTCCCACTAGAAGAAGGAGACATCTGTGAGGCAGAGGCAGTTATCAGTATTGATAGGGTCAGAGAAAATGCTGAGAACGCCGGTATCCCTTTTTTAAAGGAGTTACACAGAGTAATGATTCACGCTGTATTGCATCTCTTCGGCATTAATGATGAGTCAGAGGACGAGCAGAAGGAAATGCGGAAAGCCGAAGATGAAGCTCTGGCACTTCTAAGTACTCTTCTAAAAAACTAATCACCATTATCTTCTTCAAATAGGAATTGAATTCGGCATCAGATAGAAGGTGTGGAATTTCTAAGCGATAATATTCAAAGGCTTTTAGACTTTGCAACTTACAGACTAAGCCAATAATTCATGAATATTTCGGGCTAATATCCCTACTTTTGTCCCATCGCAAAACCAATTATGCGATTCAACTAAACTGATTTCCTATGATGCGGTGGAAAATAGCGCAGTTCTTTGAGCGCAAATGGTGGAAAAGCTACCTGAAGAATAAAGATCCTGAAGACTATCTGGTATGGAAGCAAAACTACTGGACTGAGTTGATGGACTTATTCGGACATAAAGCTGAAGACCTCATTGAGCCAATTCTTGATGTCGGTTGTGGTCCGGCGGGAATATTTATCAATTTCCCAAATAGTGATGTCGTAGCTGTTGACCCTTTAATTGACAGTTATATTGAAGATGGGCATTTAGATGTCGGCAAGTACCCGCAGACCCGTTTTGTGAGTAAGGCATTTGAGGATTTTAAGCCGGAGGAAAAATTCAATACCATATTTTGCTTAAATGCCATCAATCATTTTAAGGACTTGGAACTGAGTTTCAAGTTGCTGAGTGAAATGGCAGCTCCTGAGTCGAGAATCTTTCTCTCCATTGATGCACATAAATACAAATTTCTAAAAAAGGTGTTTGCATTTCTGCAATTTGATATTCTCCACCCACACCAATATACCCTTGAAGAGTATATTGAATTCCTGGAAAAATATAATTTTCAGATTGTCGATAAGAAGCTTAAAGAGAAGCATTCCGTCTTTGATTACTGGGTTTTGGAGCTAAAAATGAAGGTTTTAGGCTAAAACAGCATTAATAATTGCTAAAATATTGTAAAAGAGCCTACAAAAGCAATCAGTAGAGAGGGGAAAACAGGACTTTTTAAAGATATTTTCATATATTTGCAGCCATTTCCCTAACGAGGGGGTATGACCCTGCAGAATTAAATATTAATCATTAAAATATCTAGCAAAAATGTTAAGATCGCAATACATCCTTTTATTATTTCTTGCGACAATTCTTATGAGTTCATGCGTAAGTAAAAAGAAATATGGTGAGTCCATGTCAGAACTGGATAAGCACCGAATTTATCTGAATGATTGTAGAGAATCATTGGATTCCACTAAGAGAGCCTGGGCTCTTGAGAAAAATCAGTTGGAAACAGATTATGAAAAATCTCAGAAAGAACTTGCTGATTTACAAGCAAGAATCAAGGATTTAAATGAAACCAAGACAAATCTACTTCACAGATTGTCTGATCTTTCTGTTATCAGCCAGACAAGCGCAGAGAACCTGAGAAGGACTCTCGAGTCTCTGGATGCTCAGCAGAAATACTCCATGAAATTAAATGAGAGAATGCGTGTTAAAGACAGTCTTAATCTCGCTCTTGTTACCAATCTGAAAAGCTCACTTGCCAATGTGAACGACGAGGATGTACAGATCGAGGTAAGAGAAGGTGTTGTTTATATCTCGCTTTCCGATAAGATGCTGTTCAGAAGTGGTAGCTACGTAATTAACCAGGAAGCAAAAAATATCCTTTCCAAAATTGCTAAAATCCTTAAGGATCAGGAAAGCCTGAATATCCTTGTAGAAGGACATACGGACTCCGATCCGATTGCTACTGCAGCTATCAAGGATAACTGGGATCTGAGTGTTCTACGCGCTACTTCAGTAGTAAGAATGCTACAGACTGATTTTGATGTTGATCCTAAGCGTATGACTGCAGGTGGACGTTCAGAATTCATTCCTAAAGCAAGCAATGATAATTCAGCAGGTAAGAGCTTGAATAGACGTACGGAAATCATCTTACTTCCGGATTTGGATCAATTCTTCTCTCTGATTTCACAATCACCGGGTAATTAATAAACTATCGATTGATATAAGATTTATAGGGCTGGAGTAATTTCCGGCCCTTTTTTATTTAATAGAACGCGGATAACACGGATGCTGTAGCAACGCAGATTCGCGCGGATTTTATACTTTAATTCTTGTTCTGTTATCGCTGGAATATACACAACCAACTCCTGGTCACGAATCACTGTTCTGATTCCTTTTCCCTGCCCTCTGAATACTGCTACACATACATAAAATCTGAGGCGATTCGATCGGCAAAGTGCTTGCCGGCGCGATTCAGGCGGACAGAAGTTTCATCCTGCATTAAATATTGCTTATCCTCATATTCTTCCAGGCTTTTCAAGAAGTATTCCTGAAGATATACCGGGAAACGCCGCAATTCATCCATCTGCAATCCTTCCAGACAGCGAAGCCCTGTGAGTAGCCATTCGTTATAATGCATTTCCTCTGTGATAAATTCGGATTCTGAAGGTCGTTCTTGAGCATTGATAGCACGGATAAACTTCATATTATTAGAAACGTTCCAGCTACGGACCTTTCCGTCGTAGCTGTGCGCTCCCGGACCAAGACCGATATAAGGTTCTCCGGTCCAGTACTGGCTGTTGTGCAGGGCACGGAAACCCTTCCTGGAAAAATTGGAGATTTCATAATGCTCCCAGTCCCGCTCTTCCATCCAGTCCATAAGTAAATCAAACTGTTCTGTAACCAGCTCATCCTCAGGCATTACGTATTTACCGCGATCAATATCGTATTTCAATGCCGTTTTTTCCTCTATGGTAAGCTGGTAGGCTGAGAGGTGATTTATCGGATATTCAAATGCTTTCACAAGTTCGCTTTCCCAGTCTGCAAGAGACTGCTCCGACATACCATAAATCAGATCTATGGTAATATTTTCAAATCCCGACTTAAATATCCGTTCCAGCGAAGAATGCGATTCCTCTGCAGTATGTATGCGCCCCATCCAGTCGAGCTGCCTTTGGTGAAAAGACTGAATACCCAGGCTCAGGCGATTTATTCCTAAGTCTAGCCAAGCAGCCAGTTTCTCTTCATTAATATCATCGGGATTTGCCTCGAGCGTAACCTCCGTGTACTGTGAAACAGGCTCCATAACCTCGATAATCTGCGACAACTCTTCAATTGTGAGAATAGAAGGAGTCCCGCCTCCGAAGTAAAGAGAATCAAATTTCAGATTTTCCCGTTCCGGCGCACGCATTTCCCACTCTGCAACAATGGCATTTACCATTGCAGAACGCAACTTCTGATTGGTGGAAAAATGATAATTACAATAATGACATGCCTTCCGGCAAAAGGGAATATGCACGTAAATACCTGCCATTTTACACAGGTATTTTCAGACGCTCTTCCTTATTGAGGATTTCAAATCTCGATTTACTGGATTCAGTGCCGTTAAAAGTAATTGATTTCCGCAATTCTCTACGCTCCTCCTCCGGCAATTCGTTGAATTCAGAACACTTGAAAGAGCAGCAATCATCAAATTTCTCTGCACACTCATCACACTGGATAAAGAGAATATGGCATGCGTCATTAGCACAGTTTTTATGTGTGTCACAGCTTTTTCCACACTGGTGACAACGCGCAATAACATCTTCCGAGATTCTCTCCCCCAGTCGCTCATCGAAGACAAAATTTAGTCCTATATACTTGTTTTCAAGTCCTTCTTCTTCACACTGGCGCGCATACTCGATAATACCTCCGTCCACCATGTGTACATTGGTAAAGCCACGGTGCTTGTAGTAGGCACTTGCTTTTTCGCAACGGATTCCACCTGTGCAATACATGATGATAGGATCTTCTTTTCTGTCTTTCAACAAATCTTCGACCAGTGGCAGAGCCTCTCTAAAAGTCTCTACATCCGGCAAAATGGCGTCTTTAAAATGTCCGACTTCCCATTCATAGTGATTGCGCATATCGACAAATATGGCATTCTCCTTATCGATTTTTTCGTTGACTTCTTTTGCCGAAAGGGGTACTCCTCTATCACTTGCGTCAAATGTAGAGTCATCAAGGCCATCTGCGACGACCTGAGTACGAACTTTCACACTGAGTTTAAAAAAAGACTTGCCATCATCGTCGATAGCTACATTGAGTCGGTTGCCCTTGAGGAAAAGAATTTCCTCACCCAGTTCTTCTCTGAATTCTTCCCAATTTGCCTCCGGTACAGAAATCTGAGCATTGATGCCTTCCTTGGCAACGTAGACACGTCCCATTACACCGAAAGAGTTGAGGTATTGGTAAAAATGATCGCGAAAAATTTGCGGGTTGGGCAAATTATAATACTTATAAAACGAAAGGGTGATGCGTTCCTCATTGGATTCCATCATCTTTCGCTTCAATTCTTCGCGATTGATGCGATTGTATAGTTCCATAAATAATTTTTTGGTTAAGTACATACAAGTTGCAGGCTTGCCGTCATGCAACCAATAAATTCAAGTGCAAAGATACGATGCACAATTGACAATTGATAAGGAACAATTCATAATGATTTAATGGAATGGAATTATCCCTAGGGTTCTTCTTTATAAAACTCCGGAAATGGATATATTTAACAAATGAAGTCAAATAAGACATTTTACGAGGAAGATTTACAGGTTTCTCTACACACTTACGCACGGTTTCCCATTGCAATTGCAGAAGCCAGAGGTACAAGCCTGATTGATATTGAAGGAAAGGTATATCTCGATATGTTTTCCGGGCTTTCCGTCTGTAATCTGGGGCACAACCATCCGGGAATAGTGGATGCAATTAAATCACAGGCAGATAAAGTACTCCACACGTCCAATTATTTCATCACTGAACCACAATTAAAACTAGCTTCTACACTTGTGGAAAAATCGGGAATGGATCGCGTATTCTTTGCCAATAGCGGTGCGGAAGCAGTAGAAGGTGCTTATAAAATTGCCAGAAAATATGCTCATCAGCGAGGTAAAGGCGGTGAAATCATAGCTATGGAACATTCTTTTCACGGTAGAACACTTGCTACAATAGCAACGGGCAAGGAAAGGCATAGAGATGGTTTTGGGCCGATGCCGCTCGGTTTTCATAAAGTTCCGATTCATGATCTTGAAGCGCTTAAATCAGCAATCAATGATAAAACAGCAGCAATAATTATTGAACCTGTACAAGGAGAAGGTGGAGTCGTTCCTGTAGAAAAAGAATATTTGCAAGCGGTGAAGGAAATTTGCGAAAGCGAAAACATAGCGCTGATCTTCGATGAGATTCAGTGCGGAATGGGGCGGACAGGATACCTCTTTGCCTGGGAATATTACGGTATCAGGCCGGATATTATTACTCTGGCGAAGTCTCTCGGTGGCGGTGTTCCGATATCGGCTATTCTCGTCAATGAAAAGTATGCTTCTGCAATATCTCCGGGAGATCACGGATCTACATTCGGAGGGAATCCGCTTGCCTGTGCTGCCGGATTAAAATCCCTGGAATTATTGAGCCATAAAAAATTGCTTGCAAGTGTGACAGAAAAGGGGAATTGGCTGATGGAAAGACTGAAGGGATTTCAAGAGAAATACGATTCAATACTGGATGTCAGGGGGCGTGGATTAATGCTTGGCGTAGAATTTGACAGGCCGGCAAGACCATTGGCAGATTATCTGCTGAAAGAGCATAATATCCTGTGTAATGTGACGTCTGAAACTGTGTTGAGGCTGCTTCCGGCTCTTGTGATTACGAGGGAAGAGCTGGAAGTTTTTCTGGAGGCGCTGGAGGAGGGATTGAAGCAATTTTAATCTTGGAAAAATAATGTAGCACGGAGATATATACACAATTTATTTATTATTGAGTGGGTAGGAAAATGGGGGGAAGTTTTTATTTTAGGATTTATTTATTTCTATATGTACTTTTTCCATCGAT
>CAYRFF010000066.1:0-13773 GCA_964423575.1 uncultured Saprospiraceae bacterium | reverse complement strand
TTCTATCGATTTTATGCTCGGATTGGGTGGGTCAACATGCTCCGGATTATCCAAAAATTGCATTTTTATTGTTAAAATTCAGAAGGGCCTTCTCGGTAAACTAGGAAAGGCTTTATAAACAATATCACTATCTGGGAAAAGTACGACCCACATAGTGACAAATATGATTTTTACATCTACCCAAAGAGAGCGGTTTTCTTTATACCAGATTTCTAATTCTGCTTTATGCGGAAATAAATCATTATTTAGAAATGCTTCCAAATCTTCTCCTGACCCTTTAACCTTTGTAACAATAGATTCTTCATCACGGAAGACAATAGATCCGATTCCGGATAATCCCGGCTTAACATTTAGATATACTTTATTTCTTAGTTCTTCTGGATAACGGTTTAATGATTCAGTTACCAGCGGTCGGGGTCCCACTATGCTCATATCTCCCAAGAAGATATTGAATAATTGTGGCAATTCATTAATCTTGGTTTTTCTAAGAAATCCGCCCATAGGAGTAATTCTTGGATCTCCTTTAGTAGTAATCATACCTCCCTTCATATTGGGACTATCTTTAAGCATGGTGGCAAATTTCAAAATATGAAAGGGCTTATTATTTAATCCGATTCTTTCCTGTTTATAAAAGATGTAACCTTCACCGGTTAATTTAAGACCAATCATAATCGGAATCATAAATGGAAGTAGCACGAGTATGGCGATACCTGATAAAACTATATCTAAGAACCTTTTAAGCACTCTATACATACTACATTTTTTGGTCTAAAGACTTCCCGGTCTCTATATGATGAAAATCCGGTAATACATCCGAGAGAATATCGACGATTCCGGATTTATCAACTTCTTCTTCAAATAAATTATCAAATCGATTAATTATCTCTTGAATCTTGTCAATAGAATTTTTCGGAGCATTTTTCACAATCCCCAGCGCCGAAAAGCTATCTGTGTCAACAACATCCTTTTCTGTATAAAACTCTTCAAACATTTTTTCGCCGGAAGTGTCTGTCTCAAAGAAGTAAACCGGATACTTTTTATTTTCAGGTGTCCATGAAGCAGCTTTTTGTCTTGCCTGTTCTTCACTCTCACAATAATCACATTCATATCCCAGAGACTCCAAAAACTTCTCTGCAATAGTATAAAACTTCATCATAGATGTTTCCTCAAGATGAGGAAAAAATATATCACCTGACTCACCAAGCAGTGAAGCTATCATACATAGTTGCCCGGATTCTTGCGGTGATACAAAGTACCTTTTTACATCCAAAGGGGAAGAAAGCGGTTGACGTTTCATTATCCTTTCAATAAAGCCATAAGGTAAACTACCATTGCTAAAAGCCACATTGGCAAAGCGGGCAGTACTGATTTTTATGTCATTTGCGTAAGCTAATAAAACATGCTCCATTACTTTCTTGCTAGCTCCCATAACGTTAACGGGATTCGCAGCTTTGTCGGTTGATACTGAGAAAAAATGTTCCGGTGGATTGTTTTTTATGTTTTCAAGCAGGTTCTGGGTATTAAATACGTTGTTTCTTATCATCGCTTCAATTGCCAAATGATCTTTCTCACTTCTCACATGCTTATGAGCAGCAAAACAAGCAATCACATCAAATTTCTCCCTATTAATCAGACGTTCAAAGACTTTACTCCCAAAGTCAAAGGGATAGGTTATATATCGTTCCGGGACATACATTCCATGAGTGCTTCTAAGATCTCGGGTAAGTTCTGTAAGGCCATTCTCGCTGTAATCCACAACAGTTAAGCTACCGGGCTTATAAGGTAAAATTGCCTTAATATAACTTGAGCCAATGGTTCCCGCACCGCCGATTACAAGAAAATCCTTACCTGCTATAGCATCGCGTAAACGAGTCTCATTTTCTTTTATATCCCTATCAAAAAGACTGATTTCTCGTCCGGTAATATGTTTACGAATGAATTCTTCTGTACTAAAGTCCAGCATTTAAATATGTTGTATTAAAAAAATATCGCATGAGCGACACAGATTGAGCAAATATAAGGATATGGATGATATAAAAACTGACTTAATGTTTAAGTGAAACTGTTTACAAGAGGACTGAAGTTAAAAAACGGACTTAATTACTTTTACAACCTCAGCTAATTCCTCTTCACTTATACTCACACTACTGGGAATGCTCAGACAATTTGCATGGACATCACGTGAGTGGTCCTTACTAGTATAATACATATTATTTTCAAACATTGGGAGTTGATTCATAGGCATCCAAAATGGTCTTGCTATGATATTATTTTTCTTTAATGTTTCAAGAATTTCATTCTTTTTATGAGAATAAAAGGTAAATAGCCAGCAGTTTGGATCTACTTGCTCTTCCACCTTCTGAAAAACAATATCGCCTACTCCACTGAGATTTTCTCTATAATAAGCATCCATTTTTTTCTTTCGTTTTATGAATTCCGGCAGTTGTTCCATCTGAGCAACTCCTATCGCAGCAAGAACGTTGACAAGTCGGTAATTAAAGCCTATTTCATCGTGATAATAGGTCTCCGGATTGACCTTGGACTGTGTAGAGAGATGTTTAGCTCTTTTAGCATGAGTTTCATTGTTTGTTACAATTACACCACCCCCACCTGTTGAGATAATTTTATTTCCATTAAATGAGAAAACACTCATGTCACTCCAGGCGCCTGAGTGAACACCGTTCCAATATGAGCCCAATGATTCAGAAGCATCTTCTACAATCATTAAATTATACTTATCAGCGATAGCTTTCAGTCTGGGCATATCGCACATATTTCCCAGGACATGAACCGGCATAATCAACTTGAGATGAAGGCCTGATTTTTTAATAATGCATTTACCATCTATTAAATCAGTCTCAGTCTCCAGAAACTCGACAAGCAAGTCGAGATCCATTTGCCAGGTGTGCGGATCTACATCTATAAAAACAGGAGTAGCATTGGTATATACTACAGCATTTGCGGAAGCTATAAAAGTAATATTGGGTACGATTACAGCATCACCCTGTTCTATTCCGAGCATATGCATAGCCAGATGAAGTCCTGAAGTCCCATTAACAACGGCTACTCCATAATTCATTCCTGAAAATGAGGCAACCATATCTTCAAATTGCCCTACATATTTTCCAGCGGAAGAAATCCACTCGGTCTCAATGCACTCAGTGACGTATTTTAATTCATTTCCCTTTAATGAAGGAACAGATAATGGTATCATATTATTAGTTTTGTAAAATCTTCAATTTATCATTGCGATCGAAATTTCCCTAAAATAACTTCTTTGTCATTTATCATTTGCGATCCGATAGACTTTTTAATTTCCGGCTGTAGATTAACAATAATCGAACCCAGCTTCCCCTTCTCTTTCTTAAACATTTCTGAACCATCCATTTTATCGGTTCGTGTCAAAAATGTGTAATCTGAGGAAGTAAATACTTTTTCTTGATTGGGTCTTATGACGATATCATTTTGTGTATTGGAAATAATATTTTCATCCATAAAGACATTGGAATTGTCGGAATACAAGGTAATACCGGATTTCATAAGACTTGTATTTCCTGATTGTGGTGCATTAATTCTATTTCCATAAATAATTAAGTTTTCGATGGAAGAGGTTAAGATACCATGAATTTGCCCTTTTCTTAATTGAAACGAGTCTCCAAGGTAATCAATTGAATTATTCAAAATGCTAACATTTGTACTTTGGAGAACCTTAATACCTACATATGAAAGATTAGGATTTCTGTAGCCATTAAACTTAATTATATTATTTCTTATTACAATGTCCCGATTATAATTAATGGGCGGTGAGAAGTCTTTTCTTGAATAACCAACCATAATAACAGTAGCACCACTGCCGTTTAAAAATTGATTATCACGCACTGTCAAACCAGATACTTGCTGTAATTCAAGGCAATTAGCAGATTCCTTCTTCCCATTAGAAAATATATTTTTCTCAATAAGAATATCTGCAATTCCCACTGGTCGGTCTTGATTATTGATGATATTGGAAGAACGTGTGGAAGCAACCGTATTCCCACTGAAAGTAATCCCGGAAACGCAGTCAAGGTTAAGCCCGCCATGGCATTCTTCAATTGTATTATTCAGGATTTGCGCATTTGCTTTATTCGTCCTGGTACTTTTGGGATTCCGTATATGTATGGCATAACCATTTAAGTCATAAAAGTGAGAATTCTTAATAATCAAGTTTTGAGAAACGAAGGGACTTTTACCATTTTCAGTATCGACCCCACCTCTTCCATGATAGATTTTACATGAATCAATCGTGCAATTCATCCCTCTGACCAGGATCAATACTCCATAAGTATTGCGTCCGTCGCCTTTTATAGACAAATTGCTTATGCGTATATCCGGTGCCAAAACAGTTATAACTCTTGTTTGTGCACTACGAATTTCGCTCTTAGAACCCGTTCCTTTAATATGAATACTCGGGTTATTAATTTTTATCGAAGCATTATAAGCCTTGTTGCCGATTAAGATAGTTCCACCGTGAGGTAACATTCTGATTGCTTCCTGAAAAACTTTACTATCATCAGCTCTCCCATTTCCGACAGCACCCAATCTATCAATATGAATTGTATTCCAAGAAGAATCACTCTGCAGCTTACCTAAATTCATCCCGCAAGAAAAGAATATTAAGCTTACGCAAATGATTAATATAAAGCCCGTGATTGAACTGATTGTCGTTTCCAACTAATGTAAATTTTAAGTATAAAAATTGCTCAAGTCAAAATTAAGAATATTTTAATTATGCCGGTGCATTTGCTTTTTAACGCAGATATTTGTAGCCCCAATACGTCAATTTGGGAAAAGGGTTTAATTGAAATAAAAAACGAAGCGCAACATATATATAATTAAACGGAGATAAGTTTAGGGAACGAATAACGTAAGCTCTGTTTTTCGCATCCTGATATGCTTTCTTGAAGCCTCCTCTTCTTTTAAAGAAGTCCTCGGACACTCTCACTTTTAACAGATATTCCGGAATATTTGCTAGTTGAGCTCCATTTTTTATTCCATTTGCCCACATTAATGTGTCCTGATCTGATGACACAATCGGATAAGGACCCGACATCTCAATAAAACTTTTCCTCATTAAAACAGAAACATGAGCAAGCGGATTACGCCTGGCAAAGGATTTCACCATTTCTTTATGTTCCAGAGGTAGAGTTACTTTATTAATAACTTCTTCCTCTTCATTTATCTCGAGATAATAACTACCTACAATGTCAATCTCCGGATGTTTCTGCAGGAAATCCAATTGTTTTTCCAGTCTTTCCGGCATCATTAAATCATCCGCGTCCATCCTTGCATAAAATTCGCCCTGAGCTTTTTCTATTGCATGATTCATGGAAAATGCCAATCCTGAGTTCTTTTCATTATGATATAAGTTAATCTGGTCATCTTTATTCGCATATTCGGATAATACTCTTTTTAAGTCCTCACGCGTAATCCCATCATCTACCAGCACAAGTTCAAAATCTTTAAGTGTCTGTGCTTGAATAGATTCAATACATTCTTTAACATATTGCGGATCATCACCGTCATATACACTCATGATAATTGAAACCATCAATTTAATTTTTTGATGAATTAATATTAAAGTACTTCATTTACAATTTTTTCAAAATCATCGATATACTTTAACTTATCTGAAAACCTCTTTATAGTTTTTTCACTTTGCTCGGATAAATGTTTCCTGAGTGTAGAGTCTTCAATAACTTGGTTCATAGCTTCCGCCAGCTTTTCTTTATTTCCCAGTTCAATCAGAAGGCCATTCTTACCCTCTTCAAGGATTGTGCTAATGCCCGATCGGAAATGATAAGAAATCACGGGCAATCGGCAATACATCGCTTCTAGGATTACATTGGGGAATCCCTCATTGAGTGAAGAAAAAACAAAGGCATCTGCATTTATCATATACTGGAAAGGATTGGATTGATGACCTAAAAACCTCACCCTATCTTTCACGCCTAATTCTGCTGTGAGTCCTTTTAATTCTTCCATCAGAGGTCCATTACCAATAATTTCCAATATTGCCTTCTTGTCTTGCACGTTTGCGAAAGCTTTAATGCTATCAGCCGTATTTTTTTCTTTACTTAATCTGCCTACAGTAACAAATTTAAAATTGCTTTTCTCAGGAGCTTGTCTTTGGATCGGCGGGATATTTGCCGGGTCAAAAAGATTGTTCAATACAAATATCGGACTACGCACGGAATAGTACTGAATCAATGAGTTTTTAATCGCAAGATCGTTGGCAATAACGGCATCTACCCGATTATGCATCCAGCGAATTAGTGGTCGGGCTAAAATATTTTTTTCCCCATAATAATCCTCTGCATAATGTCTTTCGCTCGTTATTCTTTTCCAAGAAGAACGGCTGGTTATAAATGCATTCAATAGATTGGATTGTGGCGTGAAGGAAATGACTATATCCGGATTATATTCTTGTAATTTCTTTTTCAACAAAGAAATCGTCTTTGGAAGGAATATGAATTTCTTAGAAAAACTATAATTTTCTTCATAAATCGAAGTTCTCGCGATTCTTTTATCCAAAGGATATTTCCACATATCCGATAAAGAAATAATCATGAGGTTTTCTAGCCTGTCAATTAAATTATTAGCCAGAATTTGTACACTTCGCTCACTTCCTCCGAAGTCCAAACTATCAACTAAGAGTATTATTCGCATTAATTTATTGATTAGTTTTCATAACTGATAATGTAGCTAAAGCATATATAATGTATGCATATTTATTAAAATATAGCAACTGACTTGACATATCAGCTATGAAAAATCCAGAAAACATACATAATTGAATAAGATAAATAGTATCATGTGACGACTTATATTTTTCCCACCGATTTCTCAAAAGATAAAAAATAGAACCTAAAAAAATTAAAAGAACTACTAATCCTAATTCAATACTATAATGTAATAGAATTTGATGAGCCATGTGGCCATCAAATTTTTCAACATATAATCCATTTTCTGTACTAAAGCCATATCCAAATATAGGAGATTGTGCTACTAGTTGTAATCCTTGTCCCCATAATTCATATCTTCCGGAAAATCCTTGACCTGTTTCTACATCAATAGTAGTAGCAGATTGAATTAATTCTTTTCCTATATAATTATTTATCGTATACCATCCTCCCATTATTACTAGCCCCACAATAAGCAAGTTCTTAATTTTTCCTGACCTATTCAGTAAAACAAAAAATCCGATGCCTGCAAAAACTCCCACACTTGAACCTCTAGATAAGGTAAAGAAGGGTACTAAAAATAAGAGGAGATTTATTAAAAATATTCTTTTCTTCAATGAGTGATAAGCAATGAGATTCGCCCATGCAAAGATCAGTGCCAGAATAGATACAGTATTTGGATTTAAACTTTTAAATGACATTTCATTTTTAAATGAAGCAGAGCGATCAAAAGCTATGCTTTGAATTCTAATTTGTTGAAAGTTCCATATTAAAGTTCCCAGATATATTAATCCTCCAAAAAATATTCCACTTAAAAACGACGTTTGTAAATCTTTATCGTTCAATAAAACCGGAAAAACAAGTAGATATGGAATAGATCCTATAGTTCTCGAAACTTCATACATGCCTATTCTTTCAGGAGTTAATGCAAAAGCTAATACAAGACTGATACCCACATAGATTAAGAGTGCTTTTTGTATTTGAATAAATAGTGGTGATCTGAAATTGATAACCTTTTTTAAGTTAATGAGTAAAAGAAAATAGACGATTAAGTCATCAACCCTAAGGTTAATCACAGGTAAAGGTATTACTATGTCCGGTAAAGCAAGAAATACCGGAATTAGAAAAACAAGGAACTTATTAATTTTTTTCATGAATCATTTTCAGATATATATTTTCCCATTTCTCGCATACGACTGTTCTATCAGCTTTCTCAATAATCCATTCAAAAGCTCTTTCAGCTCTTTCTTCATCCAGTTGTGGAAGTTCAGCCGCACGTTTGATTTCTTTTACCCAATTTTCCGGCTCCAGGTTGGGAATACAAATTCCTCTTTCATTATTTAATCCTAGTAAGAAATCAGTAACCCCCGGAATTTTATAAGCTATCACCGGAATTCCCACAGACATAGCCTCTAAAACTACATTGGGCAGACCTTCTCGATTAGAAGGGAAAAGTAAAAAATCAGAATTGAGATACAGCAATTTGACTTCTTCCGGAGACTTTTCTCCTATCCATTCTATATTTGGATTATGAACTTGCTTTAAAAGATATTCAACTTCAATATCTTTTCCCATTGGGCCACATAGAATTAGCTTGTGTTTTATTTTATACTCTTCCCAGGTTCTTAATAAAACGTGTGTTCCTTTCCGTTTATTCAGTACTCCCACAGCTAAGAATACAATTTCCTCATTAGCTAGAACTTCTCTTTCTTTCCGAAGTTGTTCATATTCTTTATAAGGCACAAGAACAGGATTAGGGATAAGGTGTAGTTGATCCCATTCTGTAGCTTCCTTACACAGGTCATAAATCTCTTCACTTATTATCCAATGTCCTGCTTTCTTTTTCAGCAATCGTATAATCCACTTTCCTATGATTGAATCGCTTAACTTAGCAGGATCATCATCACCCACTCCAGTTACTTTTTCTACTATAGGTTTCCGATAAAGCTTTGCGACCAGAATGCTAGGGAAAGCTATATTACCAACGCCTATAAACTTAATTAAATCAAAAGGTCGAAACAAATTATATATAAAAGCAAACAAAGCAAAGCTCAATTTTCCCATCGAACTTAGACGATTCATACTATCTGTACCTCCTCCTAGCCCTACACGTCGAATTGTATATCCTTCCTTAATTTCTTTACGAGGTAGTCCTTTTTGATAGGAAGTTAAAACCTCGAGATCAAAAACGGTCTTATCCATTCCATCAATTAGCTTTTCCAGTGATTTGCCTGCACCGGTATAGATAGGATGAAAATGAGTTATTTGATATCGGATTTTTAATTTTTTATTCGCCATAAGTGATTAATTCCTTGTCAAAAACATCCTGAATAATTTGAAAACCTTTCAAGTTCAAGGCAAATTTTTCTTTAATTAAATTCCGAGATATATTTCTATATCGATACGGAAATCCATCGCGTCTTTTCTCGCATCTTTCCATTGAGGTGTCAATATCAATTTTAATATAAATTACTTCATTCACCCATTGTTTATTCTTAATATACTCAATCTGCTTATGCAATAAATATGCGTTCCATTTGCGATTATTAAAACAATAGACGGAAATACTCCTTTGCAATAGGCCTTCATCCAGTAAAATTTTTATATCCTGACTTTGATTATGCAGGTATTGAATCTGAGCGTATTGTCGAAAAGTCTGATCAATACCTTTCCATAACGCATACCATCGTTTTAGTTTGACATCTGCATTGAGTATGAATCCAAGTAAGAAGAGATAATGCAAGCCCGGATTTCTCCACAGAAACCGTAATCGTAAAATAAGCGGTGTTCGTTGAGAAGTCAAGTCTTTTCTTGTAATAAATTTACCTTGATTTTTCTTTTGTTTCTTTTTCAACAAAGTAGTTTTTCCACTTCCGGGCAAACCGATAAATTCCGTAATCATAAATGCTTAAAAATCTCCGACTTGACATCCAAAATCACCTTATCCAACGGCTGATTTCCGTCTATTTCTATGAAATAATCTCTATCATTTGTAAAAGAGCAGACGCGATCAAATTTAGTTTTTACCTTGTCAAAGGTTTTATCGCTCATTTCACGACGCTGTCGAATAACATCTGGTTGAGTTTTAATGAAAAAATTAAGATCCGCCGGTCGGAATATTTCATAATTTTTCTCCAGCTTATCGCCTAATTTTTTTAATAAAGGCGAAGAGTCAATGATTTCCCTATCTATATTATTGAAGAACATCTGTGGATAATCAATCGTGTTTTTCAATGGGAACCTCTCATAAAAAACAATCATCCCGTTTGCTCTATCTCTCCATGCTCTTTTATATAGCTTTTTACGATCTCGATATCCGCCATATTCGATAATCATCTGCCCCAGTATATTAACCTTTTTTCCAAAATTGTTTTTAAAAATAAACTTGGCACCACGAGGGGCATAGCTTAGAAGAGCCAGAATTCTGGTTCCATAAGAGAATGACCTGGCATTGAACCCGAGATAGTATTTCCGGGCGGATAATTTGGTTCTCAATTCTTTAATCACAGCATTAGTAACAGTAGTTTTTCCTGAACCATCACAACCTACCAATGCTATAGTTAGACCGCCCTGTACCGGATGTTTTGCATTGTTTCTACCCAGTGCCGCATATAAATTGGAGTATTTTCTGATTTTACGGCTCCCGAAGATTTGCCATCGTGGCATTCTGCGATATAATTTTATTCCTTGTTTCAATTTCTTGAGAGCTCTTGTATTCTTTTTTAGATTCAGATGTCTTTCTTCTTTAATAAAATCAGCAAGTAAAGGTGCACTGTGGAGGATTCGGTCAAATTCTCTTGCATATTTCATCAAATCGGCTGTATTACACTGTGAATTTAAATAATCCAATTCCTTTTTTTCTGAGAATGGAATCTTTCTCAGATTTCTGTAAAACATGGAAAATCTGCTATATTTCACAGCATATCTTAGGAGAAGCATCAAGTAATCCACCTCGGGTTTTACAATGTAAGTGTCATATTTCTCGTGCTTTACCCTGGAATCGAGAAAAATACTCTCGAGCGGCAATACATATTCCTTAACATTCTTTTTCCCCATAATCAACCGATAATGGACATGTAAATGAAAAACTTTACCGGTCTTATCATCATAAAGGAGATAGTCATCCATGGAAGGATAGGTCATCCACAATCTGGGCTTAACATTAATCGCATTAAAATCCGCCAGAATTTTATCAAATTTCCCTCTCTCTTTTTCATCAATTAAAATGTCGATGTCAGAAGTGCTATTATAAACTTTATCCATTTTATCGATGCTCTTCCAGTGGCAGTATTTTATTTCCACATTCATACGCTCAATAAATCGAATCAATATGCTCATGATTTTACTGTAATCCCTTTTATAATATTTATGATTTTCTTTCCATCTGCAGACGAAGGTAAAAAGCTTTTCAATGACACTCCTGAAGATTTTATAAATTTAATCAGCATAATGATAGTAAATAAAAAATATGAGATACCTGATGCTACAGCAGCCCCTATCATATCATAGTTCGGTATTAATAAAATGCATAAGATGATATTCAAACTAACTGTATAAACAGAGGTTTTATATAATTCTTGTGGTTTCCCGGTTGCTTTAAAATAGGAATTTAAACAAGCTGCACTTGCTCGTGGGACAGCTCCAATAACTAATATTAATAATGGCCAATATGCAGATGAAAAACCAATGCCGTAAACTTTAACAATAAACCCATGTCCTAGGATTATCATTCCTGCCATGAAAATTAATGACAGAAAATAAGAAAGTTTAAAATATTGCTGTGTAGTCTTGATTTGACTGTTTTTATCGAGCTTAATCAACGTAGGATATAGGACATTAGAAATAGGAGATTGTACGAGGGCTTGAAACAATGCTGCTAATGATAAAGAAATAGAATAAATACCAACAGAAGAAACGGTAGAAAGAAATCCCAGCAACAGAATGTCAAATTTTCCCTCTGTATAGTTAAGTATTTTAAAAAAGTGTACCTTATAACTGTAGTCAAAAATATTTTTTAGACTTATTTTGCTGACGTTACTATTAGGAAGTCCCTGGCTAATAGCCAGAAATTGCAAGAATATAGAGACAAAGTAACTCGCAACATAAGCCCATAGTATAAATTGAGGTCCTGAATCAAGCCATAAAACCAATCCCAGTCCCAATAAAACAACCGTGGGCTCCACAATTTGAATAAGATTATATCTCTTGAAATTCATAGCCCCACGCAAGGCAAACTTTAAAATGGAGCTATATAATAATCCTGCCATTAATAAAGCCTGCGGTAGAAAGTAGTATGGATAGCTATCTACAAAGGAAAAGACTATGAGGTAAATTAAACCAAAGAAAGGAATAAAAATCAAGAAGCTTTCTGTAAGAAGTCGATTAAATATTGCTCTCGAAATTTCTTTCTTTCCGATATGATATAAAAATCCCTCTTCGATACTCATGCCCGCATAAGTCGAAATCAGAGTAGGTATAAGAATCAAAAGAGTAAGAAGGCCTTTCCCTTCCGGACCATATACCCTACTGATAATCACACCAATAAGAAATGTGATTGCTAAGCCTAAAAATTGGCTAATACCAACTCTAAGGATATTCTTAAACATCAATTAATTTTTCTTGCTGGGATTCCAACATATACAGAAGAAGGCTCTAGGTCTTTGGTTACAACTGCATTTGCCCCAATAACAGTATAATCACCAATTTGCACACCTTTATTTATTTGAACTTTAGTACCCAGCCAGACACCTTTGCCTATTTTTATTGGAGAAATTTCATAATCAGAAGTTGATGCAGGGGAGCTTAAATCATAAGTATGATTATGATCTAATATATTACAAAAAGAAGCAATTAATGAAGAGTCGCCAATTGAAATTAATTCAAAAGAACTTATCCTGGTACCGACATTAATATGAACATCATTTCCAATTATCAATTTGGCACTTTCCCTGACTTTTATATAAGTATTATCACCAAATACAACATTCCTACCAATACGGACTTCAGAACCTTTACGAATATTAAACTTAACATTTTTGCCTATATGCAGATTTGAACCAACTATACAACCCTTTCTTTTTAAGTCTATAGTAATAACTTGCGCTTTAACATAATAAACAATAGAGTCTATAATAACGCTATAAAAATAATAAAACGGGTAAATTACTAGAGCAACTAACTTTACTAAAAATCGAATTATATTTTTCATTTTGATATTGGGTTTTTGGAAGCAATTTGATTATCATTTATATCTTGTTCTCCGATTTATAGTAATTAAAAGCCGTCTTTAAGCCTTTATCTATTCCCCACTCCGGCTTATAATTGAATAGTTTACCTGCCTTAGATATGTCCGCCAGACTATGGCGCACATCTCCGGCGCGCTCAGGACCATAATTAGCCTTTTGTTGAAAGTCAGCTAGTTTAGCGATAATATCCCATAATTCATTTAAAGTAGTGCGTTCTCCACAGGCTATGTTTACTACCTGATGATCTGTTAAATCTGGAGTATTCAGCATTGCTTTAATATTGGCTTGCACTGCATTTTCTACAAAAGTAAAATCCCGGGAAGTTAAACCATCACCATTGATTGTCGGAGCTTTTTTATCAATCGCTGCTTGCATAAATAAGGGAATCACCGCAGCATAAGCTCCGTGCGGATCCTGCCGCGGACCAAAAATATTGAAATATCTCAGACCGATTGTATGAAATCCATAAGTCATGGAAAATACATCGGCATATAATTCATTTACCAGCTTGGTCACTGCATAAGGCGATAATGGCTTTCCTTCATTCCCTTCTACCTTGGGTAATTCCGGGCTATCTCCATAAGTTGAAGATGAAGCAGCATAAACCATACGTTTTACACTTTTTTCATCGCGTGCTGCTACAAGCATATTGAGGAAACCATCGATATTGGAGGCATTGGTAGTAATCGGATCATTTATTGACCTGGGAACTGAACCCAGTGCAGCCTGATGCGATACATAATCCATTCCTGCCACTGCATTTTTGCAAGTTTCCAGGTCACGGATGTCTCCTTTTATCAATTCAAAGG
>CAYRFF010000065.1:9299-13814 GCA_964423575.1 uncultured Saprospiraceae bacterium | reverse complement strand
TCGATTTATCTGGCTCATTTAATAAAAGTAGTTCACATAAATTAGTAGACCTTATCTATGGTGTTGTGAAAATGTTAAATATTTATTGGCAATACGTTAACAAATATGCCAAAATGAGGTGAAATGGATAGTTTTTGGACTTATTGAGCTTGTTGGTATTTATGATTGTTCTGAAATTTAGGAATGGATAATGGGATATACTGTAAGGGAAATGAGCATTGCGATTGTTTTTGTTGAGCTCGACCTCGACTTCTTCTCGAAGCATCGTGCAGGGATCAACGCTCTCAGGAGTTCCTAGTTTATTTTGTCCCTATCCCTCCTAGTTTCTCCACGGGGTACGGATATTGGACTGCTCAGAATTCGGGTTAGGAGTTGAGCACCATAGGCTTTTGAGTTATTATGAATAAGATTCATTATCGCCTATCCGGTCAATATTCAGGTTTGCAGTCTAAGGTATCGGCCCTCTGGGCCTTCACATCACACCTTCGTTTTGATCGCCTATTATGATTGGTGAGGGCCATAGGCCTGACATCTTATCTGGTTATTACATAAAAGTCCGCATCAACATATATCTCTTCCACGCCAATAGAAACCTCGTTCCATTTATCCGATGCATCTTCCAGAAAAATCCCTTTCCCATCCGCAATAACCCGTATCGGCATCCGAAACCCATCAATCACATCCTCATAGCGATATTTCAAAACACCATCTTCTATAGAATAAGTAAACCGAGGAACAGTAGTAGTCCGTAAATACTGCTCAAAGAATGGCTTTAAATCAATATCAACGCGCACATCGATATAATCCTCAATCTGCGAAGTATGCACTATCTGATGATAAAACTCCTTATTCAAGCCACGTAAAATCTCCAGCCATAGATCGTCATCATTAATAACCTGTCTTAGAGTGTGCAGGATATTGGCACCTTTATCGTATAGGTCACCACGATAACCATCGTTAACACCGTATTCGCCTATCATATTAGCTTGATTTGTGATATGATGACGCAGCCCTCGTACATATTCTGCTCCCGCTTGTTTACCAAAGTAATATTCCACAAACAATCCTTCAGAATAAGTGGTAAATCCCTCGTGAATCCAACTGTCAGCTACATCGGCGGCAGTTATACTATTGGCAAACCATTCATGGCCTGATTCATGGACAATAATAAAATCGAATTTTAAACCCCAGCCCGTGTTGCTTCTATCCATTCCTCGATAGCCATTTGCGAAAGCATTACCATAAGTCACAGAACTCTGATGTTCCATGCCGAGATAAGGAACCTCTACAAGCTTATAGCCGTCTTCGTAAAAAGGGTAGGGGCCAAACCAATGCTCGAATGCCTCCAACATCCTCGGCGCTTCCTTGAACTGTTCCCTGGCCTTCTCAAGATTATAGCCCATAACGTAATAATCACAAGTCAATGGACCGTCGAGGCCGTCATATATTTCACTGAAATGGACATATTTGCCGATATTGATATTGACGCCATAACTATTAATCGGATTGCTGACAAACCAATGGAAAGTGTGGCGATTTCCGTCCAACTTCTCAATGGAACGCAGTCGGCCATTGGAAATATTGATGAGAGTATCGGGAACTGTTACGCTGATAAGAGTACTGTCCGCTTCGTCCATCGGATGATCCTTGAGCGGCCACCAGATACTCGGACCGATGCCCTGACAAGCCGAAGCGATGAAAGGATTCCTTTTTTGATCTGTGGTCCAGGTAATTCCTCCATCCCAAGGAGCCATTAACGCTTCATGCGGTTTTCCACCATAAAAAATTATCAGCTGATTTATATCACCGACCCTTTGTTTTTTCTGCAATTGCACAAAGTAACTGAAGCCGTCACGCGTATAACTAAGCTCCTTTCCATCTTGAATTATCGTTTTTATCCCCAGCGGTTCTTGCAACTCAATCTGCAATATCTGATGCGATTGCAGAACTGTATATTGAATTGTATTGGAGCCGTGGATTTCCTTTTCTGCCGGAAAAACTTCAATGTTGAGATGATGGTAGTTTACATCCCACCAGCTGCGTTCAGGCGTATTCCCTCCGTAGAGACTGTCTTGATAGGTAAATGTAATTTCCTGTGCATTCAAGCTTACGCTCAAATAGCAAATAAGGCATAGGAATAGATATTTTATATACATAATTATCTTAGATTACTGTTTCAATATCTTGATGGAACTATACTTTGGGAGATTAATATAATAAGGTCCGGGAGGCCATGAACCTGAATCGACATCGATAGATTGACTACCTCTGATTTTGCCATCATAGTATAGAGCGCCGTTCATATCTATTATTTTAATCTCTCCTGTATATTCTTGAAATTTAATATTTAGGTTTTCATTAAACGGATTTGGGTATATCTTTAAGCCTAATTTATTAAGGTCAGTAGTCTTTGAAGAAACTTCAATCTTTTCCACCAATACATAAAAGTTTTTATCTACATCAATAGCATCAGTCGCTACCCCCAATTGCAATGTGTGGAACTCGTCTGAGGCATTTTCAAGAATATAGGTCTCATTACCAGCTGTGATTTTAATCGGCATTTTAAAGTTCTCTACTACATTCTCATAACGATACTTCAGAACACCATTTTCTAGAGAATAAATAAACCTAGGGATAGCAGTTGTCCGTAAATACTGCTCAAAGAACGGTTTTAAATCAATATCGACACGTTCATCGATATAATTCTCAAGCTGGGAAGTATGCAGGATCTGATGGTAAAATTCCTCATTTATTCCACGCAAAATTTCCAACCAAAGATCATCATCGTTAATGAGCTGCCTGAGTGTATGCAGGATATTTGCGCTTTTATAATACATATCGCCCGGTGGCTGGTCACGTACGCCGTAATTACCGATAATATTCCGGTTGTTTAGTATACTCCGCCGCAGTCCACGAATATATTCTGCACCGGCTTGTTTCCCAAAATAATATTCTACAAACAATCCCTCTGAGTATGTTGTAAAGCCTTCTTGAATCCAACTATCAGCAACATCACCGGCTGTAATACTATTGCCAAACCACTCGTGACCGGACTCGTGTATGATGATATAGTCAAATTTTAATCCCCAACCTGAATTACTAAGATCTGTACCTAGATAACCATTTGCGTAAGCATTACCATAAGCTACTGCGCTCTGATGCTCCATGCCTAGGAATGGGGCTTCCACAAGCTTATATCCGTCCTCATAAAATGGGTAGGGACCAAGCCAATACTCAAACGCCTTCAACATGCGGGTTGCATCCTTGAATTGCTTTTTAGCCTTTTCAAGATTATAGGGCAGGACGTAGTAATCGCAACTAAGCGGCCCGTTCAGGCCATCATAAGTCTCATCAAAATGGTCATATTTTCCGATGTTAATACTTACGCCGTAGTTATTGATGGGATTACTGACAAACCAATGAAATGTTAATCTGTTCTCGTCCAGGGTATCAACCTTTCTCAATCGACCATTGGACACATTCATAAGATAATCCGGGACTGTAACGCTGATTAAAGTACTGTCAGCCTCATCCATCGGATGATCCTTCTGTGGCCACCAGATACTTGCACCCTCTAATTGACATGAAGATGCAATAAAAGGATTGCCACGTGAATCTGTTTCCCAGCTGATACCTCCGCGCCACGGTGGAAGAACTGCCTTGTGAGGCTTCCCTCCATAAGTGACTTTTATTTGATTTATCTCACCTGTTTTCTGCTCCTTCTGTAAATCTACAAAATAGGAGAAACCATCTTGTTCATAAGATAATTCTTCTCCATCTTGAGTGATCGATTTAATTTCTAGAGGCCCTTGAAGCTCAAGTTGCAATACTTGATACGGTTGCAAAACAGTGTATTGAATCGTATTGGAACCGTGAATCTCCCTTTCAGCCGGAAATACTTCAATATCCAGATGATTGTAATTCACATCCCACCAGCTACGTTCCGGTGTGTTCCCACCGAATAGACTGTCTTGGTGCGTGAAACTACCTTGAGCTTGTATGCTTACGCTCAAATAACAAATAAAACAGAATAATAGGTATCGCATATACATTCTTCTTTTTTCTTAAAATAGGAAACGGATTTCTACCGCTTTCACTATCCAAGGTAAGGAAAATTTCTCTCACGAAAATTATACTTACATCAACTGTCTTAAAATTTAAGGACTATCCTTGAGGCGTTTTAGTAACCGCATCCCTTTAGGGTGCGGCTTATAAGGAAACCACACATCTGCTTTGTGTTTGAATTCCAAGGGAATTCAAGGGGTGAAACCACTTTACTTTTGATAAAAGTGAAACACAAAGCAACTATTTAGATAACACTAGAAAGTATAGAACGGAGAAAGTAAGATGAACATGAACTTTAATTATGTAAATTTGCCCGTATGGAAGCAGGTATGTATAATCAGTTGACTATTTCCGGACGGACTCTCACAGGAGAGGAAATTGTTCTTTACTGTGAAGCTCAACCTGAACCCAATATGCGGGCACTCGGTAAGTTTATGCGAGAATGGTTGT
>CAYRFF010000065.1:0-9199 GCA_964423575.1 uncultured Saprospiraceae bacterium | reverse complement strand
GCTCAACCTGAACCCAATATGCGGGCACTCGGTAAGTTTATGCGAGAATGGTTGTCTCCTGATCCGCATATCATACTACAGACAAGTGGCTCTACAGGCGAACCAAAACAGATTATCGTATTGAAATCGCAGATGTTAAGCAGCGCAGGAATGACAGCGGACTATTTCAATTTTCAAGCCGGGCAAACCGCTCTATTGTGCCTGCCATTACAATATATCGCTGCGAAAATGATGGTGGTCAGAGCCTTATATTCCAAGCTGAATCTCATTCTGCTTGAGCCCAAAATGGATCCCTTAAAGGACTTTCAATACGAGAAGGAAATCGATTTTATCCCATTGATTCCCGCTCAGGCTCAGAATATCAATCCGGAACTGAAAATCCGGCAAATCCTACTGGGTGGAGCACCTGTACACAAGCTATTATTGCAGGAATTGATGGATAAACCCTATGCAGTTTATCATAGTTATGGAATGACAGAAACCCTTAGCCATATCGCAATCCGTCGTATTAATGGACCGTCTGCTTCGCAGTATTTTAGGATATTAAAGGGAGTAAGCATAAAACAAGACGAAAGAGATTGCCTTAGGATAAGTGTGCCATTTCTGGAAGAAGAAATACAGACAAATGATGTTGTAGAACTGCTAGGGACAGATTCTTTCTATTGGAAAGGACGATATGATAATATTATTAATAGTGGAGGCTTGAAATTCTTTCCTGAACTCATAGAACAGAAGATAGAGACTATTGTCAAATACCCTTATTTCATCGGCTCTGTAAATGATAAAGTCCTGGGAGAAAAAATTGTCTTGTGTGTGGAATTGCCGGAGTCCGAAATTGTACAAAATGAGGACTTAAAGAGTCATTTGACGGAAGTCTTAACTAAATATGAAAACCCTAAAGAAGTTATATATTTCACAAGCTTTGAACGCACCGCTTCAGGGAAAGTACAGCGTCGCAACACCTTGAATAAACTAAAGCGGTGAATACTAATTATTATTAAAGAGTTAAACAAGTTTGTCTTTTTTTATTATCTTAGTAGAATCATTAATTAACACATAAATTTAAAAAATTGAGAAAAGAATTAAACGTACAGCGTACCCAAGTGCCTTTATGGCTTGATAACGATATCACTTATACACAAGTTCCCGGATGGCTGGGACAGGCAACACGAGATCTCAAGCTTTCAGTGATGCGTCATTTGGATGTGAGTGAAAAATTACCAACAATATTTTGGTTTGCCGGGGGAGGATGGATGGACACGCACCATAATATCCACTTGCCTAATCTCGTATATCTTGCGCAGAAAGGTTATGTGATAGTAGGAGTAGAATATAGAGATAGTAATAAAATTAACTTTCCGGGACAATTGCAGGATGCCAAAGCCGCGATCAGATATATCAAGGAACATGCTGATAAATTTGGCGTAGATAAGAATAAGATAATCGTAATGGGAGAGTCCGCCGGAGGGCATTTGGCCAGTATGCTCGGTACGACTAATGGAATAGAAAAGTATGAAGTAGGAAACTATAAAGATCAAAGTAGTGATGTTCATCTTGCTGTGCCATTATATGGAGTTGTAAATCCACTCAGCGCCAAGCAAGGGAGCGCGACAGATGATTTTGATTTTGTTTATCGGAATTTATTAGGTGCTGAGCCTGAAGTTGCTCCTGAACTAAATGCGGCGGCAGATCCTGTGACTTTTATTAATGAAAAAACAGTTCCGTTTCTGATTTTCCATGGTACAGCAGATGTCGTTGTTCCCTCCAAGGATAGCGAGACTTTTTACAATGCTTTACAGGAAAAAGGCATTACGTCTGATTTTTACGAACTGCCGGATGTGGGACACATGGATCCACGATTTTTAAGTCCTGAAGTACTGGATATAGTTGATGAATTTGCTAAAAAGCATCTGAACTAATAAAATGCATTTCTTGTAGATGCAATAGGCTAATGATTTTTAATAACCCCACGCTTCAGTTCCAGAGCTTGTTCGAAGGTAAGCGTGGGGTTATGAGCTATCACCTCGCCTATACTGTGTGTGAGGGAGGAGCGCCTAGGTGGAAAATCTGTTTTAAATTAAAATCTTGCAAAACCTAGCTGGTTTATTCCGGATGTTACTTATCCACAAGTTCTAAAACCATAAGCAAAATAGAATATATAAGGAGGTAAAACCAGCCAGGTTTATCAGTGCCTAAAATAAACAGCTTTGGAATCAGCGCGGTCATACACATATAGCGCTTTCTGTGCGTTGAAATGCTAACATTTACCCCAATCTCCTGTCTTCACCCATTTCGCTTCGACTCAATGGAGAACGATGAAGCACCGCGATTAAAAATGTCTGGAGTTAAACAATTGATATTACTGTATAAAAATAACCCTATCTAACTCCCTTCTTCCGCCGTGGCGGAGTGAAGGGTTGGGGTTGGGGTGGAATTAAAAAATCAGACAAAGACCATAAAGCAAGCTAAAGCTGAAAGTGCTTAATGCCAAGTTCTTCAATTCCGGATTGAGCTCGCCCAGGTCATTGCTGTACCATACTCTTCTTAAATGGAGGAAAAAAAGTGGTAGTAGTATTATATAGGATAAATTGATGAGCTTGGGAGCGAGGAGCAGACTATACATAATTGCGCAGATCCAAGCCAATATAATAAGGAAGGTATGATAAGATTTGGCTTGTGCCGGATTCATCCTTACTGCAAGAGTGTTTTTACCGTGTCGGGCATCATTTTCCCGATCCCTCATGTTATTTAAATTAAGAACGGCAGTGCTGAATAATCCGATTGTTGTAGCCGGTAGAATCTCATAAAGACCGATGGAACCGGTATAAAGATAAAAAGTACCGAGGACGCCGACTAAACCAAAAAAGATAAATACGACGACATCTCCCAAGCCTGAATAGCCGTAAGGATTCTTCCCGACTGTGTATTTTAATGCTGCCCCGACAGCCAAAAGACCAATGAGGAAAAAGATTAAACCCTGAATTGTCTCCGAATCTTTAAAAGCTACAAAAATGAGAGCTATACCAGTGACTAGAGACAAGAAAACAAACCATATTATGGCTTTTCTCAACTCGTCAATAGTAATTGCTCCTTTCTGAAGACTTCTGATAGGGCCCTTTCGTTCCTTATTGTCAACACCACTCTTAGCATCGCCATAATCATTGGCCAAGTTACTTAAAATCTGCAACAATAAAGTAGTTATAATTGCCAGGACAAAAACTGCTGTGTTAAAAGCATCTATTCGCAAAGCTAGAAATGTCCCTAAACAAATTGTCGATAGTGCCAACGGCAAAGTATGTAAACGAAAAGTACTTATCCAGACCTTTACCTTTGAACTCATGGGGAATTATGGGAATTTAGGATATTGATCAAAACGAGGTTTCCGCTTTTCTAAGAAAGCATTTTTACCTTCTTCGGCTTCTTCAGTACCATAAATTAAGCGGGTCGCTTCACCGGCATAAATTTGCTGACCTACCAAGCCATCATCTATCAGGTTAAATGCATACTTCGCCATTTTAATAGCAGTCGGACTCTTGCTTAAAATCTCCTGAGCCCATTCGTAAGCCCTGTCCTCAAGCTCATCATGAGGGACAACCTCATTCACCATTCCCATTTCATAAGCTTCTTGCGCGCTATATGAACGCCCCAGGAAGAAAATTTCCCTGGCTCTCTTTTGCCCGACTTGCCTTGCGAGATAAGCAGAACCAAATCCTCCATCCACACTGGCAACGTTGACGTCCGTTTGCTTGAAAATGGCGTGTTCTTTACTTGCTAAAGTTAAATCGCAGACCACGTGCAAGCTATGACCTCCACCCACTGCCCAGCCCGGTACAACAGCAATGACAACCTTGTTCATAAATCTTATCCGCCGTTGCACGTCCAGGATATTAAAACGATTCACTCCATCACCACCTTTATAGCCGGTATTGGAGCGGACACGCTGATCACCGCCGGAGCAGAAAGCCCACCCACCGTCCTTGGACGATGGTCCTTCACCACTTATTAAGACAACCCCGATTTCTTGGGATTCATGTGCGATAATTAAAGCATCCAGCATTTCTGATACTGTTTCCGGACGGAATGCATTTCTGACCTCAGGACGGTTAAATGCAATTCGAGCTACGCCTTCACTATACTTAAAAGTAATGTCCTCGTATTCTTTAATTGTTTCCCAATCTATTCTTTTCTTCATAACTTAATTTCTTCCTTCATTTTAACTCTGCACAATTACAAAGGTTTGAATTATCTATCTTAATTAAAACTGTCTCAAAAGATAAAAGTGATTTCCTCTGTCTGATTATTCATGCTCAAGGCAAATAAAGTACAAACAAAGAAAATCACTCTTAATTCTCTTTATCAATGATACTTAGATTGTATCTATTGTTAATTATTAATTGTTATTTATTAACTGTTAATTGTTAATTAATCAAACCCTTATTCTCCAGCATTGGCTGTAAATCCGGATCCTTACCGCGGAAAGAACGATACATTTCAGCATAATCCATGGTATTGCCCTTGGAGAGCACCTTGTCGCGGAAATGCTGACCGTTTTCTCTGGTTAAACCACCATTTTCCTCAAACCACCTGTATCCGTCATGTGATAACATCTCAGTCCATAGATATGCGTAATAACCTGCTGCATATCCACCTCCGAATATGTGAGAAAAATATGAACTGCGGTATCTTGGAGGAACAGTGTTAAGGTATAATCCTGTTTGTTCAAGTGCTTTCTGAGAAAACTCCTGAACATCGCTTACCTTATCGTCTGTAGTGAGTGTATGCCACTGCATATCCAGCATAGCAGCAGCCAGTAACTCAGTAAATGCATATCCTTGATTGAAGCTGCGCGCACTGAGAATTTTATCGATTAATTCTTGAGGAATTACCTCACCTGTCTCAACATGCTTTGCATAGTTTTTCAGAATATCCGGATGCAATGACCAGTGCTCATTTACCTGTGAAGGGAACTCTACAAAGTCTCGAGCAACGGCAGTACCGCTTAAACTTTTATATTTTTGATTGGCAAATAAGCCGTGTAAAGCATGCCCAAATTCATGGAACAAAGTCTCTACGTTATCATACGACAGTAGTGCAGGCTCTCCTTCAGCAGGCTTAGGGAAGTTACAGACATTATAAATAGCCGGCTTTGTACCCAGTAAAGTAGACTGACCTACTATACTTGACATCCATGCACCTCCGGACTTATTTGGTCTTGCATAAAGGTCAACATAAAACAATCCTACTGTAGTTCCATCATCGTTGAAAACCTCGTATACACGCATATCTTCGTTATAAACCGGAATATTATCTCTGCGCTCAAAGGTTATTCCAAATAGCTGATTAGCTGCATAAAACACGCCATCTTCAAGAGTAGCCCACATTTCAAAGTATGGTCTTATTTCTTCTTCGTCCAGATCATATTTCTCTTTTCTTACCTGCTCGGCATAGAAGTCCCAGTCCCACGGCTCCAGCTCAAAGTCTCCTCCGGTGGAATTGATTTTTGCCTGAATCACGGCAGCCTCGGCATTTGCTTTAGCGACAGATGCCGGTACAAGATTTTTTAAGAAATCCATCGCATCTTCTGCCTTATTGACCATCTGATCTTGCAGATTCCATTCGGCATAAGTGTTATAACCTAGCAATGCAGAACGTTCAGCTCGGATTTCCGATAAGCGTATAGCTATATCTCTTGTATCATTTTCATCTCCTTGAATCGCTCTTGTCCAGGAAGCCTTAAATAGTTTTTCACGCGTATCACGATTAGAAAGAGCCTGAAGTTGTGGTTGTTGAGTTGTGTTACGTATCGTTAACAGATACTTTCCGTCATGCCCTGCTTCCGTTGCTTTATCTGCTGCTACCTTTATCTCAGCATCTGATAATCCGGCAAGCTCTTCCTCGGTATCGATGACAACTGCTGCCTTTTCTGAAGCCTTCAGTAAGCGATTATTAAATTGAGCAGATAGAGTAGCCCTTTCCTCGTTTAGTTTCATCAACTGCTCTTTCTTATCAGCGGGTAGTTCTGCGCCTGCTAATACAAAGTCCTTATACTGCACTTCAAGCAATCTTGCTGTCTCAGAATCTAAATCATAATTATCACGATTGTCGTACAAGGTCTTAATGCGCTTAAACAGGTTGTCATTTAATGATATTTTGTCATAATGCGCAGCACGTTTAGGTGCGATATCTTCCTGGATTTTCTGTAATTCTTCATTTGTATTAGCTGATGAAAGAACCCCAAAGACTCTACTCACGCGACCTAAGTCCTGCCCGACTTTCTCCATAGCTATCAAAGTATTTTCAATGGTCGGCTCATCGGGATTGTTTGCGATAGCTTCCACTTCTTCCAGATGCTTTGCCATAGCATATTCAAAGGCAGCCGGGAAATCAGAGGAGGAAATCTTAGTGAAATCAGGAACTCCGTAAGGCAGATCACTTTTGATTAAGATTGGATTGTTTTCAATATTTTCTTTTGTCATTGTATCCTTATTATTTTCTGTCGCACATCCTGCTGTAAAGATTAAGAATATAAAAAGGGAATACCAGGCTAATTGTTTCATAAGTTAAATGGTTTGATTGTGATTTGATAAATTCAATATCATTTGGTGCGAGACCTTGCGTAGTAAATAATACTAATGCCTAAAAATAACTTTCTTAAGTGACTTCTGCAAATACTTGATATTTTAGCTTTCGCAAATGTTTGATGTTTAGTACTTTTGAGTCTGTATTAACTCATAATTCTATTCGGTGAGTAGATAGACAGCGCCGGCAGGATTTTCCATAATTGGTTCTTTCTGCTCCGGTGCATGGAGAATATCATCCGGAACAAGATCCCAGTTGATATTGGAATGATAGGCAGTTATACCATTGGATATGAAGTAGATCGATTCATTTGGCGGAAGCTTCATTTTACCATATCTCTCATAATTTATAAACAAGTCCTTTCCCGGGGGATAATTAGCATAAAACATACCGATACGGACATTGGCAGGATCAGTCACTATAATTTTTGGATTCGGCTGCTCGAGAACATATTCAATGAGCTTTTTCTGGTCGGGGAAATTCAGTCTTTTGTGATAAGAAGCGTTGGATATATACTGATAGGAGATGCCTGAAATTACGAGTAAAACCCAAGGCCAGGTTGCGTTAAGTTTTTTCCAGAAAAGTATTGCAGGAATAATAGGTAGAAAGATGAACGTATAATTTTCAAGAAACAAGGAAGATGTTAAATACCATTGAAGCAATATTGTCAAGGCAATAATAATTCGCTCTGTTATACCCAATTCTTTGAGATGTGAGAAGCCTATAATTGCTGTCATCGCAGCAAATGGAATTACAAAGAGAAAATGCCGACTATCATCGCATAAAGGAACATAAGAGGAATAAGAAATAGTCATAAAGTTAGACAAGAGTAATGTCCCCAGGTAGGAAGCTATAATAAACTTCTCGGTCGGTTTTAAGGAGTGTTTTTTAAATAATAAGAGAATGAACCCCACTGGAATAAGAACTCCGAATTTCATAAAATCTAGCCAAAGCCCATATAAGACTCGCTTGATGAGTACTGCTGCAGGTTGTAACTCATAAGTGCATTCACTGATATATCTTTCGTGGAACAATGAATCAATCCGTACAAATGGGTTTCCTGCTTTTACCCAAAAGAAACCAAGATAGAAAGCCAGAAAAACGAATGTAGAAATGATTGCTCCTTTCCAAAATCCCCATCTTTGTCCTTTCTTTATATCTACCGCCAGTAAAACAAGGAAAAACGGATAGAATACCAGAAATGTTTCTTTGGCTAAAAAGAACAGAAGGACACCTGCTGTAAACATTGCTATGGCAGGACGGAAGCTCTTAGACGTAGAAAAGGAGGTTTTATAATAAGCAGCAAAACATAGTAGAAAGCCAAGCTCAACAATTACATCGGGCATCGGCTTTGCTAGATACATAAGATGAATAGGTGTGCACACGACTAAACATACGCCTATTAATTTTGCGGCAAATGAGTATTCCTTCATTAGGTCTAATGTGATATATAGAATCAGTAATAGACTAATCAGGGTAGGGAGCATATTGGCAAAATCACCGATTCCGAAAAGTGCATAAAAAAATGTGAGTGGAAGAATTACAGCCCATCGGAAAGCATACAGGTTCAAGCTATGTTCATATTCTCCTCGTAGCAGCTTTACAGCCAAGTTCGTATATTCAAGTTCATCATAACCAAAATATCCACCATGAAAAAAGAAAAAATGAATCAGCAAAGCAATCGCAGCAATGGCTATTAAACTTAAAATTTGAATCTTAGTGCCTCTCACTTTTACAGGGTTGTCTATGGGATTAAGTGTTAAAAGTCCTCGATTCTCCCATTTAATTTAATAATGATATTCCCAAAGGTAAGAATTCTAATTGTTGTAAGATAACCATAATCACTTAGTTATCATGTTTTACCTGGAACTGCCCAACAGGGGTGGGTGCAATTTTTACTTATCCATATTACTTCCGAGGTGTCAGCCCTCCGGGCCTCAATAATCTCATCACTCTTTCCACTACCAAGATACCGGCCCTATGGGCCCCATGTATTGATGATTTAATAATGTTCTTTGTTGTTAAAGAATTGATTATAAGCGTTATAGGCGCGACATCTAGGTAGCACTGCAAGTGCGTCATAATACAGAGCGCTGTAGGCGGGAAACCATGGTAGTATATGTTTTGATGGATTAGCGTCATCGGTGCGATATCATGGATAGCACCGTAGGTGCGTCACCTTGGAAGCGCCACGAATGCCACGTATTCTGAGCACCGTGGTATAAAATCTAGGTAGCATTATAATCCGGTGGCTGAGGAGCAAAACGCAGTTTTGCTGACACGACGAAATCTTCTATATTTCTAGACACTTATCTAAAGTTCGTAGTAATCATGTCCGTCGATTAAGGAGTTTATCAATAAATAATCTGGAGAATCAGAAAACACGCCATTCTAAAGCCTTGTGTTGGAAAAATAAAGAGATTCTAACTGTAACAGCACTTTTAAAATGTGCAGCGCAAAAATCAACATAGCAGCTACTTTAACTATAACCTATAGTCAGAAACGGTTTAATCACAATAGGTTTGTTTTCTAGGAAGGAACTTTATTTAATCTACATAGAAATACTTACCTAAGTTCAAAAGTGAAGTGCAACATTGAGAAATTTTTGGAGAGGAAGATA
>CAYRFF010000064.1:0-13937 GCA_964423575.1 uncultured Saprospiraceae bacterium | reverse complement strand
CACTAGCACATTGAAAGTCACTAAATTGGATTTTTATTGTTTTGGACAGGTGTGAATTTGACTGCTAAATTTATCAGCTCAAGTTATGTATGAAAACTTGCATTGAGTTCAGGTTAATTATTCTGTCTTATTAGTATTCTTTATTGGAAAAGCTAAGTTCAGACCTATCTGAAGCTGACGATTAAATAGTTTGCCTAGGCCGATTGTTTCTCCATCGACATTTGTAACATTAAAATTGTCGACAGATTTTAATCCGTGCGTATAGCGCAAGAATAACATTAAATTCTGATAACGAACACCTATTAAGCCGTATAAACCGAGGTCCAAGTCTTTATAGTTAGTAATGCCGAATGGTGGATCTCCCCAGTCTCCTTCTCCCGGCCTTAAAGGTGTTCCGGAGGTAATCGGTGTAACCTTTCTTTTTTCACTTATTGCGTATCCCATAGCAAGACCGGCGCCGATTTCAATATAAGGGATGGGCTTGTAATGAACACCAGGAAAAAAGTCGATTGAGTGTGCTCTCCATTTTAAAGACTGATTCTGCTCTTCAAATGGTCTTTTATATCCCTTCTGATTGTATTGCAATTCTCCCGAGAGTTTAATATTGTTCTTCAATTCATAAGTAATTCCCGTACCCAGGAAAATTCCTTGTGTAAATTTATGTTCGCCCAACTCTATGTTTTCGTGGGCGTCTATATGTAATTTGCTTTCTGTTATTCCTCCCATAAATTCTATTGAAAATTGTCCTGAACTCAATTGCGTAAATCCTCCTATGAGGAAAAGGAGAAGTATGTGTTTTTTAAGGGAATTGCTTCTTTTCATCTTTTGTACATTTTATAGCTGATAATGTTGAGATATAAACCCAATTATTGACGGGTTTATTATGTGAATATGAAAGATAATTTAATTGAAGATGAAAGGGCAATAGGGCAAATTACCTGAACTTTACTTTCTCAAAAGTAAAATCAGATTCTAAGCTCTGGCACTAGGGATAGAAGGAGATTTATTCCTTCTTCCCTGAATTTTAAAGATGACTTTTCAATAAATTGTATGTTGCTGCTTGTCTTTTCTATAAAATAGCTTAGTTTTATTGCTTTTACGCATGGAAAATATACAGTAGAATCTATGAAAAAGTTAAATCTGCTATTCTTTAGCACCATTGTTTTTCTTTTAGTTGCTTGCGAGGCAGGGGTCGTAGATACCGTTAAACAAGAGAGGGAGAGTTATGAAGTAATCGATTGGCATTCACAGTCTAATGCCGCCGTTCTTCATCCCGAGCATTTGTCTCTTGATATCGTAGTGGACTTTGATAAGCATCAGATACGCGGTGTTGCAAGCTGGGATTTCAAGCCTGAAGAAGGAACAGAATATGCGATTTTTGATACCTGGGATTTAACCATTGAAAAGGTCGAATACGGTAATGGGGAAAAGGCGGATTTTGAGCTAGGTGATTCTATTCCATTTCTTGGTCGAGCCTTGAAAATTCCTTTAAAAGAGGGTGTGGAAAATCTGAAGATTCATTATTCGTCCGGTAAAGATGCGATTGCACTTCAGTGGATGGAGCCGTCTCAGACATTCGGGAAGGAGTATCCATATCTATATACTCAAGGCGAAACTATTTATACGCGCTCCTGGGTTCCCTGTCCCGATGGGCCGGGTTTCCGCTTTACTTATGATGCGCGAGTTCAGGTACCGGCAGGCCTAACGGCTCTTATGAGTGCTGAGAACCCTCAGGAGCGTAGCGATGATGGACTTTATACCTTCAAGATGGATATACCGATTCCTGCATATTTAATGGCTCTTGCTGTAGGAGATATTGATTTTAAAGCCGTGGATGAACGGACCGGGGTATATGCAGAACCTGCAATATTTGCGAAAGCTTATAATGAACTGGATGAAATTGATGAGATGGTGAATGTCGCCGAAGGGATTTACGGAAAGTATCGCTGGGGTCGATATGACGTTCTGGTTTTGCCATCCGGCTTCCCGATAGGAGGAATGGAAAACCCAAGGTTGACCTTTGCAACCCCGACTATTC
The DNA here is from genome assembly GCA_964423575.1 of uncultured Saprospiraceae bacterium. Classification (GTDB taxonomy): domain Bacteria; phylum Bacteroidota; class Bacteroidia; order Chitinophagales; family Saprospiraceae; genus CAYRFF01. Next base: position 11,899 of record CAYRFF010000064.1, on the reverse strand, counting down.
TCGCCGGAGATAAATCACTGACCAATCTGATTGCGCACGAGCTTGCACATAGCTGGAGCGGCAATCTTGTGACGAATGCGTCATGGGATGATTTCTGGTTGAATGAGGGATTTACCACGTACTTTGAACACAGGATAATGGAAGCTCTGCACGGTAAGGAATATGTCGCTATGCTATGGGATTTAAGCAGGAAAGTACTGGAAGATAATGTTGCAGAACTCGGTGCGGATAGTCGTCATACCTGGCTTCAGGAAGACCTCAAAGGACTTGATCCGGATGAGGGATTTACCGATATCCCTTATGAGAAAGGTTCTGCTTTTTTATATAAAATCGAGCAGGTTGTAGGCAGGGAACGCTGGGATGCTTTTGTCATGAAGTACTTTGATGAGCATGCATTTCAGACAATGTCTACGGATCGCTTTGTCGACTATATTCATGAGAATCTTCTGAATGAAAACGAAGAATGGGCGAGTGAAATTAATCTAGACGCCTGGATATTTGGTCCGGGAGTTCCTGATAACTATCCATATACGGAAAATCCACGCTTTGCCCGGGTGGACGAGCAGGTAGAAGCTTATGTAGGTGGAGGCGCTGCGACAGACGTACAAGTTGACAACTGGAGTACATTTGAATGGTTGCGCTTTTTACATGAACTTCCGGAAGAATTAAGCTTAAAGCAAATGGCAGAACTGGATGCTGCATTTGATTTTACCAATACGGGAAATAGTGAAATTGCGGACGAATGGTTTTTACTTTCTTTACGCACAAGATATGAAGCTGCTTTTCCGGCAATGAAGGAATTTCTGTACGTAACCGGAAGAGGCAAATTCCTTGAGCCTTTGTATGGGGAAATGATGAAAACAGACTGGGGTGAAAAACTGGCAGCAGAAATCTACGAAGTTGCCCGACCTAATTATCATCCGCTGACGCAAAAGTCTGTGGATTCCATTTTAAACAGGTAGGTAGTTCACATTAGAAGACCTATGTATCTTTAGGAAAGGGATGAGGTATAAAAGCTTAAATATTCTAGTAAAATTTCTTTTAAAATAAGTAGGTTTTCTGAATTATGCTATAAATTTGCACTGATGACAAGCCACTCTAGCTCAGTTGGCAGAGCAGCTGTTTCGTAAACAGCAGGTCATCGGTTCGAGTCCGGTGAGTGGCTCCATTTCATCTCGCGATAGGGTGATCTAGTGATCTAGTGATTTAGTAATCTTCTGATCTAGTGATTTGATTATGGAGTGGTTTTTATTCATAAACCGTATCATTTCTTAGTCTAAACCTCTACCTCATCCTCAGTTACTTGCTTGTAACTCCAATAAGAATCTGTCGATGACGGATTTTTCTACGTGGCGCATCGTGACGATCTTCCACCATTTAGGATCGTTGAAATCATCTGCTACAAGATGGTATTTATCAGCTATTTCTCGTGTTACGTGGTCTGCCTTGATGGTAACTATATTCATGTCCTTATGACGATAATGTTCAATTCCCATATCGGTTAATGTATCGCAGATAACATCCGTACGATCGATAAGAATTTCCATCATATACTTCCAGCCTTCGGAGCCGTGCGTCATCAGAATCATCCAGATAGAAATGGCATTTGCCCCAGATCTGCTTCCGCAAATGGTGAAGTCAGTACCCTGTACATAAGCTGCCTCTTGAGTTTGCGCATATTCGATCAAGCCTTTCCTACAGAGGAATATTCCGGTGCCATACGGCGCTTGAAGCATCTTGTGTCCGTCAATAGTAATAGATGAAATATCGGGATTGGAAAATGCAAGTTCGTGATTTTGGCTAATAAATGGATATATAAACCCACCGAAAGCTGCATCAACATGAGCAAAGTAGTCCTTGAAATGTTTCTTAACAACTTTCATAATAAGAGCGGGCTCGTCCACGCTTCCGAACATTGTCGTTCCCATAGTGAGAAATACAATAAGGTATTTAATCCCTTCGTCATTTGCGGAAGCTAATTTATTATCTAAATCGTCTAAATCCCATAGCCGTTTTTCGTCCACATCGATTCGTATAGGCTTAATGCCAAGCATATTGCAGCCTTTGTAAACCGAGTAGTGCACATCTTCCGAGAAAACGACAGCAACTTCGTTTGCCTTAGCGCCTTTTTCCTTCATGAAATAGTTGCGATATACCCAAAGTGCCTGAATATTGGCTTCTGTCCCGCCTGGAGCGACGTAGCCATCATAACTATCGGGCTTCGCTTGAAATATCTCCTCAGCGCAGATGCGGATAAGGTCAATTTCCAGTTGTTGAGTGCCTCTGAAATACTTTTCCCCTTGCGAATAAGTATGACAACCGATATGATTTGGGTTGTTGATGAGGACGGACAGGTAAGCAGCGTCTTTTAAAAACGGCGCATCAAAGTAAAACTGTTCCTGGTCCAGATAGGTAGCCGGAATTCCCAGTATATTTTCGTTATAGCTGATGTTTTCTGAAAGAGCCTGAAACACTCTTTTCTTTATATCTCTAGTTCTTAATTTGGGCCAATGCATATCGCTGTAATTTTTCTGCAAATGTAGGGGAATTTATGTACTTTACTTTTTATTGCCTAAATTAAGTTCGCTGCTTGCTGAATATCTGTGTGGTTGTACTTTTTAAGGGATGAGGGATAAGATATGAGGAGTGAGTGAGCTTCCCTATATGGGGTGGACCGTCAACTTGTCACCTCGTCACCTCGTCACCCCGTCTACTCGTCAACTAGTTTCCTTATTAACTAATCTACCTGTCTACTGAAAAAATATTACCTTTGCCTCATGGCCGTTCAAGCACTGGAAATAGAAGAATTCTTACACCTGGCCGCAGAACACCTTGTTATTGATGTTCGGAGTCCATCGGAATATAAACACGCACATATTCCGGCGGCATATTCATTGCCGTTATTCACTGATGAAGAAAGGGCAGTCGTAGGGACAACCTATAAGCAGGGTAGTCGGCGAAAAGCTATAAAAGTAGGATTGGATTATTTCGGGCCTCGCATGAAAGAGATGGTAATTGAAGTAGAAGATCTTCTGAAAAATCGCCGATCCAACACTGTTCTTGTTCATTGCTGGCGTGGAGGAATGAGGAGTGGGGCTGTCGCCTGGCTTTTGGATTTATACGGATTTAAAACGGTTCAACTCATCGGTGGTTATAAAGCATATAGGAACTGGGTGATTGAGCAATTTGACAAGTCATATCATCTCCGTATACTCAGTGGTAAAACAGGAAGCGGAAAGACAGATATCTTACATGAAATGGCGGCAAAAGGCGAAGCAGTTCTTGACCTTGAAGGACTTGCAGGGCATAAAGGGTCTGCATTTGGGAATCTGGGCTTGCCTGAACAGGATGGAATACAACAGTTTGAAAATAAAATGGCAATGGCATTGTCCGAGCTTACGCAAATGCACGGACCGGAGAAACCCATTTGGCTGGAAAGCGAAAGTAACAGAATCGGGCATGTGCAGATTTACCATACTTTCTTCGAGCAAATGAAGACAGCGGAACATGTGCATATCGAGATTCCGATAGAAAGCCGATTGGATAAAATAGTAGAAGAATATGGGAAATTTGCGAAAGCTGACTTAATGGACGCTGTAAAACGTATAGAAAGAAGATTGGGTGGGTTGGAAGCTAAAAATACATTGAAATTTCTGAAGGAAGGAAATATAAGAAGTGCATTTGAAATTCTGCTTGATTATTACGACAGACTTTACGAAAAAAGTACACTTTTCCGCGACCCAATTCTTGAAATTGACCTTGAGAATACTGATACAAAGCATAATACAGAAATAATTCTTGAAAAATCAAAGAACTTATATGTTGGATGAAAAAATAAGATTGACGCAATACTCTCATGGTGGTGGTTGCGGTTGTAAAATTGCACCTCAGGTGCTGGAACAAATACTGAAACAGGATAAAGCGCAAGCTGAATTTAAGGATTTACTCGTGGGGAATTCCGGCCGAGATGATGCAGCTGTGTATAAGATTAATGATGAAGAAGCGATTATAGCGACAACGGATTTTTTTACTCCTATTGTGGATGATCCATATATCTTCGGAAAGGTTGCCGCGGCCAATGCAATCAGCGATGTATATGCAATGGGCGGAACTCCGATGATGGCCCTGGCGATATTGGGCTGGCCGATTAATAAATTACCCCTTGAAATAGCCAATGAAGTTATGGAAGGTGCCAGAGCGGTCTGTGCTGAAGCGCATATTCCTCTCGCAGGCGGCCATAGCATAGACACGCCGGAGCCAATCTTTGGGCTGTCGGTAAATGGCCGGATTGCGGTGAGATTTCTGAAAGAAAATAATAAAGCGCAAATCGGTGATTATCTCTTATTGACGAAGCCACTGGGTGTGGGTTCTCTTTCCACGGCAGCTAAACGCGGTATTATTTCTGAACCCGACCTTGATTTTATGCATAATCAGCTGACAAGACTCAATAGTATCGGTGAGGAGCTGAGCAAGTTGGATGTTGTGCATGCGATGACCGATGTAACGGGCTTTGGGCTCGCCGGACACATGATAGAAATGGCAGAAGGTTCCGGCTTATCTGCCGAACTGGATTTTAATAAAGTACCTAAAATACCCGGTGTAGAAATCTATCTGCAGAAGAATGTTTTTCCAGATGCTACATACAGAAACTGGAGTGCATACAGTGAAAAGATTCAGATTGATTCAGGAGTAAATACCGTGGAAGCCTTTCAGATTCTTGCAGATCCCCAGACAAATGGTGGTCTTCTGATTTCCGTTTCGCCGGATGGCCTGGAAGAAGTTCAACGGCTTCTTAAATCTCATTCTTACGAGAACTTCATTGAGCCGATAGGACGGATGACGGAAAGAGGGGAGAAGGTGGTTGTGGTGCGGTAGATAGATTTGCCAGTAGATTTGCCAACTTTTCGAAAGTTGGTAAATCTTGCGGTTAGCCTTAAACACGCCTAATATTTAAAACATATTTTAAAAATTACGCCTAATAATTTAAATAGGAAGGTTTGAGGCTTTTATTATGTGAGGGAATTGCGCCATAATGCACGTAATTGAGCGTGAATCCTCAATAAATAGTGATTTCTTATTTGGTTTTTATTTAAATCTCGCAGCACATAGGGTGAAAATGACAATAAAATGACAATAAGAATTGTGTGTGTGTGTGTGTGTGTATGTTTGCCAATATGGAATCCGAAATGCTACAGCAGGCATTCCGAACACTGCTTGAACACAAAGTAGGAATTATTTAAAATTTATTATCATGAGAAAATTAATAATACTTTCATTTTTAATGTTTATTCTGGTATCTTGCCAAGAGCAATTAGATATTGAACATAATACTGGCGAAAATAGTGTAGAATTGAGAGAAACTCCTAGCATAGGTATAATGCATAATAACATTTTAACAACTTATTTTGCCGAGTTTGGGACAGAATTAGATAGTATTTTGTACTTTAATTCGCGTCAAGATACGCTATTAAATAGACTGGTAAGAATTAGTAAGCAATTGGGATTAGATGTAGATGACAATACTGTCATCTCTCTTTACGATATAATAGATGATATGTTTCGTCCATATATGCCTAATTTGAATGCGGAGGAGAATTATGATAGATTAGTAAAATATCAATATGAAAAGCTAAAAGAAAAGGATTTGATTGATGAAAATGTAGTAACTTTTATCTACTCTTTAACAATGAATCCAGCTAGCGTCGGTGAAGTATCAGATATGATAAATAAGTTTATAAGTGAAAACTCACTTGGAAATACAGAAAAGGAAGCACTAAGCGTTTATTTTGATATATATAGCAATTCTTATAATTTATGGACTGAGGGAAGTGGTTCGACTCCTACAGCCCACGCCTTTTCTTGGACAGTTGCTGGCGCAGATGCGTGGGGTGGTTTTGTTGGTGGTTTTTTTGGAACAGTTTTAGGTGCACCTGCCGGTCCAATAGGTTCGATTTTTGGTTCCGGAATTGTGGGTGGAGTAACTAGTACATACATGTCTTATCTTGTTGAACGCTCTTTAAATGGAAATAACTAATTCACTAGAAAACTTAATAAAACATCTCGATAAGAGTAACATAGAATATGCATATAAAAGCAATACATGCGTTATTTTCTTACCTAGTAAGTTGTCTATAAAAATCTCTTATGACGAAAAGGGGAGAATTGAAATCACAAATAGATTATTAAAATACAATTTTCTTACAGGCATAATTGAAATGTCTTTATCTAGTGCAGTGAAATATAATACAATTGGATTATTTATCATCTCACTTTATTACTTATTAACAAATGCTTTGTTGTTAGTTGAATTGCCAACAGGATTCTTTATGGCTCCAGTTGGATTCTTTATAGCGTTTGCCGTAATTATTATAATTAATTTTTTATATTATATTTCTGAGTTCTATTATTACAAATCTCGAATCACCTCAATCTTAGGTTGTATATAATCTGGGAAGCCCACAAGTCAATGTGTGGGCTTCCCAAATTAGGGCAGTGCTAGATATAAAAATATAATTCAGTTGGAGATGCAAAACGTTGAAACATTTTTCTGATTTTAAAGATGCACGTTCGACATTAACATGATGGAAGCCTTTCTGTAAGCTTCTCCCCGATCCCCAGACAAATGGCGGCCTCCTGATTTCTGTTTCGCCGGATGGCCTGGAAGAAGTTCAATGGCTTCTTAAATCTCATTCTTACGAGAACTTCATTGAGCCGATAGGGAAGATGAAGGATAAAGGGGAGAAAGTGGTTGTAGTGCGGTAGAGGTGCTGGCAAATCTTGTTCTATACAGTAAATCAGATAGTCTTTTATCTATCATTTTGCGGGTTTAATACTACAAAAATCATGATTCACTTTAACTACCAACTATGCAAATCTCAAATTCTTTTTGAGATTTGCATAGTTAGATTAAGATGTTTTGTATCTTTATAGTCTATCAAAGAGCCTGTAAAATGTTTTTACCAAGAATAAAAACTCAAGAGATACGTAATACTATCCAAAATTTTCCGGTGACCGCAGTGATTGGTCCGCGTCAATGCGGAAAATCGACATTGGTTAAGCATTTAATAGAAGATTATTATCCCGATAGTTTATATCTGGATTTGGAACGCCCTTCAGATTTAGAAAAATTAAACGATGCTGAGTGGTTCCTTTCCACGCAAAAAAACAAATTGATTTGCATTGACGAAATTCAGCGTAAGCCGGAATTGTTTCCATTGATTCGAAGTCTGGTGGACGAATGGGATAAGCCGGGATGTTTTTTAGTATTGGGTTCAGCATCGCGCGATTTATTAATGCAAAGCTCTGAAACGCTTGCCGGTAGGATTGTTTATAAGGAATTGACACCTTTCTTATGGCCTGAAATTCTGGACGAATCCATCGAGAAATATTTCGAAAGGGGCGGATTTCCAAGAAGTTTTTTGGCAGCGAGCAACGAGGTTTCTTTAGAATGGAGGAAAAGTTTTATATCTACTTTTTTGGAACGGGACTTATTACAATGGGTTAATTTTACACCGGTAACCATGCAGCGCTTATGGCGAATGTTGGCGCATGTTAATGGACAAACGGTGAATTATTCTCGATTGGGTAATTCTTTAGGCGTCAGTAATCAAACCGTGAAAAATTATATTGATTTGCTGAAGAGTACCTATATGGTGGATGTTGTGGAGCCTTATGTTTCCAATCTTGGCAAACGCCTGGTAAAATCATCGAAAGTATATTTATCCGACTCGGGCATAGTATTGACTCTTCTCGGGCTTCGTTCTTTTGAGGATTTAAGCGGTCACCCGGCATTGGGGGCTGTATGGGAAGGCATCGTGTTGATTAATTTACGCGGAATGTTTCCGGAAGCTGAAATAAATTTTTATCGGACTTCCGGAGGAGCGGAAATTGATTTTGTAGTACAATATCGTCATCAAATTATAGCGATTGAGTGTAAAGCTACCTATGCTCCTTCTTTGTCTAAAGGTAATTATTACTCTATAGAAGATGTACAGCCTTGCCATACTTTTATTGTAACTCCATCTCAGGAAAGTTGGTCTATGAAAGAGAATATCGATGTAGTGTCGTTAAATGATTTGATTCAGAAATTAAAAGAATACTTTCACGATTAACCATGCAAATATCAAAATAAAATTGAGAATTGCATAGTTGGTCGAGGGGTGAATTATGCATTTTAAAGAAATAAAGAGATTTGCCAATTTTCTAAAAGTTGGCAAATCTGGTACTTGGCCTTCAATACGCCTAATATTTAAAACGTACTTTAAAAATTACGCCTAATATTTTAAATAGAGAGGTTTTTAGCCGTCCTATTGCCTATTTTTGACAATTTATTTAAAAATATGACAGAATTATGACGATTTAAATTGTGTGTGTGTGTGTGTATATTTAGCAGTGTGGAATCCGGAATACTACAGCAGACATTCCGAACACTGCTTGAACACAAAGTAGGAATTACTTAAAACTTTTATATTATGAGAAATTTAATATTTGGTAATTTAGGTTTGATGGTTTTAGCTACCTTATTCTTAATTTCTTGCCAAAAAGAAGGTACTTCTAATAGTCAAGAAATAGAGAAGTTCATGGAAATTACACATTCTTATCTTGAAACAACTCACAATAATGAAGTTGAGCTATTACCCAAATGGTTAAAAATTGTTGGTGCAGATTTAGGTGGCATGATAACTGGAGCCGGAACTGGTGCGGGGATAGGTACTGTTATAGGAGCACCTGGCGGCCCTGCCGGATCTGCATCGGGTGCCGCAACTGGTGCAATAATAGGTGGTGTAATTGGCGGTGCAAGTGCATCAATTAAAGCCGCTTATCCAGCTGGATCTAATAATAATGAAATGAAGATAGATTTTACCCCAATCTATAATCTTGCTAATCCTTATGATTATGTTGGTGCAAATCACTATCAAGCAATTAATCAGGCTCTAGAAAATGATATTAATTATATTGAAAACAATGAGTTTGATGCAAGTAAGTTTTACGATTTTACAAAGGATTTGCTTATAGATAATGATATTGTAGGAGAAATTGACTTCCAACACTATAGTAAATCTGATAACTTAAACGTTTTAGATGTCGTAAAAGATAACGAAATGTATAATATTTCTGACTTTTTAAATAATTATGAAAATGATTTTATTACCGAAAATGTGAAAACCGTTTTAGGACCCTATTTCTAGGCATTACTATCGACTTTCAGTGATTCAGCGTTTGTAAACTATTCAATTAACGCAGAAAATCTTATCTTAAATTCTAATGAATTATCATCTATGGATAAACTAATAATTCTAGGTACTATGAGTACGGCAAGATACGGCATTCAATACTGGGGATTGCAGTAATTATTAAACTAACTTTTGAGTTCTGGCTTGCCAGAACTCAAAACTCAAATTAACCTTTATGAAAAAACTGATTTTAATAGGTTTGAGTAGCGTATTTATTATTGTAGCGATAAAGGCACAAAGCAATGAATCCATAATGGGACAATTGAATTTTAATACAGGTGCGTATGTCTTTACAGATTTGGCGATTAATCAGACTTTAAAACAAAATAAAATTCCGGTAGTTAATAGTGTTAATGTTTTCACAAGCTGGAATGTTGCTATTGAATACAATAACTTTTATGTTATGCCAGAATTAGGTCTTGGTTTTTCTTCAAGTAAAGAAGACCAAAAATCAACTGTTTTAAATAGTTTAGTGGGTAGTGTTTCAATTGGATATATTTTGAGTTCTTATGAAATCTGTAAACTAAAAGTAGGAGGAATTCTCTCTTATATGCCTTCAAAATTATCCATGTACGATAATAATGTTTCTGTTGACCTAAATGATCTCAATTTTAATAATCAAACGGGTAAACTTGAGCTTAATGTTAGTCCACTGATGATAGGGATGTATTTAGGAACTGAACTCTTTCAAAATACTAGTTTCCCTTTCGGTTTTGACTTAACTTATCAACTCAATCTTATTGATTCGAGATGGACTAATAATTATGGAGAAACTAATAATCCAATTAACGAAAAAACTAGTATAATAAGTGCTAGGATTTTTATACCAATTACAAAGTGGAACCCTAATAGGTAAATTTTAAATTGAACTCACTTTTATAGAGAAATGCTAGTTTAAGAAGCACAATATGCTTAAACCATGTTATCTTGCTGTATGAGGGAAGGGAAGAAAGTGGTTGTTGTGCGGTTGATAGATTTGCCAATTTTTAGAAAGTTGGCAAATCTTGTTTCTTACGGCAAAATCTTACTCCCCGCAGCAAACGTTATCCTTAAAGACGCCTAATATTTAAAACGTACTTTAAAAATCACGCCTAATATTTTAAATAGGCATGAAATATGTGGTATATTTGATGAAAATAGACTGATATGTTTCAAAGAAAATTAAAAGAGAGGCTGAAAGAAGATTGCTTTACCGGTAAGGTTATTCTTTTAATAGGGGCCAGACAAGTGGGGAAGACGACTTTATTAAAACAACTAATTAAGGAATTAGATGAGCAGTCTATTTGGTTTAATGCAGATGAAGCGGATATCCTTGAATTATTTACAAAAGCAACTACGAGTACTCAGCTACTTCAACATATTGGGAATAAGAGATTGGTTGTGATTGATGAAGCGCAACAAATACCCGATATAGGTAAAAAACTGAAATTGATTTATGATACTCGTCCGGATATTCAGGTGATAGCTACAGGATCGTCTTCATTTGAGTTACAGAACAGAATGAATGAGCCATTAACCGGAAGAAAAATAACACATTATTTATATCCTTTCAGTTATGAAGAAATAGTAGAAAATACATCTCTTCTTGAAGCAAGGCGTACACTGGAGAAACACCTGATTTATGGAACCTATCCCGATGTATTGAATAACCCGGGAAAGGAAAAACAAGTTTTAATTGAGCTAGCAAGCAGTTATCTTTATAAGGATATTTTGCAGCTAGAGGACATACGGAAAACAAGTCATATAGAAAAACTCTTGCGTGCTCTTGCATTTCAAGTAGGCAGTGAGGTTAATTATCACGAATTATCCAATCTCGTAGGGAATATAAGTTCTGTAACAGTAGAAAAGTATCTGGATTTATTTGAGAAAGCGTTTATCGTTTTTAAGTTGCCTGCATTCAGCAGAAACCTACGCAATGAAATTAAAAAAGGGAAGAAATATTACTTCTATGATAACGGAATAAGAAATGTTCTCATAAGTGATTTCAGAATGCCGGAAATGCGACAGGATAAAGGTGCTTTATGGGAGAATTATATCATATCCGAGCGCTTAAAATACAATCAATATCATGAGAACTATGTGAATAGCTACTTCTGGAGAACGCATGACAGAGCTGAAATAGATTATATAGAAGAAAGTGATGGACAGATTAATGCATATGAAATTAAATGGAAGAAAAAGAAAGCAAGCTTTCCCAATTCCTTTTTAACCGCATATCCAAATAACACTACGGCTATCTTAAATGGGGAGAACTTTGAGGCCTTCATCATGTGAGACAACTTCTCATCTTTGCGTAGTATAGACTTCATAGTGATTACTACGGTAGAAGTACTGTAAACCTTTTAACCTCACTTTTACAACATTCTCCTTGAACCGATAGGAAAGATGGTTTTAGTGAAGTGGTTTCTTGACTTTTCTCGTGGTAATTGTATTTAATACTGTGTGATTTCTTTTTTGATGAAGGTTTTTAGCCGTCCTATTGCCTATTTTTAACAATTTATTTAAAAATATGACAGAATTATGACAATTTAAATTGTGTGTGTGTGTGTGTAGTTTTGAACTTTAGTCGATATTGACTGTAATTATAATTTATAAATATTAAACTGAATCTTAGCAGGATTCAAATGTGAACTGCAACAGAGTTAAATAAAATATTCATTATTTCC
>CAYRFF010000063.1:0-13956 GCA_964423575.1 uncultured Saprospiraceae bacterium | reverse complement strand
AAAACAATTCTATATCTTGCAAGCAGCTAATTTAAACTTCTGCACCTCTTTTACAGAAAATTAAACTATGAAGAAATTACATCTGTTTTTGGCGCTTATCGCCATGATATCTCTGGCCTGTCAGAAGGACAATGTGGATAATCCAGATATAAAACCGGAAGAAACACATAAGGAAAAACTTGTCAGACTAGTCAATGAATACAGGGAAGCCGGTTGCCAGTGCGGAGATGATTATATGGAACCGACGACACCATTACAATGGGATGAATTACTAGAGGAAGCAGCACAGATACACGCTGACGATATGAAAGAGAATGAATTCTTTGACCATACCGGTTCTGATGGTAGTTCGGCTGCGCAACGGATGACACGCGTCGGCTATAAACATGCAACATGGGGCGAAAATATATATTATGGCTGGGGAGATGAAGAGCGTGCCATCGAAGCATGGATTGCTAGTCCACCTCATTGTAGGAATATCATGAAGCCCGGATATACCGAGATGGGAATAGCGAGGAATACTCCTTATGCAGTTCAGGTGTTTGGGCGTAAAAAGAATTGATTCAGTGGGCACGAACGGCATCCTATGTTTGTATTTGCAAGCAAATGCCGCCTCAATGACCGGTGTGCGTCTTTACACAAATAAACATTCTACACATAGTGTAAAGTTTATATTAAAAAGGCTGTCATAAGAATCCTTATAACAGCCTTAATCATTTGCGTAAGCTAAAATTAACTTATAAATAAACTCAGCTTAAAACGCCTTATACTCCACCAGATGCTTTTTAATTAATGTGTTAATTGCATCACTTGCCACATTCTGATTGTATTTATCACCGCTGAACTGTTCAGCCAGTGCAAATTGTCCCATGTAAAGATCCATATCGTTATCAATCTTAATCATATCCCGTCCTTCGCGGATAGACTCCCAGATATCACGTACATCCGCCCAGAATGCCTTCCTTTCTTCCCACCAGTTCATCACATTGGTAATGTCATAATTCTTAATACGGAACTCTTCAAGCCCCTTTTCCATACAGATAAGCGTATCCGTAATATTGTCATCGGCACGATATATTTTCTCATTATCTTGCTCCAGCATCCAGCCTGATTCCAATATCTCTATGCGGGAATGACGACGCAACACATTATAATCATCGCGGATTGTAATCTCGCGTCGAGGAAGTGCAGCATCCGTAGTACTTTCCCAGTAATGCTTACCATCCACATGCACCCATGTTCCGTAACCCTCATATCTCGGCGCTTCATCTACCTGATACACTTTTTGAGTCCATGTCCCGGCAGCTTCTTCTTCTGTCAGCATGATTTTCTCCCATTCGTGCCCTTTTACCAGGTTCCATATTTCCCGATTTTCATATATCCAGACCTGTCGCCAGTGCTTTATGTATCTGTTTCCTACAAGCAGAATATGTTGTATGGAAATCATATCCTCGCTTTCATCAATAATAAATGAAATCTCATTGGCCTGAGAAAAATGGCGTTCATGATACTCATAGTTGCGATTGGGAGAAAATGTCTCAGCAAACTTAAAACTTACCCCAAATTTTCCTGCAAGGGATTTAATAAGTTTTCTTTCCAGTTCTTTCTTCTCCGTCGGCGTCATCATAGTGGTGTTGTCACTTCTTACTATTGTTTCTGCTATCATTTTATGAAATTTTATTTTATTAGCCTTTCGGCAAATCTGAATATTTATTACACGTACCCGCTTTGGCTTTCCCTCCCTATTATTATCGCAAAAAAAGGGCGATTTTGCAGGCCGCATCCAAATATACAATCTTTATTTGGACTTATTAAAAATAATAAATAATGAATAAATGCGACTGTTTTGTCCTAAATTAAAGGGATGTAGCAACTTTTAAAAAAATAAAATATCAGTTACGAAGTTTATTCATGGAAATATACCTAAAACTTCTCTGACTCAATTGTAGAAATCTTTGACGTCAATATTCAGAATAGAATACACATAGCGTCTTTTATCTTCCGGGTCTTTGTAACGTTTAATCAGATCCTTTGATAGAACCCCCTGACTGAAACGGTTAACCTCCTTAATCAGCTGAGAACGCTGATATCTTATCTTTTCAGGCGAATTACCTTCATCTATTTCTAGTATTTTATCGAGCTCTTCCTGATTAAGAACTATTCCTTTATATGGAAGAAGCTTATTGATAATCTCTTGAGATTTAAGCAATTCATAATCTACACCATCCTCAGCTTTCCCGTTTGTTCTTCTACGTTTTTTATAAAGAAAAAAGCCGATTAATATAAGTGGTAAAAAGCCGGCAGCCCAATATATAAGCTTCGAGGATTTCACAGCTGCAGCCTCATCTTCCAATAAAGCAAAAAACTCCAGCTCTCGTTGAACCTCATAACTGGCTAACACTTCAAAGTCGCGACTAAAACACACAATTGAATTCCCATAGGAATATAATAAACCTTCAAGCACTGTTCTACCTATCCTCTGGAATGGACTTAATTCCGAATAATATTCCTTTCCGGTTCTTTTATCAATTGCGTAGTTGGGCTTTTTATCACCCAGATTAATGGTATAATCATCAAATTCAAATGTGAGATGATTCTCTAGCTGAGTGCCGCTTTTCACTACAAAAGGATGTGGCTTGGATTGAATTGTCCTTTCCTTAACGTAAACTCTATAATAGGAATCGATCCCCATTATTTTAAGAACTCCATCATCCAGTGAAGCAAGTCCGTTAGGCAAGCCATCGGAAAAGGGAAGTATTTCCCACTCGCCCCTATCTTCCTGAAACTCTATAATCTGCCCATGTTTATGCCAGTATCCGTAACCTCCGAAAGAATAAATTTTACCATCAAAAATAAACTTTTTAGCACCAAAATTATACCCCTTAAAGATACCCTTGTATAAGTTATTCCACTCCCCGGCAATCCACTCGTACACATCAAATGTGCCATCGATAAAAAGAAATTTTCGTGGACCTAAATCGAGGATATCACCTCTTGTTGATTTTAAGCCCTCGCTCCATATTGAATCTATCACGTCAAAAGCAGCGGCAAAAGCGGGCTTATTTTCTTCTATTTCAAGGATCCCTTCGGTATTATGATACACAATCTGAGCTTTACCTGAAAGTGTAGAGTTCATGATGATTAAAAAAAGAATCAAAGTTTTGCAAACGTACTTCAACATAGATAATTTCATGCGATAGACAAAGATAAGCAATCCTTAGCCAATTGGGAATGTAAATTAAAATACCGGTTTAATCTTATTGTAAAATAAAAAAAGTTTAAGATTTGCTGCAATTATATGTTGTCTAAAACAGACAACCCGGTTTCATTTCAATAAAGTTCCTCATTAAATCATAAATTTAGCTATTTCCATTATCTTGCATAAAAAGAGTATAGAAACATGAATATCAGCGGTCATATCATCGATGTAAGGAAAAGACGCATTTTCAGCGGCATTATTCACTTCAATTCCGATGGCATCATTACAGAAATCACAGAAGCTTCTGAAGTCGATGATAAATATATCTTACCCGGTTTTATCGACGCACACATTCATATCGAAAGCAGTATGCTCACTCCCTATGAATTTGCTCGGATAGCCCTGACACACGGCACTGTTGCCACCATAAGCGATCCCCATGAAATCGCCAATGTATGCGGTATGGATGGAATCCGCTATATGATAGAAAATGCCGCGGACAGTCCGCTCAAGATTCATTTTGGTGCGCCTTCCTGCGTTCCGGCAACGACATTTGAGACATCGGGCGCAACGATAGATGCCACTCTCATTGAGGAATTAATGCAGTCTGACGACATCTGGTATCTCGCGGAGATGATGAATTATCCGGGTGTGTTGAATGACGATCCGGAGATTATGAAGAAATTAGCTTACGCAAATAAATATAACAAGCCCATCGATGGACACGCACCGGGACTTAAAGGAGAAATGGCAGGCAAATATATCAGCCACGGTATCAGCACAGATCACGAATGTTTCACTCTGGAAGAAGCACTTGACAAACTCGGTTTTGGGATGAAAATCCTCATCAGAGAAGGTTCAGCTGCCAAGAATTATGACGCACTGCATACGATAATCGCTTCTCACACCGATATGGTGATGTTCTGCAGCGATGATAAACATCCCGATGACCTGCTGGAAGGACATATCAACCAAGTTGTGAAGCGTTCATTGGACTTAGGCTACGATTTATTTGATGTTCTGCAGATTGCCTGTATCAATCCTGTCAATCACTATAAGATTCCGGTAGGTACATTGCAGGTGGGCGATCCGGCAGATTTTATCACTATTGATAATTTTAAGGATTTTAAAGTTCTTGAAAGCTATATCGACGGAAAATTAGTCGCGAAGGAAGGAAAAACGACCTTGGCCGATAAGAAACACAAGATTATCAACAACTTTGACACTTCTGAAATCACGGCTTCTGATTTACAGGTAAAATCGGATAAAAAAGAACAGCCGGTCATCAACGCCATCGATGGCTCTTTAATTACCGAAAAATCCTTTGAAATTCTACCGAAAAAGGACGGTTATCTACAAGCAGATACGGAAAATGATATTCTTAAAATCGTCGTATTAAACCGTTACAAAAAAGCTCCCCCGGCAATCGGTTTTATTAAAAACTTCGGCCTTAAAAACAGTGCAATCGCTTCCACAGTAGCACACGACTCACACAATATTGTCGCAGTCGGAGACAAGGACGATCTTCTTGTAGAAGCCATCAATATGCTCGTCCGTTCCAAGGGCGGTTTATCTGCCGTCTCTCCCAGGGCGGCCAAGCAGGTTGCTCTACCTATCGCAGGTCTGATTAGCGATAAATCTGCGCGGGAAATCGGTATTGTCTATAAAGAAATCAGTGAATTTGCCAGAGAATGTGGCTCACAACTGCATGCACCGTATATGACACTCTCCTTTATGGCTTTGCTTGTCATCCCCAAGATTAAAATGAGCGATTTGGGTGTATTTGATGCAGAGAAGTTTCAGTTTTATTGAACACTGACTTCATGGCTTCATAACTCAACATCTTCACAACTTCACGCCTCAACGACTTTGCACCTAAACGCTTCATCATATCTTCACAAACTTCTCCACTCCTCTTCCACCATCAACATACTCCACGTTCAGGAAATAAGTCCCTGAAGATAAACCCGATATATCTATTTCTGTATTACTCATCATATCAGATTGCAAGAGCTGACCATAAATACTGTAAATCGTATATGCTTTTATCGGCTTCTCACTCTTTATGTTTAATAGGCCTCGGCTGGGATTGGGATAGACTTTCAAGTCCTTACTCATGCTCGGCACTTCTGTTGAGGTAGGCAGGCATGGCGTATCCAGACAACCATTCTTATCTACTTTTACTAGAACAGGATGATATACCCCGTTCTTATAAAAATATCCTGCAGCAACCAATGCGCCAGAGGACAAGACATCATGCGCTACCCAGCTCGGACTGTTTATTATATCCTCTTCCTCAAACGCCGTATAACATCGCAGCCAGATACTATCCCCTTCAGGACTGAACTTGTAAAAGCAGAGATGCTCTTCATAATCATCCCAGTTCCCTTCTTCTGTAACATCTGAAGGGAACGGGACCATCATCTTCCCGGCTACAGTCCAGTTTTCATCGACAGTTTCTTTCAGTGTATAAAACTGGTCGTTATTAGGCCAACAACTTTCTGCGACGACATCCTCCCATTCCTTTTCCATATCGCTTGTAAGTTTCCCGATTGTAGGTGTAACTCCATATCTAAAAGGATCTTGACGAAAAATTGTCATCGGAAGTGCTAAGTACATCCATTCACTATTTTCTGTTTGTTTCAGAATAAAGCGATATGTCCACTCGGCCAATTATCGAGGAAACTCTCCCACTGTTTCTCCCCAAGACTATCAACAACAAAAAACCAAATACCTTTATTCGCCTTTGAACCAGCAATCAAAATGTTGTTTTCGTCCATCTTTGACATACTAAATAAACCAGTTGACTCATTCCTGTCATAGATTTTCTCCCACATTATATTTCCAGCCTTGTCCAACTTGACTAGCTGAACCCGTCCAGTATAATCTGCCAATTGTACTTTATGCAGGGCAAAATATCCATCCTCTAGCTCTATAAGTTGCCTGGGTAATACCGTCCTGATATTTTCCGGTCTCTCATATTCTATATAAAATTCAACAGTACCGTTCTTGCTTATTTTATATACACCTGTGTTACCTCCGGAACCATAAATGTCATCTTCTATCAAGAATCCCCCGTCTGAACAAGCAATAAATGGATAGTTTTTATTAGAAGTATATACTCTGCCCAGAGAGTCACAATATTGATGATAATCGAGAAGGACGCCGAAACTATCTAGACGCGCATATAAGATACAAGCTTGTCCCGTCTCTTTATCCGATATCAATCCTTTGATATAAATTGTATCATCAACTATACGCATATTATTAAGGAGTGTCGGACTACCAAAATCATATTTCAACGAAAAACTCGACTGAGATTGAGTAGTAATACTTATACTCGATAAAAGGAAGACAAATAGGAATTTACGCATGATATCCATTTTCATTATTCGACAACTATCTTTCCTTGTCCTACAACTTCCGCTTTATTCGTTACTCTATAAAAATACATGCCGCTCTCTTGGCTCTTGCAATACTATATATATTCCGCTGATTTCCCTGAAATGTTTTTATGCAATACCGTCCTGCCCAGCATATCAGTTATCAAGAGTTCATAGACATCCCATGAAGCCGTCTCAGGGAATTGAAAAGTGATTCTATCACGGGCAGGATTGGGATAGACGATTAGAGCATCTTCAGAGATTTCATTCACACTCCCCTTATCCTCTTTGCTCCGAGCTGCAACATTTCCACAGATATCATCTAAATCTCTTAAGCTACCGGGGTTCAACATAGATTGACTCAAGGATTTACTAAAATATGTTTCTGAGATAGATATCGCATTCAATGACGCCAATGCTTGTGCATCATATTCACCTTCCGGAAATTGATTCAGGATAGAATATAAAAGACCGGCTGAAGCCAAATCGTTTTGTTGCTCTTGATCTAAATTATATCTGTTCGGAATATTTTGAAGGATATTGAGACCTTTCGCACCTTGTCCTCCGGATAAATAATCAAAAGCTACAATTAAATCATTGGTAAAGTATTCCAAGTTCAATAACCATTGTCTCACAGAATCCATCTGTATCTCCGTAGTGTCAAAGAGATAATATTCCAGTACCTTCTCTCCAGCGTTATCCATGATATTTCGATACGCTTCAGCTTCAAGAAGCATCCCTTTTTCTAAACCTGGGTTATTCATTTGCCCTGAAATTACTGCTTGGGTAAGGGCATTATGATATTTTCCTCGCGCATCATTAAATCTTACTTTTTCCGGGATAATGTCAGCAGTAGGTAAACAAGGGAGCTCACATATTCTGCTTTCGCAAAAGTTTTCTTCTCCCTTATTTACATCAAGTTTCGAATAACTTATCGGCTTTTCATCCTCTTTGTAATAAAAATATTCTATTTCGGTATTTTGAGCTTCGTTAGAAAAATCGCGATCGGTTTTACTTCCACTACGTGAAAAGATATTTGCTACGGAATGATCTATTGGGTCGTCATTGACGAATGCTACAATACTCTGTTTAGTTTTAATTGAGGTCTCGTCACAAGCCAGAAAGTCCACTTCTTGAATATTTTCAGTGACATTACATTCTAGGATCAAGCCTTCTATAGAAGATCCATTATTCCCCGAAACTTGAATAGCTCTATGTACTCCATTAAAGCTATTTCGCCGGATTTTTTGATTATTTTCTCCTATATTATCAATAGTCATTCCTACGGTATATATTTCATTATTCAAGCTTTCATGGATAAATTCATTCTCATCCAGTCTCAAAAATGCTTTTCCATCCATGAGATATACTCCTCGTTGTACTTTTCTCGTGCTAGTAGATGAAAGATTACCCAGGTAAAACTTGTTCTCATTAATTTTTACAGACGACGTTTTGTCATCATAAATGCCCGTCCCACATCTTTCAAAATCAGCATATTCAACTACAAAAGCTAGAGTGTTACCGTAATATGATGGTCTGCTGCTAATACCTCGTTTTAAATTTTTGAAGATACTTCTTGTCTTGACTGTTCCTTTGGCATTTAACGCAGGAATGACTGAAAAACTTGAATTTTCAGCGTCAATCCCCGTTCCATGGACTCCATTTTCATTGATAAAAGAACAACCAGCGAATTTAGGTCCGATTACACCTTCCATTAAAACAAATGCAATAAATTTATTTTCTTTATCACCATGAGGATAATCATCATCATTGATAAAGTCACATTCTCGAAAATACGCATAATATTTCTTAACAGTGCTTCCGACGACAGAGTATGGACTTAACCATACACCTACTCTGTTATTATGGAAAGTCATTTCAGTGCACTGCGCGATACCACCTGAATTCTTTCTGAATGGTCCATATAGCTTTAAGCCCACTTCTGCATTCTCAATAACTGCCCCATTTTTACCTATAAAAATTCCATGATTGCTCTGTCCCATTTGTTGTGCGGTTGTCCCGTCTCCCCAGACTTCTACTCCTTTCCATGTCATTTGGCTACAAGCTGAAGATGTCAAAGTGCCTTCAAGTGTCAGCTTACCTTTTTGTTTTACGATTAATTTACCACCCTTTGTAAAGTTGACTTCAACACCAGGCATTATATGAAGATGCGCTTCCGGTTCAACTACTACTATTCCTTCAATGAACTTTTCCCCATTCGTAAAGGGGTCCGGCTTCCAGACAACCTCTCCATCAATAAATAGTGTTTCAACAAGGATTGATTTCATTGAGTCTATTTTTTCCAGAACATTCCTCATCCTCGTTCCTTGACCCGGTGTAAAATGTTTTCTACACTCAAGTCTTGCATAGGACATGATATTCTTTGTATCTGGACTGTATTCATCTTCATCGTTATTATATTCACATGCTTGATTTACTTTGCCTAAAAGATAGGGATCTGCCGGTGTATCGCAGACACAATCTCCGGCTGTATCACAATTAGATTTATCAGGGTTCTCAGCATCCGGTCTATCATAATTATGATGTGTATGCAATAAACCCAAACAATGCCCTACCTCATGAGAAAGAACATGAGACTTAACTAAAGATTGTCCATTCCTAGACCCCATAACATATAGGCTTTTCCCGGGAATACCTTCTCCATAGCCTTCAGCTTTAATAGTATTATTTCCATGTTTAGTATCATCAGGATATAAATATAAGTTCAGCCCATTTTCAAAATAACTCCTATTATTCAAGTCCTCGAAACCATTAAACTCTCCACCGTATAAATCTTTATCTGGAATTTCATGAAGTATACAATCCCAGCTGAAATAAATGCCATGTTCACTAAAGGCTGTATCTAGATATGTTAATGCTTCTTTTACTTCTTCGAAGGTTTGTCCGCCACTGCCACTCGAATCCCTAATTACATGCGTATGCAGTCGAACAATATAGGAATTAGTATTCGTCTCTCTGTACATTGGATCACAGTCTATATTAATACTCCTCGGCTGACAGATTGCTATACTGTCAATTACACTTTGCCCAAATGATGCTTGCGGGAATGTTAATAAAAGTAAAAAGCTTCCTAGTAGTAGAATATGAGCGGAGAACAAATTAAATCTATTCATGGCATAAAATATTTATTTAATAATAGAGTTTAAGGTAAAATAATCTTTTTCTCTCATCTTTCATAAACTACTGATGATTTTTGAATAAAAACGTGAGGTTTTGGGAAGTAAAAAAGAGAAATTGATACTTTTAGGGATACTACTGATGTAGGGGCAGGAAATAAAAAAGCCCCCCAGAACTTCAATTGAGCCACAACTAGAAATCCCGGAAGGCTATACCCTATTTAAACATCCCAAAATGATTCGTGATTATTTTGGGTAAACCATTACATATCTCTGGAAGAATCCTTATCGCCTCTTCCTGACAAATTTACTACGGCAAGTTTTCCGCTATTTTTTAACTTTCGCATTGCCAATGCAATTGCGTGACTGGATTCTATAGCAGGAATGATGCCCTCTAATCTAGATAACAAATTGTATGCCTCAATTGCTTCTTCATCTGTTACCGGTTCATAAATCGCTCTGCCACTATCCTTTAAAAAGGCATGCTGCGGACTTATTCCCGGATAATCCAGACCCGCTGCTATTGATTCCGACGCAGCGGGATTCCCGTCTTCATCTTCCAGGCAATAGGAAAATGTTCCCTGAAAAACACCGGGTTTCCCATAAGTAAGCGTAGCTGCAGTATGACCTGCAGTATTCTGCCCGCCACCTTCTGCACCCATCAATTCCACTTCAACCTCAGGCAAAAATGCACTGAAAAGACCGATGGCATTGGATCCGCCGCCGACGCAGGCAATCGCTACATCAGGTAGTCTGCCTTCCGTGGATAATCCACTGCCTTCTTATACTTACAGCTGGACTTCTGTTCCGCCCGGACTGCCGATTGCTACGCCTACGGCTGCAGAGACTGAAGTGACGCAAAAAGGAGTTTACAGGCTGATGGTGACAGATACGCATACTTCCTGTGCAGATACTGCTACGATTGAAGTCTATCAGGATGATTCTCTGCCGATTGCGGAGGCATTTGCGGAAGGAATCCTTAACTGCGTTGATACACTTGTGCGCATTGATGGGAGAGCGTCTTCCATAGGAAGTCAATACAGCTATCAATGGTCGCCGACTAGCGGAATGACAGGTGCAGAAACGCTGCAACCAACTGTTTCTGAGCCCGGAATCTATACGCTCACGGCCCTTGATCTTGAAAATGGCTGTACTGCTTCTACAAGCGTAGAAGTGGAAATAGACACCATTGCTCCTTTAGCAATCGCTACTGTGGATGCTCGCTTTCAATGCGATACAAAAACAGTAACAATTGATGCGACTGCTTCTTCGGTGGGAGCAGAGTTTGTCTATCAGTGGTCGCCAACGGTCGGCATGACGGGTGCTGAGACATTACAACCGACTGTATCTGAACCCGGAGTTTATACGCTATTAGTCAGCAATACCAAAAACGGCTGTACAGCGATAGTTTCTGTCACAGTCGAGCAAGATACTTCGGCAATTCAATCCGTAGATATTATGACCACTGATCCGCTTTGTATCGGGGAAAACTCCGGGCAGGTTCGCGTAGAAGCGGTGCATGGAGGAACAGCGCCTTATCAGTATTCCTTAGGGCAGCAGCAGAACAGTACAGGTGTTTTTACCGATCTTGCGGCAGGTACTTATGCTTTGGAAATCAGGGATGCGCACGGTTGTGAATATTCCATCGATGAAATTATCTTATCAGAACCGGATGCTTTGGAGGCAGGCCTTACACCGACAATTCAGATTACCATTGGTCAGACAGCTACATTGATTCCCGTGATCCTACCACCGACCCGAGGCATCAGCAGTCTTGTCTGGACGACAGAAACAGGGGAAATTATTCCTTGCAGTCCCTGTGATTCGCTCTTTGTATCTCCTGATGAGACAACGACGTATTTTCTGACTGTTACCGATATCAACGGCTGTGAAGCTTCTGCTTCTGTAACGGTGATTGTCATCAATAATCGCAATATCTATATTCCTAATGCCTTTACGCCCAACGGAGATGGCGTCAACGATACCTGGACGATCTATACCGAAGAAGGAAAAGCGAAAATTGTACAACTGGAAATTTATAACAAGTGGGGTGACAGAGTCTTTCAGGCAAGTGATATTCCGACCTCTGCAGATGGATGGGATGGCACGTTCAAGGGAGAAAAGCTAAACCCGGGTGCCTTTAGTTACAGGTTTGTGCTGGAATTTACTGATGGATATATCGTAAGGCAGTCGGGGACGTTGACGTTGATACGGTGAGTGGGATTGATGGGCAGCAGTAAACTAATTCATGAATTAGTTCTACTGCTGGAATTACGCCAGCTTATTCTTCAATTATCAAAATAAATTTCAGAAACAAATGACGATTACAATAATAAACGATAAATTGATTATCCTCGTTGCGTCTTCACAACTTCGTGCCTTTACAACTTTACGACTTGACAACTTTACTTCTTTACAATCCACATCCCACATATAAATGCGTATTCCCATACACTTCTCATTAAAAATGATTATATTGCCCAATAGTTTACTTACTAAAACTTTTAAGCAATGAGATCTACAATATTTACCCTTGCCCCCGTCTTTCTGTTTTTTCTTTTTTTAACGGCATGTACACAAACAGAACTCTTTCCCGATTCGATTGTGGATTCCGCAGCCACTTCACGATCAACTGAAGCAGAATGTAATGCATTACAAGCTACATGGCCACCACCAAATTCTAATCTATATAGTGAGTGTCTCTTTGTTGCAGAACTCCTACAGTGCAGACTGAATCAGGGAGTCGATGAAGACGATGTCGTTGCAAATTGTACGCTAATTGATAATTATGCCTTTTACGATTGTTTTGAGGTTACTGACCTATTTTTTAATTATCCTAACGTAGTCAACAATTTAAAACAAATTGTTTACCAAAACACAAGCGGTTGTCCGCCTGCCTTATGCCCTAACCCTACAATCCCTGAAATGTGCCGGACTATCATCTTCTCTGTAAGCTTTGTTGGAGATTTCTGCTTCAATGGCAAATGTAGAGTGTTAATAGAGGCTGATGTATACTGCTGTGTTTAAAAGAAAAGTATATGCGTACCGTAGTAATCAGCTCCACTCTCGTCCTTATATGCATTATCTTCAGTTCAGCGAATATATTGGGACAAGAGGTGTATCCTTGGAGGTGGGCTCCTCACCCTTGCGAGGACAGCACTGATTTGATTGTCCTCTGTGATGTAGGTGAATTAGATAGTACAATCTTAAAAACCGAAGGTGCACAGATGTACGGCTCATTTCCAATAGAATATAGGGATATTAGAAGGATATGTAATCTTCCCGGCTCTTCTTTTGATTTTATTACCAGTTTCATTGCAGCGGAAGATTTTGTTGAACTGAAATTTAAAATCGATAGTTGTGAAGTAGGTGGCATTTCGGGTGAAGGTACTGGGTGGAAATTCGGGGTCTTCGATATTACTCACAGTATTTGTGAAAATGAGACAGTTTATGTGGATTGTACCTGTATAGATGACGGAGACAGCACTATATTTAGTTTTCCCACGATACCGGGGCATCATTATATGATTGAGTTAAACGCTTGTAGTGATATGTATTGTAACATAGAAGTCTATGTTTTACAGGGTGCAGGAGGGGTTATGGCTAATCAACCCGATGCTGTCATCTCTGAGGCAAGTATGTTTTCTACTCCGGATTCCATCTGCCGTGGGGCTACCGATGTTCCTTTTTCTCTCCTCCCTACAGATATTCAGAATCCCAGCTACAATCTCTATATCGATAATGTTTTCATTGCAGAGTATGATTCACTGCCTTTTCTCACCGACTGGAATATACCACCCGGTATGTATGAAGTCTGCGTAGAAGCATTTAATTGTGGTGCCACAGACCAGGTCTGCACTACCATTACTGTCGCTGATTTTCCCGATCAACTGTTTACCGATACTATCTGTACGACTGATTTACCCTATTTCTTTATGGGACAAAATATTAACACAGGCGGAGAACACCGCGTAGCGCAGACCAATGCGGATGGCTGCATCTATGATGCAGTCCTGCAACTGACCGTAGAGCCCATACCACCGGAGGTCCTCATCGATACTTTCGTCTGCTTTGCTGAACCTGTTACTTTCTTAGGTGAAACTTATTACGGAAACGGAAACCATCCATTCTCTCTACCGAGCAGCTATGGAGGATGCGATACCTTAGGTACGCTCCATATCGGCTATCTCGATGCAACGATTTCCTTTGAACCTATTTCTTGCTTTGGTTCTAGCGG
>CAYRFF010000062.1:0-14057 GCA_964423575.1 uncultured Saprospiraceae bacterium | reverse complement strand
ATATCTCCACCATAATCCCCGTTTACAACGCAGAACGCTTCCTCGAGCGAGCGGTAAACTCAGTACTACTGCAGGAAGTAGTAAAGGAGATAATATTGGTAGATGACGGATCCACGGACAGCTCAGCGGAAATTTGCGCAAAGCTGGAAAAAGAACATACTAAAGTTGTCTATTACCGGCATGAAGATGGGAAAAACCACGGTGCGGGAGCAACGCGTAACCTTGGATTGAAGAAAGCAAAGAACGATTATATTTCCTTTCTCGATGTCGATGATATCTATCTGGAAAATCGCTTTGATAGAGATGTGGAAATCTTCAAGCAAAATCCGGATGCAGAAGGAGTTTTTAACGCATTGGGACTAGACGTTATAGACGATGAAGCCAAAGAAATATTTGACGGGCAACAGGGAATCAAAGAACTGACTACTTTCAGTGGTTATGTGAAGCCGGAAGAAGTTGCTTATGTGTTTTATGACCTCCATCCACGTGTGAAGGGAAACTTCCATTTAAACGGCCTGACAATCAAAAAGTCGGTATTGGATAAGGTCGGTTATTTTAACAAAGAGCTGCGTCTGCATCAGGATACAGAATGGTTTTTCAGACTAGTCCTGCAATCGCGTCTCTATTGTGGTGAAATAGAAAAACCCGTTGCTTTACGTGGAATTCACCTGGATAACAGAGTGTATAAAGGTACTTCTGCCGAGTCCAGAGAAAAACTATACACCAGTGCCTATAATGCGATAAAGGACCTGGATGTTCCGGCCATTTTTAAATTGCGGTTGAAAGTCCTGATACCCTATAAAAAGATGACATTGGGCAAGTTTACTACAGGCGATCTATGGAAATTCAGCAAGGCCATAGTCCCATATTATTACGAATACATAAAGATGAGATTGAAATAAAAGATATTACAGTATGAATTTCTGTGAGACCAATTAGTAACTACATCTTTTAAGATGTGGCGTAAAAACACGGCTTATTACGAACTTTTTGTTGGAATTCCTCCGGAATTCAAGCGGCTACGTCGCTACACTTTTGCATACAAAAGTGCAACAAAAAGTTCAGTTTAGCGGCTACTATAATGTTCTCTGAATTTCGCTCGAGTAGTTTTTAATCGTTATGAACGGTTGTGATTTAGCATAACTTATGCTATCAAAAAATGAAATATAAAAATCAGGTATAATCCCGCTTCTAGAGCAATAAGAGCATGTCGAATTCCCTGAAAGATAAAACGATAACAGGTTTCCTCTGGTCATTATCCCAGAAAATCGGCTATAAGGCAATTCACTTTGTGATTATGCTTATCCTGGTGCGTATACTCACACCGGAGATATTCGGCTTGATTGCCATGCTGATGATTTTCATTGAGCTCAGTGAAACTCTTGTCCAGGCAGGCTTTCACAACGCCCTTATCCAGAAGAAAAATGCCGATGAAGAACATTTCTCTTCCGTTTTCTGGATAAATCTGGCAATAAGCCTACTGATTTATCTGATAATGTATATATCCGCTCCCTGGATAGCAGCATTCTATGACGAAGAGATTTTAATAAAACTGGCTCGAGTATTTTCACTCGTCTTCCTGATCAATGCTTTCTCTTATGTACAGGAAGCCAAGCTGACAAAGGAGATGAAGTTTAAAACACTCACCATCGTTCATCTCCCTTCGATTTTTATCGGCGGAGCCGTGAGTATCGCAATGGCTCTCC
This sequence comes from uncultured Saprospiraceae bacterium, assembly GCA_964423575.1. Lineage (GTDB taxonomy): Bacteria > Bacteroidota > Bacteroidia > Chitinophagales > Saprospiraceae > CAYRFF01. The sequence continues at coordinate 12,351 of CAYRFF010000062.1, read as the reverse complement.
TGGGTTATGGCGTCTGGAGTATAATAGCTTTAAAACTGGTGACTCAACTTGCTTATGCAATTCAGATCTGGTTTCATTCCGGATGGAGACCACTATTCTCATTCAATGTGAGTAAAGCAAAAGATTTGTTTGCATTTGGTGGAAACCTTATGGTTGCTATGATAATAAGAACCGTATTCAATAACGCTTATCTCGTTGTAATCGGTAAATTTTTCCCGCTGAAAACCCTTGGCTATTATCACTATTCCAATAATCTTGTTAATGATCCGGCGAGAACTATATCATCCTCTTTAAGGACCGTCACATTCTCTGCCATGTCCTCAATCCAAGGTGATGATTTTAAGCTAAAATCAGGATATAAGCAGGTAATACAACAATCCGTATTCTGGATGTTTCCTTTATTCATTTTCACAGGAGTACTGGCAGAACCTCTGATCGAATTCTTCTTTGGTTCACAGTGGTTACCGGCAGTTCCCTTCTATCAGATACTCTGTATAATAGGAGTCTTATTCCCTTTGAACTCCTTTAATCTGAACATACTGAATGTCAAAGGACGCAGCGATTTATACTTAAAACTGGAGATTTTAAAGAGTATTATCACAATAATAGGATTGATTATCGTCATACCCATGGGAATATGGCAATTGGTCGTATTTCAATCCTTCAATATGCTGATAGGCTACTTTATTAACAGTTATTTTTCAGGGCGATTTATTGATTATTCGGTAAAGGAGCAATTGAAGGACATATTTCCCCTCTTTCTGATGAATGTGAGCATCGCAACTTTACTCTATTTTATCGATTACCGGCTCTTGTCGGAATCGTATAATATTGTGAGAATCACAATAGGACTTTCTACAGGAATAGGCTTATACTGGATGGTGAGTAAACTCTTTAAAATTGAAGCTTACTATATATTTACAAATCATATTTTACCTAAAATGACCAAAGGAAACGGCAAAAACTAACATAATGAAACAACCACTCATTGTATACATTATAGGTGATGTACGATCAGGTTCCACTCTACTCGATTATCTGCTATCTTGTCATCCCGGCGCCTTTTCAGTAGGCGAATTATTTCATCTGCATTCATATTACAAGCAAGACAGGGGCATGGGAGTGCTGTATGACTGGAAATGTAGTTGTGGAGAAACCATTGAAGAATGTGAGTTTTGGGGCAAAGTATTGCAGAATGTAGATTTTTCAGACTCCTACGAAACCCGGTTTAGGAACAGGTTAATATCTCCCAAGGAAAAGATAGTAAACTTCATTAAAACTACTAGCGGAGGAAGGATTTCGCTATACAAGGAGAGAGATGAACGGCGCAGAAAAATCGCTCAAAGAATCTGGGCCTTATATCAGGAAATTTACAAGCAGTCAGGGAAATCGATTATTATAGATTCCTCCAAGAATGGCCTTGGAGCATACTATCTCAACAGATATGCAAAAGGCAATATAAAGTTCCTCTTTCTGGAGCGCAAAATTCAGGGAGTTGCTTATTCCAAGTATCGCAGAAGGAAAAATATTCCTAAAAAAGTACGGGAATACTGGAATCCCAAGAAGCGGTCAATCTACGGTTATCTATATTCTTCATCCAAGAGATTGCGTGCTAACAGGGGATTTGTGAAAAAAATTAAAAATCAGAGCGGTGCCGATTCGGTATACACACTTGAATACGCCGATCTGGCCAGGAATACCGGAGACGAAATCGCAAAGATTTGCTCTTTTCTGAATATTGATGATTTTAAACCGCCCACTAAGACAAATGACAATCCGGAGATTTCACACAGCTTGTGTGGCAGTCCCAGCCGACAGGAAAAGAGAGATATTAAGTACGATGAGCGCTGGAAGTCCTTTTTTGAAGATAAACCGATTGCTGACATTCTAGGGAAGTTGTTGTCATAAGCTTTCGCAAATCTAAGAAGACTGCTAAGAATAAATACTTCTATATGAAACTTACATTTTTGGAAATGCAACAGATAGAGACAGAGATGCTCGGGGAAGTCCAGGAAATCTGTCAACGACACGATATCGACTATTATGTTGCTTATGGTACTGTATTGGGGACGATACGACACGGAGGCTCTATTCCCTGGGATTCCGATATAGATATAATTGTGCCACATAATCAGATAGATAAATTTGTGGAAACACATAAAAAAGAATTGTCGGAGAAGTTTTACGTAGATTATTACAAGGCCGATTTTATATCCCAGCAGCTGTATCCCCGTATCGGTTTAAGAGGATATTCAACGAGTTTCCTCCATATAGATGTGTATAAAATGACGGGAATCTCCCCTGAGCCTGAAGAGCAAAAAGCCTTTATAAAAAAAGCACAGTATTATAAGAAGCTCTTCTTCTATAAAAATTTCAACCCTGTTTATGGGGGAAAATACAGCAAGCCCAGAATATGGTTACAGGATTTTATCAAGTTATTCCTACTCCCCTTTTCCAATACATATATCTTAGGAAAATTTGATGCACTCTGTAATAAATACCCGATAGAGCAATCGGAATATGTGACCAACATCAATGGAGGCTACGGAATGAAAGAACCGATTCCAAAGGAATTTTACGGCGCCGGAACGATGAAGCCCTATGCAGATATTGAGGTAAAAGTACCTGAAAAATACGAAGAATATCTCCGTCACTTTTATGGTGATTATATGCAATTACCACCGGAGAATGAGAGGAAAATTCCTCCTTACAGAGATATAGTCGAGGTTTAAAATATTACCGGAAAATCGGCAAATTGTAATTACGGACAAGAGATATAAGATGAAAAAAGAAACGATAGTATATGTGATAGGAGTCTTTGATTTATTCCATCGCGGCCATGTAGAACTGTTACGTCGCTCCAGGGAACTGGGAGATAAGTTAATTGTGTCTATAAATAGCGATGAAATCGTCTCGACCTATAAACGCAGGCCATTTTTTTCAGAAGAGGACAGATTGCATATCGTTAAGGCATGTCGTTATGTTGATGAAGCCTTTATTATACGGGAATTTGATAATAAGGAGGTCATCAAGCACTACGGAATCAATAAAATCGTCCACGGAGATGATTGGGATGAAAAGGGCTATATGGAACAGATTAGAGTCACCGATGAATTCCTCAAGGAGCACAATTGCGAGCTGGTTTTTCTGCCCTACACGCAGGGGATAAGTACTTCTTCCCTGATTGAGGAAATAAAAGCATCGTAGTCAACCGCAAGTCGTCACAGAGAAATACATACTTTAAATTTATCAAAGATGATATATAAACAACAGTCCTATCTCCCTATAATTTTTCAGGTCGATGAAGGAATAATCTATAATGTCGATGAATTTCTCCGTAGGAATAAGTTAGCTTTCACAAATGTGCTTGTCGTCTCCGGAAAATCACTTTCCATAGAATATGCCGATAAAATAGCTGCCAAAAACAACTGGAAAAGATATATCCTCGGCGGAAACACCTTTGATGAAGTAGAGAAACTTAAGAACTACGTAAACTCGGAAAACATAGATCTAATCATAGGCGTAGGTGGTGGCAAGACCATAGATTCTGTAAAACGAGTCGGATATTTAAGCAATGTCAATCCACTTGCCATTCCTACCATAATATCCAATGACGGATTAATATCTCCGGTTTCAGTCATTGAAAATTCACAAGGAAAAACCGAAAGTCTTCCCGGTATGATGCCTTTGGGCGTATTAATCGATATCGATGTAATAAAGAACTCTCCGCATGAATTTATCAGAGCAGCTGCAGGAGACCTTTTGTCCAATATCTCTTCTACCAATGACTGGATTCTCGCATTTCAACAAGACAAGGAGAGTATGAATGACATCGCTTTCCATCAATCAAAAAGTGCAGCCAAGGCCCTCATTCATTTTAAGGATATTGATTTATACGATAAACAATTCCTGCGTTTACTAGTACAAGGTCTGGTAAACTCAGGAATAGCTATGGCGCTTGCCGGGTCTTCGCGGCCCTGTTCCGGCAGTGAACATTTAATCAGTCATGCATTGGACTTTCTCGACTTATCCGAGGAGTTACACGGGATCCAAGTCGGCTCCATTAGTTTATTCACTCTGTTTTTACAGAATAAGTTGAGAAAGGAATATATAGACTTTAGTAAAACGGTAGGATTACCCTTAGACTTTACCAGCTTTGTCAAGGGTTTTTCCGATTCTGTTTTTAAAGAAATTTTACAAAAATCCAGAGAGATGAGGCCTACGCGATTCACCGTTTTATCGCAGATGACGGATGAGGAAATTATGGAGAAGTATGAGGAGTTTAAGGCGGCACTTCGAGAACCTCAGTGACCGCCTTCGAGAACACTTCGACTAGCTCAGGAACTAAGGTAAAAGTTATGAAATTGAGGCTATTATTAAGATTTCTGTAAAATGAAAAGAACGGTCGATAAAAGGCGCCTATTTATGCCAATTTTCGAAGACCTTGATTAAGTGACCAGTGATCTTCTCCGCTCAATAGAAAACGTGGTCATCCTGACGATAGGAAGGATCTTTTGCTATTGAGTTCGTGCGCTGTATTAAGCCATCGTTTCACTGGTTAAAAATCCTGGTTATTGAGGTTGTTCGAAATGCGCGGGCTCAGGAAGACCAGTGGGAAAAGGGAAGAGCGTGATGTTCACCCCTATCTCCTGTCTTTCCCCATTACCTCGGGTTAAAACCCCAGGCAATAGAGAAAGATGATACACTGCGTTTAATAAATGAGTAGGAATGAAATTGTTAAATGGTTTCTGCCATAATGAAAACAGACTTTAACTCCCTTCTTCCACGCAGTGGAGAAGGGTTGGGGATGAGGTGGGTGTAAAAAAACAACTACTTATTAATTAAGTGACATGTAAAACATCAAGAGAAATCATAAACCGCAATCATTTCCAACAATAGCTCGCCCGCTAAGCGACCTGTAAAATAATAAGAGTGGGCGTTAAACGGAGCTTTCACCAGTGATATGTTGTGAATTGATGGTAAATATTAACGAAGTCTATATATTGGCTCGCGAAGTACCACAGGTGTCTTTACAGTATGACCGACTGAAATCTCAGCTTGCTGAGATCGAGTTGACTAAATGTCAAGTCGAGGAGAGAACTGCGAGCTCCCGCGAGCAGCTAGTAGGATTTTTAAACAACGAAATATAGATTACAACAAGTAGTAACTATACGAATCAACGGTCTCGGCTTGCCGAGAATCACCTTTGAAAGCTCCTAGACTTTTTTCGTCCTTTTTTTGGCAATGAAAAAAAGGACATAGAAAAGAGAAAAGAAAGAATCGACACTGGGTTCATGCGCTGTAATAACACCACGTTTCACTGGTTAAAAATCCTGGTTATTGAGGTTGTTCGAAATGCGCGGGCTCAGGAAGACCAGTGGGAAAAGGGAAGTGCGTGATGTTAGATGCGAATTATCGAAGACCTTGAATAAAGTAAAATGCCAAAATCGATCATAAACACTAGGTTGAGAATAGGGCGAAGGAACTTTCGTACAAATAAATAGTGTTATATTAACATAAAACTTAGAAAATGCTTGCTGAAGATAAAGTCAAAATAATAATCGATACTCTTAAAGCCTATCATCCTTCTCTGATAGGTGTATTTGGGTCTTATGCCAGAGGCGAACAGACTGATGATAGTGATATTGATATTCTCGTCAACCTTAAAGGGCGAATTAACCTTTTTGAACTTATAAAGCTTGAAGAAGAACTCAGTAATTTACTAGGAATTAAAGTCGATTTAATTACAAAAAACTCATTAAACGAATATCTTAAAGATATAGTGGAAGAAGACTTAATCTATTTGTTAAATGAGTAATCGAGATCGGGTTTATCTAATGAATATTCGAGAGAGCATTCAACGCATCTTATTCTATACAGAAAATATTACTGAAAGTAATTTCAAGGAAAGAATTATTGTTCAAGATGCAGTAATTAGAAACTTTGAAATAATTGGTGAAGCTTCAAAAAACATCTCGAAGAGACTAAAATCTGAAACAGATCAAATCCCCTGGAAAGAAATGGCAGGAATGCGAGATAAACTTATACATGATTATATGGGAGTGGACTTAGATATTCTCTGGGTTACCATAGAAGATATACTACCAGACCTAAAAGAAGAGATTAAAAAACTTATCCAAAAGCAATAATTAATCAATAGTCTTTAGGGATAAATTTTATGTAAAATAAACGGAGCTTCGACCTCGTCCTCAATAGAAAACGAGGTCATCCTGAGTATGAATTTTTGCGAATATCAAACAAGGTTTTTGAAAATGACACTACTGCTGCAGTTACATAAGTGTATCAGTACGGTGCAATAGGGGTAGCTCTCAAAGGATATAATCGATTTTAATTTAAAACCCTGTAAAACCAACCTGGTTTATTCTGGATACTATTTAACCTCAACTTCTTTTGCCTAAAGCACAAAATAAAATGCAAGACGATAAAACCAGGCTGGTTTGTCGCGCCTTAAAATAAACTACTCTGGAATCAAGATGCAAAATAAAATCAAAGGAAACAATGAGAGATGGGCAATCATAATTGTAAATGTGTCAATGGTACGATAGGAAGGATCTTTTGCTATTGGGTTCGTACGCTGTAAGAACACCACGTTTCACTGGTTAAAGATCCTTCTTAAAATCTACTCGCAGGAGCTCAGTCTATAGTCTGCCTATGGCATGATCCTTGATCAACTCGACATTTAGTCGACTTTGTCTCGACAAGTCAAGACTTCATTCAGTCATGGCAAAAAAGAACAGAATAATGAGAAAAAAGCATCTTTCTGGCAACGAAAAAAATGACATAAGAAAAGATAAGCATTAAGAAGCTATACTTTATGAAAAAGGAATTACTTATTACAAGCCTACTCCTCCTATGTACAATCCTCGCGTACGCAGAAGGAACTCGTGAAGTCGCTCCCAACCGTACGATCTTTATCAACGGACAAGAAACTAGTGATATCGCTGCTCTTAATATCGGCCACTCCGCATTCGGAAACTTTGCCAACATAAATAACCAGGATAAAATGGCACAACTATATATCAATATCCAAAACCCGGATGTCGAGTGCATTTATCTTGGCTTTTCTTTCGGACATCCCAATCAACCTACTACGTCTCCGAGTCTGTTGCAATATAAATACTATATCAAAGATCCGGCAGGAAACATCATTTATGAATCAGACAACATAGATAAAAATACCGCAAATATTTCAACCTGGGAGGAAGCATACAACGGGCCCAACATCGGAACTGTCCAAAATGGATATGAGCCGGTTATAATTGATTCAGAAACACTTAAATCCGCAGGCTGGAGTACGGAAGGAGATTACTATATTCAATTTGAGTTCCCATATCAGGGCGGCAATCCCTTATTGATAGACTTTTGGGATATTACCGTGGTAAACTGTACAGTTCCGGAGCCACATGCCATTAAAGGCAGACTGTGGTCATATAATTGGACGCTATTTGCCTTGAATGATATCACTTCCCTGGGACGTTCTTTTAACGGAAGTTTTTATGTCTGCGTACTTGACGAGTCTGACTCTTATAAAGCAAATATCAGTTTGGTTGACTTCCGGGATTCAGGACTTAAACCCGGCGGTTTCAGTGTAGCATTCAACAGCTTTGGAACAAAGAACACAGAAGATTTTGAAACAAACAGAAAATCTGTGTGGAATGAAAATAGTACAATCCCAGAATATCCGGTCTTCCTTAATTATCCCGAAGATATATATACTCCACCGGACAAACCGGAAATCGAATTTTATGGCATAAAAGGCTTTTGTGAGGACAAGCCCTGTCTGGAATTTATGGTCAACAGACGAGGAATACTGGAAATTCTGCTTGATTTGGACAAAGAAGATGGCATATACTCTGAGAATAGTGCGGATAGATTAATATTCTATGAAATAACAATGGAAGAAGTAGGCAAACGAATATGTATTCCCTGGGACAGACTGGATGGCCTTAATGAATTCGTGATGGAAGGCACTATTCCTATACAGGTAAAATTTCAATATGGACTGGTCCACTTCCCGATATATGATGCCGAGAAAATGGAGACTGGCTTTATGGTGACTAATATCGACGCAGAAGAACCACATCCCTTACTCTATTATGATGATTCGGAAATTCTTGCCGATCCCGGTACCGGAGCAGAGAAAGTTATGCTCGGTGGTTGTACAATGCCATGTCACAACTGGACCTACTTTGTGAATAATGATGTCATCGGATACGGGAACAAATGCACTATAAACAGCTGGTGGTTTTCCGGTGAGATAATTGAGCGTTTTGAGGCAGTAGTTACTATTGAGGATGATGAAAATCCATCTATAACTTGCCCGGATCCAGAAATGGATATTTATGTAGATGAAAATTGCGAATATAAAATTCCGGACCTTCTTATAAATCTGAATCCCTCCGATAATTGTACTCCTACGGATAAAATCATACTCACCCAAGCCCCTGCAGCAGGAGAAGTTGCAAGTGGCAATACAACTGTAATAATAACTGCAGAAGATGTAGCCGGAAATAAAACACTATGCGAGCTGATATTAAATCCGATTGATACAATTGCTCCCATAATTATGGGTTCGGATACGATATATATAGCCCTGGACGAGGACTGTAAATACATAATACCTGATGTAATTACCGGCAGACCGATAAATGAAAATTGCTTGCTTGATACAGTAAATCAATTCCCTCGGGCCGGAGAGGGATATGAATATGGGCGCGATGTTTTAATAAGGATAAACGCCGTTGATAGTAGTGGAAATACAGGAACAAAGGATATTATTGTGGTATTTGAATACCAGATTGCGATTGAATGTCCGCCCGACATAACAGTGCAGAATAATTCTGTCGATTGCAGTGCTGAAGTCACCCTACCAGATCCTATTGTAACCGGAGTCTGCGGTGATTTTTCGATTAGCAACGATTACAATGGGGGCGTGAATGGCTATTATGATATAGGAACGACGACCGTTACTTATACAGTTGTGGACGATACCGGCAATAAGGCTGAATGCCGCGTAAATATCACGGTAGAGGATAATTACTCATATTATATCCCCAATGCTTTCACACCCAATGGCGATGGCTTAAATGATCGCATACAAGTATTCACCTCTGGTAGTATTTCCGGAGTTAAAGAATTTGAAATCTATAATCGCTGGGGTAATAGAGTTTATGAAGAAGCTTACGCAAATGCTCAACCGGAGATTATAGGATGGACCGGCACTTTTAAGGATAAACCCATGCAGGCAGGCATTTACGTATATAGAGTTGTTTTTGAACTCTGCGGCGGAAGAGAAAAAACGGAGCATGGTACGATTACCTTGATTAAGTGAAAGTGGTCTCCTCCGCTCATTAGAAAACGTAGTCATCCTGACGGTAGGAAGGATCTTTTGCTGCTAAAGTTCGTGCGTTGTAATAAGTCCACGTTTCCTTGTTTAAAGATCCTGGTTATTGAGGCTGCTCGAAATGCGCGGCTCTTTGTTTGCTCAGGATGACCAATGGTAAAAGGAAGAGTATGATGAAACATGCTAATTGCTGCTAATTTAAACGAATTTCATGCGAATTATCGAAGACCTTGAATTAAGTGACATGTAAAACATCAAGAGCAATCATAAACCACAATCATTTCCAACAATAGCTCGCCCGCTAAGCGACCTGTAAAATGGTAAGAGTGAGCGTTAAACGGAGCTTTCACCAGTGATATGTTGTGAATTGATGGTAAATATTAACGAAGTCTATATATTGGCTCGCGAAGTACCACAGGTGTCTTTACAGCAGAGACGAGAAACATAATCAATGAATCAACGGTCTCGGCTTGCCGAGAATCACCTTTGAAAGCTCCTAGACTTTTTTGTTACTTTTTGGGGCAATGCCAAAAAGTAAGTATAAAAATTCTGTGAGTTTAGGCGATTTTAGCTTTAAATACTTAGTGGGTGGCGTATGGAACTCAAAGCGCCGACTCATGGTAAATACCTTTTACTAAAGAAATAAACTTTACTTGCTGCTCGCAGGAGCTCGCAGTTCCTTCATCAATGGTCGGTTTACGACCATTGGTCTCGACAAGTCGAGACTTCATTCAGTCATGGCAAAAAAGAACAGAATAATGAGAAAAAGCATCTTTCTGGCAACGAAAAAAATGACATAAGAAAAGAAAGAATCGACACTGAGTTCGTACTAAACTAAATCCACATGAATTGTAAAGAAATCAAATTTACAAGACATTCTATTCAGCAGATGTTTAAGAGAAAAATCTCTATTGATGCTGTTAAAAAAGTAATTGAAATAGGAAGAATCATTGAAGATTATCCCAATGATGTTCCATTTCCCAGCATGCTAATGATGAATACTCTTTCGGGGAAACCAATTCATGTGGTGGTATCAAGGAATCATTTAGAAGAAATTTGTGTTATTATCACAGTAAATTATCCAAATCCTGGTAGATGGAACGCCAATTTTGATAAAAGAATAAAGTTATGAACTGTACAATCTGTAAAACCGGTGAATACAAAAATGGTAAAGTAACTGTTACATTAGAAAGAGAGGGGAGCCTTATTATAATCAAAGAGGTGCCGGCATCCGTATGCGAAAACTGTGGAGAATATATTCTAGACGAAGAAGTAGCTAAAAGAATCATGGAGATCGCAGAAAATGCCATAAAAAATAAAGTAGAAGTTCAGATATGGAATTATGCTGCATAGTGTATTCCTCAACAATTGATTAAAACTTACCTGAAAAAGTTTCATTCGAATTGAGCGCTGCATCCACTCCCCGGCTCAATAGAAAACGTAGTCATCCTGACGATAGGAAGGATCTTTTGCTATTGGGTTCGTGCGCTATATTAAGCCATCGTTTCACTGGTTAAAGATCCTGGTTATTAAGCATTACAGAAATCACATCTAAGGATTTTATAGGAACTTAAAACTAAATAATAACGTATATTATGCAATAATCATGGATTATGGATTATCGGTTCATGCAAGAGACAGGTTAAAACAAAGACGAATATCACAGGAAGTTCTTGAGAAAGTATTGATGAGTCCTGATGAAATACTTGAGGAAGATAAATGTAAAAGTATCTATCAGAGAAAATTAAAGAATGGAGGAAAAATTTACTTGTATAGAATATATATAAATTTATGTAAAGAGCCTCCTATGGTTATTACTGCATATAAAACGACAAAACTAGAGAAGTATGAAAATTAAATATGATAAAGAAACGGATATAATATATATACAATTTACTGATGCTGAGATTGTAGAAAGCGATGAAGAAAAACGAGGAATGATCATCGATTATGATATTCATGGTAATATTGTAGGCATTGAATATCTTAATGCTTCTCAAAAAATGATAAACCCCGAGGAGATTAAGTATGTAATGAGTTGAGAAGGCTATGGAGAAGCGTAAAAGACAAATAGTCGTGAATTAAACGGCGCTTTGATTAAGTTACAGAGACTCTCCCCTGCTCAACAGAAAACGTAGTCATCTTGACGGTAGGAAGGATCTTTTGCTGCTAAAGTTCGTGCGCTGTAATAAGACCGCGTTTCACTGGTTAAAGATTCTTCACTGCGTTCAGTATGACCAGTGGATAAAGGGAAGAGCGTGATGGTAGATGCGAATTCTTTCAAATTATAACGAATTCAATGCGAATTATCGAAGACCTTGAATTAAGTGATATGTAAAATGGGAAAATTGAGCGAGAAAACGGAGCTTTCACCAGCGATACTCGTTCGCCAAGCGGAAGTGCGGTTCTGCGATATGTGCAAACAATAAGACAGATAATTTATTATAAGAAGTAGAATGAAAACCTGGAATATACGCTATATGTCGCAGAACAAAAGCATGTAGCGACCAGGCGAATCGAGGGTCTCAGCTTGCTGAGAATCGCCTTTGAAAGCTCCTAGCCTTTTTTCGTCCTTTTTTTGGCAATGAAAAAAAGGACATAGAAAAGAGAAAAGAAAGAATCGACACTGGGGTTCGTGCGCTGTAATAAGACCGCGTTTCACTGGTTAAAGATTCTTCACTGCGCTTCGCTTGCTCAGAATGACCAGTGGAAAAAGGGAGTAGGTGAGATACACCCCTATCTCCTGTCCGCCTCGGGCGGATGATACACTGCGTTTAATAAATGAGTAGGAATGAAATTGTTAAATGGTTTCTGCCATAATGAAAACAGACTTTAACTCCCTTCTTCCACGCAGTGGAGAAGGGTTGGGGATGAGGTGGGTGTAAAAAAACAACTACTTTTGAATAAGCGACCTGTAAAATGGTAAGAGTGAGCGTTAAACGGAGCTTTCACCAGTGATATGTTGTGAATTGATGGTAAATATTAAC
>CAYRFF010000061.1:0-14952 GCA_964423575.1 uncultured Saprospiraceae bacterium | reverse complement strand
TTTATCTGGCTCATTTAATAAAAGTAGTTCACATAAATTAGTAGACCTTATTTATTACCCAACATCTGAATTAGTAAATTATTTTGAGACAAAACCCGATGCTAAATTTGTTGATTTAAAAGATTACCACAGTTTTATTACAGACAGAGAAGATAAAAAATTATTAAAAGAGTTTTTGATAAGGCTTGGCGTTAGAGATATTCCAAGAATTTTAAAACGAGAAATTACTGATTGGGAGGAAAAAAACAGGATAAAACCTAGTTGGGGAGAAAGTTTAAAAAGTGGTACTTACGGCTATAGTGGCCAAGGCACCTTTGATAAAATAATAGACGGTTGCAAAGAAGTATTGAAAAATATTAATGCAGAAAAATCCTTTCTGTTGTGGCAATATTTAGAGAAAATACCACTTTCAGAGTTACAGGGAGAACATAAATATTTTTATTATTCACAACAACGTCAATATTTTGAAGCCACAACACTAACTTTACTAAAGAAACGAAAATGGCTTTTATCAACAAACAATAAGTTCGTAGCACCAAACGAAATTACTATAAATGAAATAGCTGACGGATATGAGAAAAATGCAGAATTAGAACATTTACTTGATTTTAAACCGACAGTTGTTCTAACAGAAACCGAACGAATTGCACAAAAATTTGAAAGTATAGAAGAGGCTGAAGAAGCAAGAAAAGCATTAGAAGAAAAAAGAGAGAAGGAAAGGCGAAAGGCAGAAAGGAAAGCATCAGGAAGAAATAAAGAGATTGATACTGACGATTTAGAAGGTGCCATCGAAAGTTTAGAAAATCTTTCAGAATCAGTATCAAAACCAAATTCTGAAAAAGAAAAAACAAATACACTACCCGATTTTGATGAAGATGAAGAACTTGCAGAAGCAATAGATATTGCTAAGCAAAAGATTGAACTCAAAAAAGAACGCCAAGCTTTGGCTAACTCATTAAATGAAAGTATTAAATATTCTTATGATTGGTTTAAGGCATATCTGCAATTGCTTATTACTTATGGGGAAAAGCAGGATAATCAAAAACAAAAATCTATTTCATTTCAAGAAATAAAACCTTTCAAAGGCGATAATAAATACTTTTTACTTTGTGGTGCAAGTAGCTATATTTCACCTGAAATTGAAAATGCAAATGACTTCAAAATTTCACTTATTTTTGGAAGTGGCAAAAGAGAAAATATAACTGTTGAAGGGGTTTCTAAAAAAGGGCAAGATTTGTTGATTTATTGTCGCCAACCTATGTCAGATAATACACTTTTCCGTCTTTCAAACATATTCAAAGTCGAAATCAACTTTACACCTGTAATTGACTTACTAGCTAGATTAGAAAGAGCGTTTGAAAACAGAAATTATATTGACGAATGGGAAATTATTGAAGAAGCAACACCTTCTTTGAATTACATTTATGGACCACCTGGAACAGGTAAAACAACAACGCTTTGCAATAATATCAACGAAGTTTTAGCAACAAATTCCGATGCAAAGATTTTAGTACTTACGCCAACTAACAAGGCTTCAGATGTAGTTTGCAAAAAACTGAAAGATATTAATTCTGATATTTATGCGGTTCGTTTGAGTAGTCCAACAGACCCAGAACTAGAAGAATACGCAATTTATCGTGATACGCTTGACAATGAAGATATGCAAAACATTGACATTGTCGCTTCAACAATTCATAGATTGCCATATTTTGACATTCAAGAAATCGGTTTACTATTTCAATATAAGTGGGATTATGTAATTTTTGATGAATCCTCAATGACAGGCTTGCATTATATAACCTTTGCAATAATGGCATTGTTTAAAACAAATCCGAATACAAATTTCATCATCGCAGGCGACCCAAAACAAATTCCGCCGGTTGTTGAGATTGATGAAAAAGAATTGGAAAACTTTGACTTTCAAGACGAGAACATTTACAAGATGATGAACCTTGAAAGTTTTAATCCGGACGAACAAATAGTTAGAAAAAAGGATAGCATTATAAATCTTAAAACTCAATACCGAAGTATTCCCCAAATCGGACAGCTTTTTAGCGAACTTTCTTATTCTAGCTTATTAAAACACGACAGAGCCACAAATAGAAAAGAAGCAAAACAGTTACCTGAAAAATTCAGGAATTTAATATCTTCAAACGTAACCTTTATAGATATTCCGTTAAATCAAGACAACTCTATTTACCGCGTAAATAAACTTTTTTATAGTTCATATCATACTTATTGTGCAATTTTAGTTTCTGAAATTATCAAATATTTTGATTCTATAAATACAAAAAGTCATTGGACAATTGGGCTCATTTCACCATACAAAGCACAAGCAATGTTACTCAATAAATTAATAACATCTTACGGGATTTCCGAAAATATAAAAGTAATTTCTGACACAGTCCACGGCTTTCAGGGCGATGAATGCGATATTATATTTTTTGTTTGCAACCCCAATAATTACTATTATTCAGGACACGAAAAAGCATTATTGTCAAAAGAATACATTTATAATGTTGCAATTAGTAGGGCAAAGGACTATTTGATTGTTTTACACCCATACACAGCAATTCAAAACAATACTTTCATCAACAAAATTGGACATTCATACAAAAACAATTTTGGAAATACCAAGATTCTAAAAGCTAACGACATTGAGAAAATACTATTCAATGACAGCAACTACATTGAAAATAACAGTTATGTATCGGGACACGACAATGTAAATGTTTTTGGACTTTCTGAAATGAAATATTTCATCAAAGCTAACGAAACAGCAATAGACATACAATTAAGAGATATAAAAGAACATAAAACAAACGGTTTGAGAGCGGAAAACGATTATGCAGAAGCGGTAGTTGAGGAAAACAACGATGGACTGAAAATAATAGGTAAAATAGATTTGACGAAATTTGAGAAGTATAAGAAGAAATAAAACCGAACCGCCAACAAGCAGTTTGGCATTATGGCGGGTAAACGGCTTCGATTGAACGTTTTAGGCAAATTGAAAGTTCGTACTTCGATTGAAGTTTATCGGTTAAAATTCGCCACTTCGGCAAGCTGGTCAAACGATATGACGAAATCCCTTCGGGCTTTCGTCATATCGACTCGGAGGCTTTGCAACGCACGAAGCCCTACGGGACTTCGGACATCTCACGGTTTTGCAAAAGGCAAAACCCTTCGCAAAGCCGCTGCAACGTTAAAGGGCATTAACCAGAACAAGTCATATTCAAATAAATGAAAAAATTTCAAACAGTAGAAGAACTTATATACTATTCATATGCAAATCTTGCAATGGCTCATACGGCTGTAGAAAGAAAACAAAGCAAATATGGAACTTTTAATTATATGATTAAAGCAAAACTGTTTAAAGGATTAAAAACTGGTTCTATGAATATGCGTACTATTTTTGATGATGAGAAGATTAAGTTAAAAACTGGTTCAGTTTGTAATTATTGTGGTTCATCAGAGAACCTTTCTTTAGACCATATATTCCCACAAAAGTATGGAGGAAAAGATAATGCAGAAAATCTAATATTTGCCTGTAAGTCCTGCAACAGTTCAAAAGGAGCTAAGGACATAATGGAATGGATGGAGTATAGAAAACAATTTCTCCCTTTGTTAATTATTCGAAGATATTTAAAACTGACTTTTAAGTACTGTCAAGAAAACAATCTACTTCACCAAAAAACAGAGGATCTTAGTAAAATGGACCTTCCTTTCAAAATCGAATACATTCCCACTGTTTTCCCAAAGCCTGATGGTCTGGTATTAAATATTACAGACAAGATTTCCGATTAAAATATTCGTTATTTTTGTATTTTGGTAATTCATAATCGGAAATATGGCAAAAAGTAGAATCATACAAGTTAAGGAATCTCCGATTAAAGTGATTAATCAGAACGATACTGATTACATCTCTTTAACGGATATGACAGGAAGTTTTAGAGAAGGAAGTGGATTGATTGGTAAATGGATTACAAATAAAAATACGCTTGAATATCTCGGCGTATGGGAGAATTTAAAGAATGAAAGTTTTAATTACCCCGAATTCGAGGTAATTAAAAATGAAGCGGGTGTAAATCGCTTTGTTATGTCTGTCGGTCAATGGATTAAACGGACAGATGCAACAGGAATGATTGTCAAGGCTGGAAGATATGGCGGTACTTACGCACATAAAGATATTGCTTTTCATTTTGCAATGTGGCTGAGCCCGGAATTCCAAATCTATTTAATCAATGAATTTCAGCGTCTAAAAGATGAGGAAAACGATAGGAAGAAACTTGAATGGAATTTGCAAAGGACTCTTGCTAAAGTTAATTATTGCATTCATACTGATTCTATTAAAGAAAACTTAATACCTACCGAAGTTACTAGTAAACAAGTGAGTTTCATATATGCAACTGAAGCAGATATTTTAAATGTTGCTTTATTTGGAGTAACTGCAAAAGAATGGAGAGAGGCTAATCCAGATAAGAAAGGAAATATGAGAGATTACGCCACACTAGACCAACTTGTCGTTTTAAGTAATATGGAAAGTATAAACGCATTACTTATCAGGCAAGATTTATCACAAAAAGAGCGATTAGTTGAACTCAATAAAGTTGCAATAACACAAATGAATTCTTTAATGAAACAAAACTCTATCAAAAAACTGAAATAACGCTCTATAACAGGCGGTTTAAACGCAAAGCGGGTAAATTGCTTCGATTGAACATTTTCGTTAAAATTAAAGTTTGTTCTTCGATTGAAGTTTATCGGTAAAATCCGCCCTGCGTTAAGCCGCCAAACCGGTAGAGAACATAAAAAATAAAAAGAATGAAACGATTAATTGCTATAATCGGAATTATAACTATATCACTTCAGGTTGGTTTCAGTGCTGACAATTATGAAATTGGCGACACTCTCTATGTTTGGGCAAAAAATGGATTAAATCTAAGAGAAAGCGCCGGAACAAAGAGTACGATTCTTTCTAAAATCTCTTTTGGTGAATGGCTTGTAGTTCAAGAAAAGAGTGAAGAGACTTATAATATTTTAGGAATATCTCCCACTAAATCAAATTATTATAACAAGAATACTGATCCGGTAATATTTAAAGGCAACTGGGTAAAAGTCATTGATAGCAAAGGTAACGTAGGTTATGTTATCGATCAATACTTATTAAGAATCAGGACCTTCAATATAACAACGGAAGGGATAGAATTAGAAACTCTTACTATTGACACCATCTTCAAAAACGCATTTAATTTAGAAATTGAAAAGCAGCACATATATAACATTAAATCAAAGATTAATTCAGGAAGTTCTTGGTCCAGTCAAGAATTTGAATTTCAGAACTTTACGATTGAGGAAGTACTAGTCCTTTTCAGTGCTAGATTAGATAATTATAAAAACATTCGGGTCGAAAGGAATTGGAAAGACCAAGTTTATTTGACTGATGATGATGAAATATGCAGTTTTAGTATAACAAAAAATGAAGAATTTGTAAAAGTAGTTATACATTGTTCATGTTGAGAAATAAATTACGCCCTCTAGCATCGGCTATACCTGGCGAACCCTGCCCACAGCACGTCGCATAGCCACGCGTAATACGTCACTCTATAACAACACATTCCGTAAATGAACTATCAGACATATAAACCACATAGCAACTTAGAATCCATAGTCAAATTTTATTGGACTTTGGAAGTGCCTTTTGACCCAAAAAATCAAAAGCAAAAAATCGTTCCAGACGGCTGTTTAGAAATGACTTTCAATTTTGGCGACAAGATTAAAAAATACACTTCGGAAAACAACTTTATCGTTCATCCCAATGCTATGGTAATGGGACAGAGAACCAAATCGTTTGACATTCTACCTATTGGAAATGTAGACACATTCGCAATCTGTTTCTATCCTTTTGGATTTGCAAATTTCGTGAAAATGCCTCTTGAAAAATTGGTTGACAAGGAAATCCCTATTTCAGAACTTTTCGGACAAGCAGAAGCAGATGAATTAGAGCAACAAATGATTCAAGCCATTGACACTCAAAAGAGAATTGAAATCATTGAAACTTTTTTTCTAAAAATACTTAATGAAAAAAACACGATTAGCAATATCGTAAAATCAACAGTCGATACTCTTTTAAAAGCAAACGGAACGATTCCAATAAATGTTCTTTTAAAAGACAACATGTCAAAAAGAAGACAACTTGAAAGACATTTTAAAAAACAAATTGGCATTAGCCCCAAACAGTTAAGCAAAGCCATTCGACTGCAATCGACTTTAAATTTGTTGTTAAACAAGCAATCTGAAACACTTACAGACATTGCTTACGAAAGTGACTATTTCGACCAAAACCATTTCATAAAAGATTTTAAAGACCTTGTGGGAGTTACACCAAAAGAGTTTTTAGGAAATGAAAATATGGCTCTATCTGCCCTTTTCTACAAATAAGTTGTGTAGTGTCGCATTTCTACTATTTTGATCTCTTCCTGACTTATAACTTTGCACCTGAATTAAGATTAAAACATCAATAATAGTCCCGAGAATAATTTTAGTTTCGATTGTTTCGACAATGTGTTTTATTTCGTGCAACAATTCGGACAAGACAAATTCAGAAACAGCGACAAAAGATAATTTAGAAAATTCAAAACAAGTAATTATGAAAAGTTACATTTCAATGTTTGAAATCCCGGCAACGGATATTTCACGAGCAATTAATTTTTATCAAGCATTATTAGACATCACAATTGAACAAATGGATGTTGAAGGTATGCAAATGGGAATTTTGCCTTATGAAGGACAAATCGTACCAGGTATCATTATTCAGGCAGACGGATATAAACCATCAGCAGACGGAGTAACAATATACTTAAACGCAGGAAACGATTTACAAGTAGTTCTTGACAAAGTAGAGAAAAATGGTGGACAAATTATATTGCCTAAAACACCTCACGCTGACGAGAGTGGGTACTTTGCCCTATTCCTTGACTCAGAAGGTAACAGGATGGCTCTTAACTCACCAAACTAACAGAGAACAAAAAGAGCGAATGTATAGCTTCGGTTTTGAGTAAACGCAGGTTAAGTGCAAAATTCAACGTCCCGTCTTCGTATTCCGCCAATGCTTATCTGCATTGGCTCTTTTTTTGTAATTTAGCCAACGACAAAAATGCATTGGCTACGGTAGTGCTAAATCGAACATTTGTGTTTCGATTTCCACCACAACGCAGAGCCTCCGAGTCGTTGTGGGTAATATTACCAACGACAAACTAGAAAATTAATTTAGGACTAGAAATGGAGATAAAGGCAATGTTTGAAAACGGGACTTTTAATGTGTATAGTCCTAAGGGAGAAATAATTGGAAAAATAAAAATTGGCCCAAATGCTGATTTCATTAAAAGCGAGATTGAAATCAATGGTAAAAAATATAACGTAACTCGCCATAAATGGGAAACTTCTATTTCGGACGGCGACAATATCCTTTACCATCTAAAAACAGACCCTATTTGGGGGATTATGGTAATTGAAGAACTCAACAAAAAAATCAAAGGAGTTTGGGGATTGAAATGGGGGACTCAATTGATTGATGAAAATGGTAAAACATTATTGAAAATTCGCAACGAAAACAAGTTCATAAATAATGGGAATTATGTCATTAAGTTAGAAAATGAAATTTTAAATCCAATGGATATTTTAATCTCACTATATGGACACTTATATGGCTCATCAATGAAACAAAAATCAGTAATAATAGGTATACTTGGGAGAGGTTAAAAGTAATTTTTATCAACGAGTATTTTTAAATAAACCTTTTAGAAAATCCAAATGATGAAATACAACCCACAACATCTAGGACTTAAATGAGCGCAGCGGAATTTCGGCTTAAATCTCTGTTCACAGAAGAGTAGCGGCGATATAATTGTGTTATGGGTTTTAATCAAGAGAAATGATTGCTATAAAAACAGTGAATAATATTTCAAACAAACAAGAACTAATCAATCAATTTCACAGATGAAAGCACTTAAAATTATACAGACCATCTTATTAATCATTATTGGTGGAATAACTGTGTTTATGAGCACTTCCGTTATTTTAGATTTATTTGGAATCCGGGAAAAGCAAGGGAACTATGTGCTGTTCATAGTTTACACAAATTTAATCTGCGGTATTATCTATTTAATGGCCGCATATACTGCATGGGTTAAGCCAAAAATTAGTTTCAGAGGATTAATTATTGCATTATTGCTGTTAATTGCTGCGTTTATCGCTCTTCAGTTTTATATCAACAATGGCGGAACACACGAAGACAAAACGATAAAAGCAATGATATTCAGAATTGTATTCACAACAGTAATGGCCGGAATTGGATGGCTGGCAATCAGAAAGAAAGCATGAATATCAAGAATTTCGAATTTAAAGCAAAGGTTAATCAGATAGAGAAATATGAGAACAAACTCTTATCGTTAAATCCGGATTACAGAGGACTAGACCATCAAATTGACACATACTTTAATGCGCGTCACGGCAGATTAAAACTGAGAGAGGGAAATATCGAAAATTCTCTAATCAACTACGACAGGGAAAATATTCAGGGAGCTAAGGAATCCCGGATCATTTTGTATAAACACAACCCCGACCCTGCTCTGAAAGAGATATTGACAAGACAACTGGGTATAAAAGTAATCGTTGAAAAGAAGCGCAAAATTTACTTTATTGATAATGTAAAATTCCACTTAGACATCGTTGAAAATTTAGGAACATTCCTTGAAGTTGAAGCCATCGATAGTGAAGGAAAATTCACAATTGAGGAACTAAAACAGCAATGCGATAAGTATTTCGATTTCTTTGACCTGAGAGAGGAGAGCTTGATTGATAAGTCTTATAGTGATATGATATTGGAAGTGCGGAAAACATAATAGGAAAACCTGATGCTGTAATTAATGTTCGGCAGTCGGCTCAGCTCTGCAATCTTACATTTGACGTAAGTCGATATCTTTTAATGATGATGTGTTCCATGCAGGATATTGTCCATCTGAGGACTGATAAAGGGGATGCCGAGATTCATCCCTCGCAGTATCAGCAAAACTCCTACGATAATAGCGATAGCGATTGTAATAGGTCTTAATTTCCTTCTTATAACCGGAGTTATTTTATCTCTGATCAGAGTCACGCCCCATAATACAGGCGTCGTACCAAGGCTGAAGGCTACCATCGCAACAAACCCGTTTAAGGCATTTCCGCTTGCAAAGGATAG
This sequence comes from uncultured Saprospiraceae bacterium, assembly GCA_964423575.1. Classification (GTDB taxonomy): domain Bacteria; phylum Bacteroidota; class Bacteroidia; order Chitinophagales; family Saprospiraceae; genus CAYRFF01. The sequence continues at coordinate 5,714 of CAYRFF010000061.1, read as the reverse complement.
CGTCAATGCCATATATACCATTCCGCAGGGTAATACACCGTTCAGCATTCCAAGTTGAAGAAAGTGCCACCACCTGGGATTGGTCTGAATCCTTTTAAATACCTTCTGAAAAGATTGAAAAACCCATGTTGAGCTAGCTTTAGCAGGGATGAGCAACGGGAACAGAGCAATAAGAATTATAATCACACCGGCTAAAACAGAAAGGTATTGCTGAATATCTCCCCATATATAACGGATTCCCAATCCACCCACCAGCAACCCCATGAATCCATAGGTCAAGGCTTTACCCGAGAAATAAAGCACCTTGGTGAGAGTGGTCTGTCTATTTCTGGGGAAAGGAACTGCCATGACCAAGGGACCACACATGCCCAGACAGTGAAGACTGCTCCCAAGCCCCAGTAAAAACGCAGATCCAATTACTATTAAATCCATATTAATTACTGCATTCTGAATTCCTTATAGAATTCCTTTTCATCCACTTTAAAACTCACCTTCACCAGATAATTTTGCCCTTTGGCTATTTCAGAACGATTGAAAAGATATGTTCCGTTTGATTTCTCATTGAGTTTCTGAATATGATCGTGCTCAGAATTAGACACACAATAAAACTCAATAAATCCTTCAGTGAGGTTCTGGCTCATTTCGTCAGGAATGTTCAATATCAATTGATCGCCGTTGACTTTAAAGTTAAACTCATCTCCTATCTGTCGACCATTATTCTTTGCGAGTAAAAAGTCATTATAATTCACCTCTAATTGATAGTAATCTCCCTTTACTACCATATCGAATTTGATAGTAGATGCCTTATAAGCCAGGAACAGCATTCCAACAGCTGCAGTAATAAAACCGAGGATTATCAGGTTTCCCGTATTGCTAAAAAACTGCTTCATTATTCTTTCTTTTCAGTGGTTCCCAGAAAACTCACCTTCTTGGTCTGTATCACTTTGCCCTCAGAAATCAACTTTACTTTTAGCTGACTTCTCCTTTGCTTAACCTGGTCTTTGGGAATCCTCACAAAAAAGGTAATCTGTGGGTTTTCTCCACTGACCAAGGTCTCTCTCTTCTTGCCTGATACATATTCAATAGTTGCATACTCATTGTCAACCTCCATGTCAAATGGCAGTTCATTCGGACTCTTATTGATCACCGTTAATTTATAAAGATTGGTGATTGTACCGTCCGTATGCTCTTGATATAATTGCCCCGGCACTCTCATCAAGGTAGCATCAAATACAGGCCTGGTAAAAAACATCACAAGGAAGCCGGTCGTCAATACAACCAGCAAAGATGTTAAAAGCTTAGACCTCAGATCCCACTTCTTATTCCCTACGGTATTGGTCTCCAATTGATGCTCACTTGCGATAGTAATCAGCTTAGGAGGCAAGCCTACTTTCAGCATCATCGCATCACAGGCATCCATACAAGCAGTGCAATTAACGCATTCCATCTGCCAGCCATCGCGTATATCTATTCCGGTGGGACACACATTAACACACATGCCACAATCGATACAATCACCTTTTACGTGATCGCCCCTACGTTTCTTTGTGCGCGGCTCTCCCCTGTTATAATCGTATGCAACGCCTTTGGAATTCTTATCGATGAGTACACTTTGCAATCTCCCATAAGGACATATAACCGTACAAACTATCTCTCTGACAAAGGCAAATACCGTATAGAATATCACGGTAAATATCAGGATGGCAACAAAACCAAATAGATGAATCCTAATCGGGTCGGTCGCTATTCTGAAGACCTCGTCTATTCCGATGATATAGGCGAGAAACGTATTGGCTATAATGAATGACAATATGAAGAACACAATATGTTTAATCGTTTTTCTCACATAATAGTCCTTTGGTTTTTCCTTCTGCCTTGCAATCCTCATCTGCTTATGCGCAGGTCCTTCAATCAGGAATTCAATTCTCCTGAACATCATTTCAAGAAAAATAGTCTGAGGACAAACCCAGCCACAGAATATCCGCCCAAACTGTAAGGTGAAGACATAGATAAAGACGATTCCCAATATCATCGCAAGACCGATGAGGATAAAGTCCTGAGGGAAAAACATTTGTCCAAAGATTACAAATTCCCCCTTGGGAATATTAAGCATAATCAATGGCTTCCCGTTTATTTTAATAAAGGGAGTAAGAAAGAAAATGGCATAATAAACCCAACTTAACCAGGTTCTATATTTATAATACTTCCCCTTTGGTTGGAAGGCATAAATCCATTTCCTTTTGCCTTCATTATCTACGGTAGATATTTTATTTCCGTAGTGTTCCGGGATTTCGATTATTTTTTCAGCCATTTTTTCCTTTTTTAGCAATCATAATAAAGTCGTCTTCATCCAACGATGATTACCATTTATGATTATATACTAATCAGCTTTGTACAATTCCCCTTCAGGCTCTTTTGCATTAGGGGGATTAGTTCCCTGTATCGACATGATAAAACTCGATATTTCTGCTATTTCTGTAGGTGAATACAAATCAGCCCAGGGAATCATCCCGTTTTCCGGCCATCCATATTTTATACTGTAAAAAACATCGTTGATACTTCCGCCATGCAGCCAATACTCGTCGACCAGATTGGGGCCGATTCCTCCTTCACCTTCTTCTCCATGACATACCGCACAGCTTAATTCATATATCTCTTTCCCATTGGCAATTCCTTCTTCTCCGAGCATCACAACAGTATTCTCGTCAATATTTGTCCCGGATTTAGCCAGATATTCTTCAATCTTGATAGCAGCAAGGCTTTGTTCAGCTCTCAATTCATCGATTTGATCCGGAATTCCTCCTGTCACAAATACCCGAATCAAATAAACTACGGCAAACACAACGGTTCCGATAAAAGCAACATTCCACCAGCCCGGGATATCGTTATCGAGCTCATTAATCCCGTCATAGTCATGCTGCATATCCAGCTTCTCTTCTTCTTCTTTGGTATTACCGCCTCCCAAGAAGTCAAAGAACTTCTCCCAAAATGTCCTTTTATCTTCAATATTAGAATTCTCTTTCATAACCCGTCATTTTTATTATTTAAAGGAATATTTGCGTTTGAATCCATTTTGCTTTGGCTGCTTGTGAATGCATATAGCAACACGATTAAAAACACTACCCCAAAAATGATTAGTGATATAATCGGGAAGAGTGCCGCATTTTCCATATTGTTTAAATATTCCGAAAATTTCATACTTAACTATTTTTACTTTTTACTGCCTGAAGTTGAACCTACTTCACCTTTAAGAATCCTTTCCTCAGCATCAAAATCAACTTTCTTGATATCAGTTCCGAGCCTTTGTAAATATGCAATCAGAGCAATGATTTCTGCTTCCGGGTTCTCATGCTGAACTCCCTGTGCATTCAACTCGCTTACGATTTTATCCGCTTGTTTGAAATAATCGTCTATTGCTTTTTCATCATATCCTTCAGGATAAGGAGTACCCAACTTTTGTAAGGTTCTGATTTTACTCGGAAGTAGGGCATAATTCACTCTATTTTCCAGCAGCCATGCATAAGGGGGCATGATACTACCGGCACTTGTACTAAGTGGGTCTTCCATGTGATAATAATGCCATGAATGAGGATATTTTCCGCCTATCCTATGCAGATCAGGTCCTGTACGTTTACTTCCCCACTGAAACGGTCGATCGTATATGAATTCTCCTGCACGGGAATACTCTCCATATCTGGCCACCTCATCTCTAAACGGCCTGACCATCTGAGAATGACAGGTATAACATCCTTCCTTCACATAAATATCCCGCCCTATTAATTCTAGCGGAGTATAAGGTTCTACAACATTAATTACCGGAACGTCTTTCTCCACCATCAATGATGGCGTCAGCTCCACTAGTCCTCCTATACCAACTGCTACAAGACTGAGTACAGTCAATAAAATAGGACGTCTCTCAATTACTCTGTTGTGCCAGTAAGTCTTTTGATTTAAATCTTCAGGCTTAGGAAGGTTTTTGTATGAAACAGCTTCCGCAGCTTCCTCTGAAATAAAGCTTCCCTGCTTGATAGTTCTTCTAAAATTGACTACTGAAATAGCTGCTCCAACAAAGTACAAGGTCCCTCCTACTATTCTTATATAGTAAGCAGGTAAGATATGAGTTACGGTCTCTAAGAACTGATATCTCAGCTGGCCGGAATCAGTAAAGGATTTCCACATGATACTTTGAGTAAAGGCGGCCCAGTAAAGAGGTACAGCGTACAATATAATTCCTATGGTTCCGAGTAAGAAATGGGTATTTGCCATTTTCATAGAATGAAGCTTAGTGTTCCATAGCTTCGGTATTAGCCAATACAACATTCCAAAAATAAGGAACCCGTTAAAGCCTAGTGCAGCAATATGCACGTGAGCAACTGTCCAGTCAGTATAATGCGAAATAGCATTAATTGACTTGAGCGACAAGAGCGGACCTTCCAGGGTTGCCATCCCGTAACAGGTCAAGGCGACGATAAACATTTTTAGAATCGGATTATCCTTTACTTCATTCCATGCTCCCCGTATTGTAAATAATCCATTCAACATTCCTCCCCAGCTAGGCAGGATCAACATAATACTGAAAACAGTTCCAAGTGCTTGAACCCAGGTAGGCAATGCAGTATACAATAAGTGGTGAGGTCCGGCCCAAATGTAAATAAAGATCAAAGCCCAGAAGTGGATGATACTCCAACGATAGGAGTAGATAGGTCTGTTTGCAACTTTAGGAACAAAGTAATACATAAGACCAAGCATAGGAGTAGTCAAAAAGAACGCCACGGCATTATGCCCATACCACCACTGCACCAAGGCATCTTTCACACCGGCAAATGCACTATAGCTGCTAAAGAAAGCATAAGGCAATGCAAATGAATTCACAATATGCAACATAGCTACTGCTACCCAGGTTCCGATATAAAACCATATCGCAACATACATGTGCCGCTCACGCCGTTTTAGCATCGTGCCGACCATATTAATCCCATAGATAACCCATACTATCGTTATCATGATATCTATGGGCCATTCAAGCTCAGCATACTCCTTACTGGTCGTATATCCCAGAGACAGAGATACAGCACCTAGTAAAATAATCAACTGCCAGCCCCATAGATGAATCTTACCGAGTATATCACTATACATCCGAGTTTTCAATACTCGCTGGAATATATAATATGAGGATGCAAAAACAGCATTCCCGACAAAGGCAAATATCACTGCATTTGTATGAATCGGACGTAATCGCCCAAAGGTAATGTATGGAATTCCACCGTTTAATGATGGGAAGGCAAGTTGTGAAGCTGCAATAACTCCTACAAGCATCCCAACCATTCCCCAAAATATCGTAGCAATCCCAAATTGCTTAACGATTGTGTTGTTATAGTAAAACTGTTCTTTTTCTACCATTTTTTACTGATTATTATTTTTGTTTCCTTTTTTCTTTAACTCGTCTTCAAAAAAGATTCGATGTGCAGGTGAATAATCATCATCGTATTGCCCTGACCTTACATTCCAAATGAATGCGCCAAGGAATACCAATGCAACCATTAATGAGATAATTAATAACAATACGATAATGCTCATTCCTACTTCAACTTACAATTCCGTGACAAAGAAACAGAGGTAAAAGCAGCTAACCAATGAGATAATTTACACGAGAACATGATAATTATCATATATTCTCAAAAGGCATGAAAGACATAGCTACTAAATAGATCTTT
>CAYRFF010000060.1:6674-15773 GCA_964423575.1 uncultured Saprospiraceae bacterium | reverse complement strand
AACGTCGTAGTTATACGCGAGAAACGTGCCAAGGCTGTTGCGCGGTAGTGTGGAGGCGTTTCAGCTTACGCAAATGTAGGAGAAGCTTCGGTTTTGCTCTATACTTAAAAAATATTCATACGAGTTGATGTGAATCATTTGGACATGTGATAATATTCCTATGCTGGGCAAAACTGAGGTTAGAAATACCTGCTGCTGTAGTAGATAGAAATCTGCTTGGATAAACTGATAATTGCTTATTGAACTTCACTTTTTTACCTTTACCTGCTGCTGGTTACGCTTGTTTCGTCAAAATAGCGTAAAAGGATAAAAATCTTGATATTAAGTTTTATTTCCCGCTAAAGAATCCTACCTTTGCGCTGATTTTTGGAACAAGGTCAATTATACAGATTTTACGTAGATGAAGAAAGCAGTAATATATTTAATTTGTAGCGTTATTTTCCTGGGTATCAGTAGCAATTATGCAATAGCTCAGGATAGGAATGGACAAGAATCCGCGGGGGATACTGTACTAGAATCAATCGAGCCCAATGATGAGACATATACCGATTTGGTCCTCCATCATATCGCAGATGCCAACGAATTCCACATTATAGGGGATTTCTCTATTCCGCTTCCGATGATTTTATATGATTTTAAGGGAGGAAAATTCTCTTTCTTTCTGTCATCTGCTTTCGAAAACGGTGCAAGAGCTGTTGACGGATATGTACTTGATCATGGAATCGTAAGAAAAGTAAAAGACAGTAACTTCCCTGATGGGAAAGTAGCAATAGACGGAACATTTACTTCCGGAGATAATTATTACGCCAAGCATAATGGAAGGACTTATGAAGTCCAGGAAGCAGCCACCTTGTTGAATCTGGGTTCAGCTAATTTTATCGACTTCTCTATTACCAAGAACGTTGCAACCATGATTTTGGTGGCAATCTTTATGATATTCTTGTTCAATGCGATAAGTAAAGGATATATAGTCAATGAAGGGAAAGCACCAAAAGGAGTTCAATCTTTCTTTGAGCCTTTCATCATTTTTATCAGAGACGATGTGGCAATACCGGCAATAGGGAAAGGATGGGAAAAATATTTCCCTTTCATAGCATCGCTATTCTTCTTTATCCTATTCTGTAACTTACTTGGAATTGTGCCATTCTTCCCTGGTAGTGCTAACGTGATGGGTAACGTGGGTGTTACGCTTGCGCTGGCATTAATCGTTTTTATCGTCACGAGTATAAAAGCCAATAAAAATTACTGGCAACACATATTCTGGATGCCTGGAGTGCCGACGGCAGTTAAGCCTATTCTGGCGCTGATTGAATTCTTGGGAATGTTTACCAAGCCATTTACTTTGCTTATACGACTATTTGCCAATATGGCTGCAGGACATGTTATTATTCTGAGTCTGGTAGGACTTATATTTATAATGGGTAATAATGGAGCTAATATGGGAGGAGCTGTAGGAGGAGGAATAATCGGGGTGCCGTTTGTATTTGCAATGTACTTTTTGAAAATATTTGTAGGTGCCTTACAGGCATTTATATTCGCTCTGCTAGCAGCCCTATATATAGGTGATGCAACAGCAGAAGCATAAAAATTTGAATTTAATTATTTTATCATTTTAAATAAATTATTATGACTGGAACATTAGCTGGAATTGGAGCGGGACTTGCAACACTAGGTGCGGGAATCGGTATCGGTCTTATCGGTGGAAATGCGATGAATGCAATCAGCCGTCAGCCGGAAGCAGCGGGTACAATTCGTACTAGTATGCTTATTGCAGCAGCCCTAGTTGAGGGTGTAGCACTCTTTGCGGTAGTGGTTGCTTTAATTGCGTAAGCTTCAAGTTATTGAATGATAAGGGTGATACGCTATAACGGTTGGTTATCCGTATCGCCTTTTTTAGAGTTTTTGTTTAGATGATCAATGATAAATTATGATTTTACTATTAGACTTTAGCGTTATACGACCGGATTTGGGATTGTTATTCTGGACATCCCTGATTTTTCTGCTCGTACTATATGTCCTGTCCAAGAAAGCTTTTAGACCTATTGCGGACGCATTAAAGCAAAGAGAAGAAAATATACAGAAAGCACTAGACTCAGCAGAAGAAGCTAAGGCAGAAGTTGCCAATATGAAGGCTGAAAATGACAAACTTCTTCAGGAAGCAAGAGAGGAAAGAGCGCAGATTCTCAAAGAAGCAAAAGAGTCCGGCCAGAAGATAGTCAAAGATGCTAAGGAAGAAGCTAAAAGAGAAGCTCAGCAGGTTATTGAAAATGCTATGCATGATATTGAAAATGAAAAACGCAAAGCATTTGAAAGCATCAAGGGAGAACTCGGCAAATATGCTGTTGACCTAGCTGAAAACCTGATTAAATCTCAACTGGACAATAGTCCGGCACAGGAAAAACTTATTCGTGAAACTTTGGATAATATCCATTCTAATTAATCGATTCTATGGCTGTAGATAAAGTAGCAAAACCGTATGCCAAAACTTTGGTGGAATCTGCTGCAGAGCAGGGGAGGCTGGATGAGATTGCCGGAGATATCGAAGTTTTGAAAAGCGCATTAGGTAATCGCGATCTCGAGATGCTCTTCAAGAGCCCGATTGTGAATACCGGGAAAAAGAAGAAAATCATTAACGAGATTTTTAGCGATAAGCTTAGTGATCTGAGCATGAAGTTTCTGGATGTGATTCTCAGAAAAAAGAGAGAACCACTTATTCTGGATATCATCGAGGCTTCAGAGTCATATATCATGGAGCGCAAAGGAATTACTAAAGTAATTGTTACTACAGCCGGTGAGGTTTCAGAAGATACAATTAAGGAAATAAAGGAAAAAGTCAAAGCGACCGGTGAAACAAGAGCGCAACTAGAGGTAGAGCACAGAATAGACAGCTCATTGCTCGGCGGCTTTACGGTTGAATTTGACAGTAAGATAATAAATGCGTCAGTTGCGCATAAATTACAGGAGTTGAGGCGTACTTTTAATTAAGCCTCCTTAAAATTAATTAAATCATTCAAAGAGTAGATAAATATGGCAGTCATTAAACCAGATGAGATATCTGCAATTTTAAAGAAAGAACTTTCAGGTTTTGATTCCGGTACATCACTTGAGGAAAAGGGAACAGTACTTCAGGTAGGGGACGGAATTGCAAGGATTTACGGACTACAATCAGTGCAGGCCGGAGAACTTGTAGAATTTGATAATGGTGTAAGAGCAATCGCACTTAACCTGGAAGAGGATAACGTTGGAGTGGTTATTTTGGGTTCTGACGAAGGAATTAGAGAGGGGTCTTCAGCAAAGAGAACCGGACTGATTGCTTCAATTCCTGTAGGGGACGGTCTTCTAGGAAGGGTAATTGACCCACTGGGACAGCCTATTGATGGTAAAGGACCTATCGAGGGTACACTATATGAAATGCCTCTTGAGAGAAAAGCTCCTGGTGTTATCTATCGTGAACCCGTTACTGAACCACTTCAGACAGGAATTAAGGCTATTGACTCCATGATTCCTATCGGAAGAGGGCAGCGTGAGTTGATTATCGGTGACCGTCAGGTGGGTAAAACTGCGATTGCGATTGATACTATTATCAACCAGAAAGAATTTTACGACAGAGGTGAGCCTGTTTACTGTATCTATGTTGCTACAGGACAGAAGTCTTCCACTGTTGCCAAGGTAGCTAAAGAGCTTGAAGAAAGAGGAGCTCTTGCTTATACGGTTATCGTTTCAGCTTCAGCAGCTGATCCTGCTCCGATGCAGTTCTACGCTCCGTTCTCAGGTGCGGCTATCGGTGAGTTTTTCAGAGACAGAGGGGATTCTGCACTGATTGTTTATGATGACCTTTCCAAGCAGGCTGTTGCTTACCGTGAGGTATCACTCTTGCTGAGAAGACCTCCGGGACGTGAAGCATATCCGGGTGACGTTTTCTACCTTCACTCAAGACTTCTTGAGCGTGCTGCCAAGATTATCAACAACGATGAGATTGCACAGCAGATGAACGATATTCCTGAATCTATCAAAAAAGCAGGTATCGTAAGAGGAGGAGGGTCACTTACAGCTCTACCGATTATTGAAACACAGGCGGGTGACGTTTCTGCTTATATCCCGACTAACGTAATTTCTATTACCGACGGTCAGATATTCCTTGAATCTAACCTATTTAACTCTGGTGTAAGACCTGCGATTAACGTGGGGATTTCCGTATCCAGGGTGGGTGGTTCAGCACAGATTAAATCGATGAAGAAAGTATCCGGTACATTGAAGCTTGATCAGGCTCAGTATCGTGACCTTGAAGCTTTCGCAAAATTTGGTTCCGACCTCGACGAGGCTACGACCAACGTGATTGAAAAAGGAAAGCGCAACGTGGAAATTCTGAAGCAACCACAGTATTCACCGGTGCCGGTAGGAAAACAAGTTGCTATAATTCACCTGGGGACCAAAGGACTCCTTATGGATGTACCGGTTGAGAAGGTGATAGAGTTTGAAGAGATGTTTATTACTCAGATGGAAGATAAGCACGCGGGTATTCTCGCCAATTTCCAGGCAGGGAAGCTCGATGAAGCGGATCTTGCTACAGTAGAAGCATTGGCTAAAGAATTAAGCGCACAATACAAGGCGTAATTATATAGAAAGTCATTGATATAGAATTTTATATTTATGGGTGCTAATTTAAAGGAGGTTAGAGATAGAATTAAGTCTGTTCAGAATACGAAACAGATTACCAATGCGATGAAAATGGTGTCCGCGGCTAAGTTGCGCCGTGCCCAGGAATCTATTGAGCAATTGAGACCATATTCTGCTAAACTCAATGAAATGCTCGTAAATATTCTGTCCAATGTTGAGGATGAAGCTTCTTCTGCTCTCAGTGAAAAAAGAGATATAGAAAATGTTCTCATGATCGTCATTACCAGTAGTCGAGGATTATGCGGAGCATTTGATTCTCACATAATTAAAGCTGCGACTGACAGACTGGATAAGAATTATGCTTCTCAACTCGCTGCGGGCAAAGTTACTATAGCCTGCATCGGAAAGAAGGGCTTGGATTACTTTAAGCGTCATTATCCGCAAGCGCGAATTGTGGATGATTACCTCAGAATGATGGACGAAGGTCTGAACTTTGATCCGATAAGTAACCTTGCAGACATCCTGATGAATAGATTTACAAGAGGCAGATACGACAAAATTGATGTTGCATTTGCAGAATTTGTGAATCCGGCTGTTCAGACAATTCAGGTAGCAGATTATCTGCCGATTGAAACTATGGAAGCTGAGGAAGATAGTGATAAGTCCATGAAAGCTGATTATATCTTTGAACCGGATGAAAAATCATTGCTTGAACATCTTATTCCCTCAATAATGCAAGTGCGTTTTCAACGATATCTTCTCGATAATAACGCTTCAGAGCATGGTGCCAGGATGACTGCCATGGATCAGGCTACTGAAAATGCGGAAGAACTAGAAAGAGAGTTGAATATAGCGTATAACAAAGCTAGACAAGAAGCGATTACCAGAGAGATTTCAGAGATTGTGGGTGGTGCTGCGGCACTATCAGATGCATAATTTTCTGCGATCTAAACATATATATTGAAAATGGCTTTTGAGGGATTTATTATTCTTCAAAAGCCATTCTTTTTTAATGCAAAAATTCCTTTATCTTTGAACTGAGTTGATTTGATAAAGACTGTTGCGGTAGACAGGGCATATAACTCCCTTTGAACTTTACTATATAAAAGCGTAAAAACTTAAGAAACAAATGAAGGCGATTATCCCGGTAGCTGGTGCGGGAACCCAGTTGAGACCTCACACATATACGCACCCTAAGCCATTGATTCCCGTAGCAGGGAAGCCGATTATCTCCTTTATAATCGATAGCCTTGTCGAGGTGGGGATTAAGGAGTTTATTTTCGTTATCGGTTATATGGGTGATAAGATTAAAACTTATGTAGAGGAGAAATATCGAAATCTCAAGCTGGATTTTGTTGTGCAATCTGATCGCCGCGGTCTTGGGCATGCAATATGGCTCGCTTTGAATGAACTTGAAGAAGACGGAAGCGTTTTTATCGCTCTTGGAGATACAATATGCGAGCTTGATCTTGCCAAAATGGCTAATTGTGAGAATTCCTGCATCGCTATTTCCAAGGTTAAAGATCCCAGGAGCTTTGGGGTAGTTGAGAGAGATGGTAAAGGGCGAGTAATGAAAGTGGTTGAAAAACCGAGAATCCCCACTTCCAATCAGGCTATAGTCGGTATGTATAAGATTAAATCGGCAATGGAGCTAAAGGATGCGCTACAATATATCATAGAACAGGACATAATGACACACGGAGAGTATCAACTTACTGATGGAATCATGGAGATGATTAAACGTGGCCATGAGTTCAACACTATGGTTGTCGAGAAATGGTTTGACTGTGGGAGGAAAGAAATTTTGCTGGACACTAATGCTCTGTTACTGGAAAAAGCGTCTTCCATCAGTGAAAATGGTAGATTTGATAACACGATAATTATTGATCCGGTATTTATAGGAGAAGATTGCCGTATAGATAATAGTATTATCGGACCTTTTGTATCCATAAGTCATGGAACAACCATTACTGGGAGTATCATTAAGAACTCCATTATCGGAGAATATTCTACACTGGAGGAAGTGATGCTTGTAGACAGTGTAATAGGAAATGACACGGCGATAAAGGGTGTGAAACAGAGCCTGAATCTTGGCGATAATACTGAAATTGACTTTAGTTCATAAATACATAAATCTCTTCTTGGATATCAATCTCAAATAGCTTATCTTTGCAGCCGTTAAAATCCACCTGTTGTTAGTTATCCTAATTACGCAGGGTTATTCATTAATAAATTAAATAGCAGTTATGGCTGTAAGATTAAGACTACAAAGAAAAGGAAGAAAGAAGTTACCGTTTTATCATATCGTGGCAGCGGATCAGCGTGCACCGAGAGACGGTAAAGTAATTGAGCGCATCGGTACATATAATCCGATGACAAAGCCGGCAACCATTAATCTGGATGAAGAAAAAGCACTGGAGTGGTTGAATAATGGAGCGCAACCTTCTGACACTGTACGTGCAATGTTGAGATACAAGGGAGTATTGTACAGAAAACACCTACTTAAAGGAGTTGCAAAAGGAGCGATGACTCAAGAGCAAGCAGATCAACTTTACGCTGACTTTAAAGGCAAAAAGGATGATGCAGTTGCTAAGAGAGTTGCTCAGACCGCTGAGGAGAAGCTGGCTCGTCAGAAAGCGATTGCTGGTTCAAAACCAGAAATTGCACCGCCTCCGGCAGACGAAGAAGAATAAGAATATTTTGTCCTGGAAATCAATATTTTGTTTTCAGGATATTTTTACTATATTTGCAATAACAACCTGGTAAGGCAAAAAGTGTCTTATCAGGTTGTTATGTTTAAAGACTTAATGACCTAAGAGGTTTAAAACTATAAATCCAACGTAGCAAATGGAAAAACTAGCAGAAAAGTACAAGAAAAGACTTGATGAAATAAAAGAGGACATCCAATCATCTGAAATTCTGGAGCGTTATCTGGAAGAGGAAGATGAGGATGATTATCGTGAGCTTATTGAAGCATTTGAGCAGGATATCGATGATGTCTATACTGATGTTGCCGATGCTGATCCTATGCAGATTATTGAGCTTGAAAATTACATCATGGATGAGGGATTTGAAGGCTTATATATTCCAAAACTCCTTGGGTATACAGTGTTACGTGGAGTTATCGATAAGAATTATCAGTATCTACGTTCTCAGCCACAATTCAGGAAAGTAATTCTGTTTATGTGTGATAGTACTAGCTTTGAGATGATATCACTAAGGGTAGGACAGGGGATTCAATTAGGATTTGCCTTGAGCTCGGATATCTGGATTTCAAATCTTATAGAAAGGGTCTCAAGCCGACGCGCTGCCAACTATTTGCGAAAGCAGAAAAGGCAGGAATTCAGAGATCCCGTCGTAAGAAAAAATGTATATCTCAAGTATCAGAACCAGTTTTCAAGCAGCAATTTTTATACCGGTGGTTTCCCTACCAAACAGACAGAGGTGAGCTACTACTACCCGCAATTGAAGGATTTCTTTGTGGAAAGAATCCTACGCGATCTGGATCAGGAGACCTTGAAGCCGTTTATTGAGGACTTTGTAAAGAATGATGACTTGCCCGGTACACTGGAGTACGTTTATCTTCTTGGGCTGATGGTGAATTACTTCAGATATGACGATCTTAAGGAGCTGTATGGCAAGAGAATGGATCAGCTCAGAAAGGATGATAAGAAGTTCAATAAAATGTATTTTACTTTCCAGAGAGAATTGCTTGATTCAAGACTGGATGTTGAGCCTGATTGCGACAAATACGTTTCATCAGTAGTAGATAAGAGCATAGCGGACGATATCAGTCAGTACTATAATTTAACCGATACGATTCACGGCAAGGGTTATGTGCATGAGGAGACACAGGAGGAGATCCGCAAGTTTTATTATGAGCATGGTGGCTTGTCTACAATTAATGAGTGCGTGCGACTTACGATCCTCAAGTATTTCAAGAAAGTACTTGACAATCTGGAAGCAGAGGATTATCCGGAATACTTTGAGTTGAATAAGACTTTCTCTATCTACATGAATATCTTCCAGAATGAGAAATTTGATCAGCACGTAAAGGATATCTCACTTGTTTATATCAAGGGGAAATTATTCAAGACTTATACTAACAAACGTGCTAAGGACTATCAGGATATCAAGAAGTTTATCACAAATGTGTTCAAGGAGCATAATCTGATGAATGATAAGCAGCTGAAAGAACTGTTCACGACTAAGCGCAAGAGGCCTGCTACAACATAAGTAGGGATGAGAAACTTGGGATGAGGGATGAGAAATGAGTTATTAATTCTCCACTTAACTACTTGTCACTGTTCACTCGTCTACTTGTCACTGGTCTACTTGCACCGTCCTGAGCTTGCCGAAGGGTCATTAGTTTACTGATAAAGGGCTTAGCATTTTAAGAATAATATTGGCTTGAAATAAAATCCTGAAAAACCAACCTGGTTTATTCTGGATAATATGTATCCTCAATTTCCTTTAACTAAA
>CAYRFF010000060.1:0-6574 GCA_964423575.1 uncultured Saprospiraceae bacterium | reverse complement strand
AAAATGCAAGTAGATAAAACCAGGCTGGTTTGTCACTGCTTTAAATAAATAGATTTGGACCATAGCCTAAGAGTGCTGAATGAGGGATATTAACTGTTCATTCGTCTGCTTGTCTACTTAGGGATGAGTGGGAATATTACCTGTCACTTGTCTACTTGTTACTGGTCTACCTGTCACTTAATCGGTCATTGAGGCGGCATTCGCTTGCGAATGCACTCGAAATGACTAATTATCCGGATTCACAAACTTATACCCCACGCCCCTTACTGATTTGAAATACCTTGGATTTCTGGAATCTGATTCAAAGTATTTTCTAAACGAGAGAATAAAGTTATCAATCGTTCTGGTCGATGGATAGATATCATAACCCCAGACAGACTGTAGAATCTCATTCCGGGATACCACTTCATTCTTTCTGTCGATAAGCAGCTTGAGAAGCATCACCTCCTTTTTTGTCAGGTTAAATGAATCCTTACCATTGGAAGCTACATAAGTCGTAAAATTCACCTTATTATCACCGAAGGTATAATCATCCATATTGACTCCATTGTCATTGGTTGTACGCTTCAGCAGGTTCTTTACCCGTAGCAGTAATTCTTCAAGATTAAATGGCTTGGTAAGATAATCATCGCCACCACGTTTCAGACCTTCGACTCTATCTTGCGGAGAATCTTTGGCAGTGAGGAAAAGCACGGGTACTTTGGTATTGGTAAGTCTTACGTGCTGGCACACCTGTAACCCGTCCATATCCGGCAGCATAATATCGAGAAGGAGCAGATCAAAGTGTTGTTCGTCATACTTTTTAAGAGCATCCTTTCCATTATCTACTGCTACAACCTCGTAGCCTTCCAGCTCGAGATTCATTTTAATCATTTTCTGTAAACTCTTTTCATCTTCGACGAGAAGTAAACGCATGTGCCTGTATTTTTGGTAAGCTAATAATAAATTTTGTCCCCTGTGGCTGATTATCCTCAATCTCAATCTCCCCCAGATGTTCCTTCACCACAGTATCTACGATATATAAACCCAGTCCGGTACCTTTTGTTCGTCTTGTATCTTCGGAACCTACCCGGTAAAATTTCTTTGTGACCCTTGATTTTTCTCTTCTCGATATTCCGATACCTTGATCAGCGACAACCAAACCCCAGCTATCGCCTTCGTCGAGTACTGTAATATCGATTATTTTATTGTCTCCCGAATACTTATACGCATTCTCAACAAGATTGTTGAAAAGTGCTGTGATACCCATAGGGTCGATGTCTGCCTTTAATTCTCCCGGTGGAAAGTTCAGGATCACCTCAGTATTTGGCAAGCGGTTCTCAATATCCTGATATTTCTCTCGGATAAACGTCTTGATATCCATAGCTTCATAAGCCGGCTTATAATTGCTTTCAAGACGCGCGGCAATCAGGATGTTATTCACAAGATTATGCAGCCTGTCAGTCTCTCTTATGGCATCCTGTGAGATTTCTTTAATATTCTCATGGCTGAGCTGCCTTCTGTCCATAGTTTCGAGACTCAGTCTGATGGAAGCGAGGGGGCTCTTGAGTTCATGAGTGATAGAAAGCAGGAAATTTCTCTGTTGCTGCGATGAATCAATCAATTGATTATACCCTTTGTTAATGAAATAAATGGCCATAATCATTGAGATGATCAGGAAAGTCGCCTCGCCAAATATCATCCATTGCTGGGTCATATAACTTTCATGGATAGTCTTGTATTCGTCACTACTTTTGAAAGTCTCTTCATCAATATAAACCCCTTCGCTGACCTGTTCAATCCTCAGTTCGTTCAAGCGTGCATCCAGGGACTCGGAATTCTTACTGAAAAGCAGAATTGTCCACCAGCTTATCGCCATCAGCATATAACCCATAACGACCCAGGTAAACAATCTTAGAATAACATTATTATAGATTGAATACTGTCTGAGGAACCTGCGTATTTGCAATATTAATCTCCGCATAGGGCTACTTTCTTCCTTATTTATGCTTTCGCAAATGGCTTTATTGTCATAAACTCAATTTCAGCGTGAATATCTGACATTTTGCACGATTTTAAGCTTAATTTATGCCAAAGCTCTGTCATAATCGGAAGGATTCCTTTAAATACTCAGTTTTTAAGTCATACCGGGTTATCATGAGCATACAACTATTTTAAAAAGAAGTACATCTATTAGATAAACAGGGGGAGTGATAATTGATAAGTTTAGTCCTAGATATCTTAAGTAAGTACATGATATAAATTAAGAGGAATTACTTTGATGCAATTAATTCACAATGAATAAAGTACAATATATAGTGAGTGCCATATTAATGGTTTCCCTTTGTTTTTCTTGTAAGAATAATGAGGCAGATACCGGAATGTTTTCTATTGAAACTGCTATAGTCCTTGATAAAGGATGCAAGCCAATAAACGAAAATGTGAGTAGAGAATTAAATTCATATCGAAATAGTGAGCCTTTACCAATTGTTGATAAAGGAATGGTAGATCCCGCTTATTTTCTCTCATTTTTTCAAGAGAATCAAGACTCATTTATGTTGATGGGATATCAACCGTATATCCTTGAGATATTTCCAGATTATGCTATTGATTTTAAGCTTAATTATACTCCTGAAATTGTAGGCTTTGCTGAGATTGATTCGGAGCCATTGATAGTTTATGACCTGGGTAATAAATTAGGTGCACAGATCTACGATTCAAATTGTCTAAATTCTGAGATACCTGAGAATTACTTTCTTGAGCCGGATAACTTTTTGACACATATCGGACCTTTACGATTATATGAAATTACTGACGACAACCTCAATTTTCTTAAAGAAGTGCCAAAAATGATTTTAAAGTAATGTGACAAGCAGTTATTTTGCAAATTGAGTAAGTGAAGTAAAATGACGAAATAAATGAAAGTCTATGTAATATTACTTTTTATAGGTTCTTTAATACAGCCTTGTCAAGGTCAAAATATTAGTATATATCGAGATGTGCTTGATGAGGTTAAAGGTGAATGCGAACTAATTAAAGAAAAATTAGATTTGGACGAGCAATGCGAAATTGAATTTAGTACAACGATTATTGAGTTAAACATTACTCCATTTCACGATATAGTTGATTCATTAAATCTTATTGATAAGAGCGAAGGATTTGATTCCTTTGCAGCAGCTAATCTCTTCGATTTAGAAAATTATATGGAGTCTTATCAGGATCCAATGCTAGAAGGGCTTGCGAATCAAGGCCTAAACAATAATATTAGGTTGTATTGTTCAGATATTTATAGTGGACTGATGACTTGTGAAGCTGTAGAGAAAGATCAATTAAATCCTAACAATGAATTGATTTTCGGAAGGTCTGTACTGTTTTTATTCAAGATTACTGAATCAAATGAGGTTCAAATGCTGAGTTCAATTGTCCTAACTAAAAATTAATTTAGAGAATAGTGTTTACAATCCTTTCGAAATGAGATTATGGATGTAATCTTGGAAATTATTATTAAGCAAAAGATTATACGATATATACCTTATTGAACCCCTTCAGGGTTCGGACCAAAGGGCATTATTATACCCCCAGCTGCGTCTTGTCGCGGCTGAGCCTTGACAAGCCTTGCAAGGGGTTATGAATATTAAACTGCTTTGCAGTTAATTCCTCTCAGCTGAGATGAAAATCGTCTTAGAAGCTTTCTAGCCTTTTTTCGTCATTTTTTTGGTAATGAAAAAACTGACATAGATATAATAAGAGATATTTTCAGTTGATTTTATAAAAATCATACCCAAAACCCCTCCAAACCCGTTAAAACACATATTAAACTTAATAAGAATTTAATAGACTGCTTGCAATTTTGTATTTTTGCGAAACTGAAGCCATAATATGACGAAAGAAGCTATATCACACTATACTATGCAACTTTTGCTTACGCAAAAGAGAGCTTTTCTACCGACATTGGGGATGCTCTACCTTGAGCCTGTCGGTGCTAAGCTTAATAAAACTATGGGTATAATTAGCCCACCATCCTATGAAGTACACTTTGCTCCCTCTGACCGAATAGGAAAAGAAGAACTGAAGTCCCAATTGTTACAATGGGCGCAAATGACAGAAACAGGCGCCGAAAGAATCGCAGCAGAACTGACCGAACAACTCAGAGATTCTCTGATTGAAGGCGATGTAAGCCTGGATAAAATCGGCGTCCTTACCAATACCGCAGATGGAATTTCATTTGAGAAGGATCCTGAAATTAATGAAATACTGTCTCCACTACCGGAAATGTCGATTTCAATGGTGGAGGCAACGGTAGAAGAAAAAGCTGAAGCAGCAGTTACTGCACATGTTACACAAGCTAAAACCGGAGCAGAGATTGCAGCCGCACATAAGGCAGCAGAACAACTAAAAGAGAAAAAGAGCGTAGAAACTCCTGTAGTTCCTTTGGCTGAGGAAGATGATGACAAAAAAGGAGCATATATCTGGTATATTATCCTGGCAGCAATACTTGTTCTTATTGTGGGATTACTTTCATATCTGTTCCTGTTCAAAGGGGAGAAGGGGAGTCAAGTGATTGCCGATACAGAAATTACTACTGAAATAGGTACTGAGAGGGAAGATATGGCTGTTTTACCAGTGGAAGAGGAGTCACAAGACTTTGTTGAGGAGGATCTGGAAAACTCTCAAGGAGCAGAAATCGGGACAGAAGATTCAGATGTTGAAAATGAGCTTTATGATAATGGCAACTCTGGGCAGGAGCTCGGTACTGAAAGTCCTGCGGCTAAACAGCTTGAAAAGAAGTCGGAGCCGGTTGTTGAACCTAAGATTACTGAACCTACTGTGGTAGAGACAAAGCAATCATTTGCAAAAGCAGATGGTGATTGCATCATTGTCGTTGGGGCGTTTGGTTCGCCAGCCAATTTGAATAAGATGGAAAAGAAATTGACCGACTTAGGCTGGAGGGTATATAGTGAAAAGTCAGTAACTCTTACACGTATGGGGGTTTATGCATCTTGTGATCGATCTGAATTAAATGCAGCATTGAGAGAAATAAAAGCTACAGTCGAACCCGCTGCATGGATTTATAAAGAGAAATAATTGATTTTAAAGGATAATTCATCTCGTTTTTTCCTGATTGCAGGACCTTGTGCTATCGAAAATGATGAAACTCCGCGTGTAGTTGCCGAAAGGGTTTCTACCTTGTGTAAAGACAGAAATATTCCTTACATTTTTAAAGGTTCCTATAGAAAAGCCAATCGCACCAAGGAAGATTCCTTCACGGGTATAGGAGATGAACGAGCTTTGAAAATTCTTGCTGACATAGGAAGGGTGTATGAATTGCCTGTTACTACGGATATCCATTTGCCGCAGGAGGCGCAACTAGCTGCTGAATATGTAGATGTACTTCAGATACCTGCTTTTCTGTGCAGACAGACAGAATTATTAAAGGCAGCAGGCGAGACCGGAAAGTGGGTGAGTATCAAGAAAGGGCAATTTGCAGCACCCTCTGTAATGAAATATGCAGCAGAAAAAGTAGCCTCTACCGGAAATGATAAGATCATGTTTATTGAACGCGGTACTTCTTTTGGTTATGGAGATTTAGTAGTAGATTATCGCTCAATACCGGAAATGCAGTCCTATAATTATCCTGTAGTACTAGATTGTACACATAGTCTTCAACAGCCCAATCAGTCGGAAGGCGTTACCGGTGGACAGCCCGAATTAATAAGTACAATCGCTGCAGCGGGAATTGCTGCAGGTGTTGATGGACTATTTGTTGAAACGCATCCTGCTCCCGAAAAGGCCCTTTCAGATGGGAGAAATATGCTTCACCTGGATAGACTTGAGGCACTTCTGGATAAATTGTGTAAAATATATGATGCAGTCCATTGATATCGGAGAAATATAATTTGCTATGCCTTGTTTCATCCTATCTTATGGGAGATATAGTTAAAATCTACTTTAAATAAGGAGACAATTGATTTAAATAATATCTACCTTTACCGCACTTTCATCGGAAGCACAATTAAACGATATATCACTGACTGAGATCGGCATGCTTCCAGAAACCCGTAGTGAGTTAAAAAGAGTAAACGAAAAGTAGAATGAGAAGGCTTAACGATATATTGGATTTAATCGGGCGGATACTGATTTCCTTTCTCTTCCTATTTGAAGCCTACGATTCCTTTCTGTTTTACTCGGTTACTAGAGATAAGATGGTTTCTTATGGATTAAGTTGGTATCCGGAACTATGGTTGAATATTTCGTTGTTCTTTCTCTGTATTGGCGGATTATTTCTGTTGATAGGGTATAGAGCGCGGCTGGCAGCATTTCTTTTGCTTGTCTACTGGGTTCCGTTGACTTTTATCGTGTATAACTTTTGGGCATATCCGATAGAAGAGCAGAGGGAGATTTCCATACTTTTTATGAAAAATATTGCCATCAGTGGAGCACTACTTTTAATTTTAGTGAATGGAAGTGGTCGCTTCAGTATGAAACGTCTCTTGGATAGAAGAAGGCTGGATACGAGGATATAATTATTTGGTGCGAGTCCGCGTGCTGCAGAATCTAGTGATTTTGCGATTTAGTGATAAAGTTATTTAGTTAA
>CAYRFF010000059.1:0-16713 GCA_964423575.1 uncultured Saprospiraceae bacterium | reverse complement strand
AACGAAGTGTATCATCTTTCTCCATTTCGACTCTGTCTCAATGAAGAAAGACAGGAGATAGGGGTGGAGGTTTCAATTTTCCCTCTTCAACCTCCCCTGAATAAGTCACAGTCGGCGATTTATTGCTTATTCAGGATATTAATTTATCGAAAATTCAAGATTGCATTTAAATCAGATTCAATGTCATCACATATATTGCAAGAGCTGTAATTACTGAATAAATCAAACCACCAAAGACAACATAACCTGATATTTTATGGAATTTAGATAGTTTTCCCGGAAGGCTTTTTTGAAATTTTATGTTAGAAATAATAATCAGTATTGTCCATAACAAATAGCTTAGGACTGCTACAATTATGTGAGAGTACAATGTGATTTTAAAGAACTTAGTTTCATAATACTTGCTTAATGAAGCTAAACTGCCGGATCCGCCTTCCGAACGAATTAATCCTTCTAATGCTAATACTCCGACAACACAGACTATAAAAATAGCATTTTGAATTTTCCTGTGTGTTTTGTAATCTTTTTTCTTAGCTATTTTTACTCCATAATAAAGTCCAAAAGGAGAAAATAAAGTGAGCAGTAAAACTGCTGTCATTATAATAACTACTACATTCATGCTCAGGTCAATAATTTATTGTTTGTTTAGTATTATAAATATCCGGACTCTTATGAAACATTGATTTTGGATTTTGTTTTGCAATAACCGCTAATTCATAAATATGCGCAATCGGGTATTGTACTCAGCTCTCCACCAGATTCATTGATTCAGCAATTATAGCGTTCCATAAGCTGGATTCCCCTCACCCCACCGCAGAACACACCAGTACCACTCCCACCACGACTAAACCCATATACGCGTACTTGTAAAAGCTGTCGTCCTTAAGGGATTTATTGAGATATCGACCAAGGAATACTGCGGGAATAGTAGTAATCAATGACCAGCCAAAGTATTCCATAACCTCCGTCTGTATAAGTCCTTTATACGCGTAACCGATGAAACCAAGTAGACTGGCAGGAAGAAAATAAGCTTGTAGTGTAGCGCGGAAATGCTTCGCGGTCCAGCGGCGCATATTGCCATACACAACGAGTGGCGGACCGTTTAAACCATAAGCACCACCGAGCACACCGGAAAGTAAACCGCAGACGAACAGCCAGACCTTGGAGTCTTCTTTTAAGTGCAGGAGATTGCTGGCAAATAATGAATACAGCGCATAAACAACGATTAATATTCCCAGACTGACTTTAATCAACATTTCATTACCGTATAGCAAAACAGCAATCCCAAGAGGAATACCGGGAATAGCATAAAGGATAAGCCATTTGGCACTGCGGAAATAGATGTGTTTATGGTCTTGCAGGATAATAACCAAAGCAATCACAATTGACATCATCACGGAAAGCGGAACGGCTATTTGTCCTGGAAGAAATAGAAGAAATAATGGCACTGCAATTAACGACTCCCCAAATCCCAATGTGGAGCGAAACAGTGAAGCGATAAAGCTTATCAGTAAGATGTAGAAGATGATTCCGGACATAATTCATCGCCAAAGATAGGGTATTGTTTTAATAGAACACGGATACTTCGACAAGCTCAGCAGAACTGGCACGAATACTACTCAGCGCGGATTGACACAGATTTTTTCTCTATATCCTTTCTGACCACAACTTGATAAACCTATTAGTGACTTTCGTCAAATCACTTCCTTTTGTCAGAGTACCTGTTGCCTGAATCTGTTTGCGATTTCCTTCCTGGAGAATCTTCTGTAAAAGGCTTTTCAGCTCCGGTCTATCTTCATAGAATTCCAGCACTTCAATCTTTCTGCGCACCGGAAACCAGTCCAGTTCTGGATCAGACTCTGCCTCTTCATAAGCATCGCTGATGACTTTTACCAGTGCTACAGGTGTTTTGCCATCACGTACCATAACGATATCATCGATCTCCATTTCATTTTGGAAGCGATCTGAATCCGGAACAAATTTACCACCTTTATTTTTCCAGGGATGTCCCAGTCCGATTATCTTCTTCTCCTCCAGTATTTCCCTGAATTGAGCTAAAGAAAAGCGGCTTTTAAGATCTTTATGCAGTTGTATGTGCCAGAAATTCATCATCAAAATTTAATATATCTCAATATTTCTTCTACTTCTTAGCTTTATTCTCCAAAGTAACTGTTAATATTTCTTCTAAAACAAACATACGAGTAACAAAAAAATCTAGGAGCTTTCAAAGGCGATTCTCGGCAAGCCGAGACCCTCGATCCGCCTGGTCGCTACATGCTTTTGTTCCACGAAATGTAGTTATTGAATATGACTTTATTCAATGACAAATTGAATAATAGTACTTTTACTGTAATGTACGTCTCGTGGAACCGCAATTCCGCTTGGCGGACGAGTATCGCTGGTGAAAGCTCCATCTGTTTTATATCAAGATTGGTAACACATTTATGTTCCAAATTTGCAATTCGCGAATCACGATTTTACTCAAATTTAATAATATTCTTCCCGATAGACTAATAAGTCTGAATGGGAAAATTAAAAAGGCCCCGAAATCCTTCCGAGGCCTCTGGAAAGTTATTCTACTTTGACCATAAGCTTATCGCACCGGATGTTCTCCATACAAATCAAGGTCGCGCATAAGGAGAAGAAAATTCATCTCACCCAGCAATTTATCCGTCTTGATTTCAGTATAAATAGACATGAACTCATTCAACTGTCTGTCTCCCTGGAAATAAATCAAATGCTCGTAATAAGGCATCAGAATTTTACCCGCAGGACTATAGTTTCCATAAATCGTTGTGGTAATCCACGGTTCAAAGGAAGTATTTTCATAAGAAATCGTTTCTTGAACATATTGAAGAAGATAAGTGGATGCATCATAATACCGAATGGTCTCTTTCACTTCATAGTAGTCCATAAGCTTGACATATTGCCTTTCTGCCGGCAAGATTACAGCCCAATAATCTAAACCTTCCAGATTGACTTTCTCCACGCCCATAGGGATTCCGCTGATAAGCAAGCCGTATTCTTCAATATAACTGGAGCTCTTGATTGCCTTCATCTGCTCCGATTGTGTTGTACCCGAATAAGCATTCATCGCACTCGGCTTCCAGTTACCATTAGCATCTACCAAATAGGAATTTACGCCTATTTGCACTTTTTCATAACCTTCAGGAGTCCTGCTATCTATACCCTTCACATAATAAGCCGCTGGCCTGTAATAATGAATTTCTTCTTGTGCTTTGAAATTGAGCTCCTCATTCCCATTATTGACATAATGCAATATACGCGTCGCGTCGATATATTTGAGATTGGCGACAACTTCTTCTCCACCGATTGCTTCAATATATCGGGATAGGACTCTTTCCGCCGTCATAGGTCCCTCATCTTGTGCGACCATTACACCTTGTATCGCCTTATTATATCCCCTTTCTATGGCTTTCAACCTATCTTTAAGAGCCGGATGCGACGGAGTTTCTTCAGGGAATACTGTGATAGCTCTATATCCATCTTGCGCGTCTTTCAGACTCCCGCCCAACTTACCCACGACAAAACCTGCAAAATAATCTGCTTCTAATTCAGTCGGCGGGCGGCTACCCCCGGGTATCAAAGTGTGTCCATTGAGATGATGTCCCAGTTCATGAGCAAGTATTGCAACCCTGCCCCAGTCATCACCTACCTTGGCTCTCACATAATCAAACAGCCCATTGTCATACATGATATATCGTCCCATCTTCCCATCCGTAAACTCCAGAATAAACGCATAAGCATTGTCTGTCTCGTCACATCCGATAATATCAAAATTCCTAAAAAGCCCTACTTCATCCAGAATAGCATCAATATAATTCATCACTTCTTTCTTCCCTTTATGGGTAAAAGAACCTTTTACGCCATCACATACCAGCTTTGCATCAGGCTCATTCAGCACCAGTTCAAATCCCCCGTCCGGCACTACACTGCAATAATTAATCGTCTTCTGTGCTTCCAGGCTATACCATTGAAAGGTCAGAAAACATAGAGTCAGAAATAATATCAATTTGTTCATCTTCCCAGATTTAAATCCTACAAAATTATTACCCGCTTAGGGAGTCGGCTTGTTAAGCTTTCGCAAATAATCTATCTTGTTAATCAATAACTTTAATACAAAACATCGCAAAGTAAGTGATATTTCAGATAATATAATAAAGCTAAACCCAGGCTTTTAACTAATCAATCCGGTTTCTATACCCTGAAGAACAATACTCCTACTTCTTAAAAATAAAATACACTGCCAGCACAAGAAAAATAAACCCTATCAAATGATTCATCCGGAAAGTTTCATCCTTAAACAGCAGAACGGTAAACAGTGAAAAAACGACTAATGTAATCACCTCTTGCAGCACTTTTAACTGCCAGATAGTAAAAGGACCACCGTTCCCATCGAAACCAATTCTATTAGCCGGTATCTGAGCGGTATATTCAAAGAAAGCGATTCCCCAGCTGATGAGAATTATGGCAGGCAGCCCCAGACTGCTGAACCAATTGAATTCCTTAAACTTCAGGTGTCCATACCAGGCGAATGTCATAAAAATATTAGAAATAACGAGGAGTCCGATCGTGTAAAAAGCCTTCATCTACTTTAATTTTAAAGGATAAATCAATGATAGTTATGGAAGTAAAAATAACTTTAAAAACTCCTTTACAGAAGTATTAGAGTTGATTTTAATCGTCTATATGTTTTATAGCTCTTAAAATGCTTTGCACTGACTCAGAATTCATTTTAGAAAAAGCAAACCACTTTTTTCCTAAATCTTTAAGAGAAGCTCCAATATGATAAATTTCATGATTATCAATAATCAGAAATCGATCATGACTGATATCAAATCTTCTTACACTATACCCACCGTATTGTTGATTAGCCTTCTCAATATCTAAAAGAAGTTGCCGTGTAACTTTTTTAGTGAGGAGAAGCACTTCTACGCCTTTCCTTTTCTTGGAAAAATGAGTTAAAACACGTTCATCTATATAATTATCTATAAGAACAATATTTTCTTTGGCAGAGCGAATAAATCTTGACATCAACTCATAGGCTTCAAAGACTTGACCATTGAAGAAGAGACCTCTGCTTGGTAACTCATTTTCTCCTAAAGCTGTAAAAAGTTGCTCAAATTTCTGGTCGTGTTCAATCAGCTTATTCTCTATACTTGCAAATCTTAAGTCTTGAATTGTTTTATTACCAATTAATTGACGCATTCGGACAAAAGCTTTCATAATTTGTATGCTCACCGATATAGCGATTTCTGTATGTAAAACAGCTGAAAGCATTGCAACTCCTTGTTCTGTAAATGCAAATGGAAGGGTTCTTCTTCCACCATGAGCACTTGAGGTGCCAAACTGGAACTTCAAGCTTTCCCATTCCTCATTATTTAATTGAAACATAAAATCATCAGGGAAACGGTCACTATTCCTCTTTATAGCTCTATTGATATATTTTGTTTCAGTTTGATACATAATAGCTAAATCGCTATCCAGCATTACTTGCTCGCCACGAATTGTAAAAATCCTATTTTCTATCTGTTTTCTTGTTAATGTAATGTTCTTATTCATTTTTGTACTCGCTTTGCTTGGTGCATTGTTTTCTATATTATTATCAGCATTCCACCCATTAGTGTACGATGAGGTACAAAATGTGCCCTTTATTCACAGAATTCCTCAATCAAACAAAACAAATCCCACACATTTGCGAAAGCTTATACAACACTATCCGTATCCTTTTGTAACAAATTTTTATTTTTGTACGTTGTAAAAAGTATGTTTAAATAGCCAATAGAATTTATGAAAGAAGTACAGATCGAGCAATTACAAGAACTGGTAGATGAACGCTCCGCTTTTATACAACCATTACTGGATGAAGCGGGAAAAATAATTGTCGGACAGGAAAAAATGATGGAGCGACTCCTGGTAGCACTATTATCCGGCGGACATATACTGCTGGAAGGGCTTCCCGGACTGGCAAAAACCCTAGCGATTCATACCCTTTCATCGGTCGTGGATGCATCCTACAGTAGAATTCAGTTCACGCCGGATCTCTTACCGGCCGATATCATAGGAACACTGATTTTCAACCAAGCTAAAAATGACTTTGTCGTGCGGAAAGGGCCGATTTTTGCCCAATTTATTCTGGCAGACGAAATTAACAGAGCACCTGCCAAAGTGCAGTCTGCGCTCCTTGAAGCGATGCAGGAAAAACAGGTGACTATCGGCGGCTCCAGCTATCAACTCGAGGAACCGTTTCTCGTACTGGCAACACAGAACCCGATCGAGCAGGAGGGGACATATCCTCTACCGGAAGCGCAGCTGGACAGATTTATGCTCAAAGTGAATATCGGCTACCCAAGTCCCGAAGAGGAACGCGTCATCATCCGCAGGAACCTCAACGAACTTATCCATGCAAAACCTTCCGTCGTCGCAAAGCCGCAAGATATTATCGAAGCGAGAAAAACGGTAAAGGATATCTACATGGACGAAAAAATTGAAGATTATATCCTCAATCTCGTATTTGCAAGTCGTTACCCGGAAAAATACGGTGTCACGGAATTAAAACCCTTGATTTCTCACGGTGGTTCACCTAGAGCGAGTATTAATTTGGCACTTGCAGCCAAGTCACTTGCTTTCCTGAACAAGCGCGCTTATGTCGTGCCTGATGATGTGCGCAATGTCTGCCTGGATGTAATGCAACACAGAATCGGATTGACCTATGAAGCAGAAGCCGAGGAGATTTCCTCAGCGGATATTCTCAATACAATAATGGAAAAAATTGAAGTCCCATGATGAGATATTTCCCATTGCTGTTCTTACTCTTATTTGCTGTGGCTCTTCCGGCGCAGAAACCCATTCCGGACAAAACAGGGTCCGGAGAAGAGCTTCAGTTTTATGGCCTGGTCAATAATTGCATTCCTTTTAGGATAAATCTGGTGCAAAATGTTGATTCTATCAGCGGAAGCTGGCAAATCAAAGGTGAAGAAAAGCATTATCTCCGGGGAATTATTTCTGATGAGGTAATTCAGTTAATCGAACAGGATGAAGAAGGCGACCCGACCGGATATCTCTTCTTCCACGTAGATGAGCCACGAGCTTATGCACACTGGGTAAATAACAAGCGTACGCAATTGCGCTTACTGGCCCTGACCACAGAAGAACAACAGATTGAAAAGAATGTGATTTCCTGTGTTGAAGCGATAGAAGAAATCAGCTTAAAGCAAATAGATCTGCACACTTATGCCGGCACCATTTACAATAATGCATCGGGCAATTTTAGCACATTCACACTGCGTGATTCTCTGTATTTACAGACTTACTCATCCATGATCCCAAAGGCACATTCTTATACATTCGACCATAGGATATCCAAGAATATCCGGAAATGTCTGAAGAGCAAAGAAAAAAGCACAACAGAGGTACTGACTATCTGTGACAGGGAGGCAAACAGCTTCCTCAAAATCGATATTCCGGAAAATCTTCTCCATATCGAAGACCTAATCAGAGCTAAAATCGCAGCAATAAACGATCGCTCTACAGCCGGGGAAGCCATTGAGAAAGAGCGATTTGAGTACTTTGAAGGGGCTGATTTAATTCCCTTTTATGTAGACAAAAAGATTGCCAGCTTTCTCGTTCTGGCATATCATAATAAGGATATCAGACCTTATACTTTAAACTGGTCTGTCAGCAAAGGTAAAGTCATTGAAAACGGTGATGTGTTCAAGTCGAGATTTGACCTGAACTCCTTTTTAAGCGATAAGGTGACAAAAGTGAAAAGCAATCTACGCCGCACTTATCCCGGCAAAACCGCTCTGATTGACGATATGGATTTCTCGCAGTTCCTGATAAGCAACAACGGCTTAATATTCGTCGGAGGGCTGGAAGATGAATGGCATTCGTTTTATGTGCCTTATGAGGAATTCGATAAACAGTTTTTACGATTTCATCCACTCAGAAAAATCATTCGCAATGGAAACAAGTGAATTGATTAAAAAGGTACGGGAAGTCGAAATAAAAACGCGGGGATTGAGCACGCAGCTATTCTCCGGGGAATATCAATCTGCCTTCAAAGGTCGGGGAATGTCTTTCAGCGAAGTCCGTGAATACACCTACGGGGATGACGTGCGCAATATCGACTGGAACGTCACCGCAAGAACCTCAGAACCGCATGTAAAGGTATTTGAGGAGGAAAGAGAATTATCTGTCCTGCTGATTATAGATATCAGTGGGAGTACTTTTACCGGCTACCATAAGGAAGAGCGCATCGGCCTGATGACGGAACTCAGCGCGGTATTGTCTTTTTCTGCACTCCAAAACAATGATAAGGTCGGACTTCTGATGTTTTCCGATAAAATCCATCGTTTCCTCACGCCCAAGAAAGGAAAAAAACACATCCTTAGGATTATCCGCGAGCTCGTTAAGACTCCGGAAGAAGGGGGCAGCACCGATATCAATACAGCTCTGAAATACGTGAATAATTTTCTTAAGAAAAGAGCCGTTATTTTTATCCTTTCTGACTTTTATGCGGAGCCGGCAGCCTACAAGGACTCACTGAAAATTCTTTCCAGACGCCACGATGTTGTCGGCATTCATTTTTCCGATCGTTGGGACGAAAAACTACCACACGCAGGTCTCCTTCCAGTCATAGATAAGGAAAGTGGAGAGACCTACGTCATAGATACAGAATCCTCAAAAGTAAGGGAGCAACATCACGCACAGTTTCAGAAAAAGCGCAAGGAACTGCCCGATTTATTCAGGGCTTCAGGAGGTGATTATCTGCATCTGCGACTCGGCGAAGACTACACTTCCAATCTTCTTCAATTTTTTAAACAAAGGAGATAAACAGATGAGAAGACCGCTGCAATATATCAACATTCTCATTTTTATCCTGCTAGCCGTATCCATCGGGAAAGCGCGCGATCCCTATATTTTTGTCCGGCCGGATAGCAGCCAGATGAAAGTCGGGACCCAGCAGAACGTACGCATAGGAATATACCACGCGAGCAGCTCCGATATTATCCGTATCAACGAGGACGTTCTGAGAGATGCCGGCTGGGAAATCATCCGCAGCAGCCCTCTCACCCACCTATCGACAGATGAGGCAATTAACAGTTACAAAGACATTACAATTACGGCCTGGGAGTCCGGCTTTATGTACTTGCCTCCTATTCATTTCAGCCTTTCGGCAAATGGGAATACGATAAATTTCACAAGCGATTCAATACGCATAATGGTCATCGCTCCCGGAGATCTAGATGCTCTACCACGAGAACTCAAGGATATCTACAGAACTCCATATCCGGTTAAAAACATCCTTTATATTGCAGGCGGAGTTCTATTGCTGTTCTTGCTTATTTTCCTCATCTACAAATTAGTCCAAAGGCGTAAAAAAGCGGAACCAACAGTTGAACCGGTTATAATCATACCACCGGATCCGGCACATATCATAGCATTGGCTAGGCTGGACTCTCTTAAAACCCGGGACCTCATTACAATGGGAGAGATCGACCGGTTTCAGTCGGAATTAACGCATATTATACGCCAGTTCCTCGGCAAGGTCTATAAGTTTAATGCATTGGAAAGTACAACTGAAGAAGTATTGCATTTCATGGAAAAAGAGGAACTGTTTCAATCGGACATAAACAGGCTGGGAGATTTTCTACGGATGGCGGACTTGGTGAAATTTGCGAAAGCTGAACCCGGTAAAGACTTCCATAATTCCATGATGGACTTTGCTTATTTAACCGTGCATAAACTCTCGGATTTTTCGGAGAAGCAGCATGAGTTGAGATACGGAGATAAAATTAAAGAGGAGGAGGAATGATAGGATTTCAGAATATAGTATGGCATCATCTTTGGGCACTTGCATTGCTGCCTTTGCTGGTTCTCTTCTTCTTTTTGCATAAGCGAAGAAAAAGAAAACGCGTCGGTGTCCCCGGACCGGTGGATATCGCTGCCTACAAAAGCCGGCGTACCATACTACTGCCTTACTTGTCAATCCCTTTGATTGCGGCATTGATTCTGGCGATTATAGCCCTCGTCAATCCACAGAAACCCAATGCTCTTGAGAAGGTTTCTGCAGAGGGTATCGATATATTTCTGGTGATGGACCTCTCCTACTCCATGCTGGAAAAGGACTTTGAGCCGAGTCGTATCGCAGTTGCAAAGGAAGCTGCAGTAAACTTTATAAAAAAGCGAAAACACGATAGAATCGGGATTGTCCCCTTTGGGAGGACAGCATTTACACAATGTCCGCTGACGATGGATCACGAGGTGGTTTTGGAATTGCTCGATGAGCTAAAAGTCGGAATTGTCGGCCCCAATACCGCTATCGGGCTCGGTCTCGCAACTGCAGTAAACAGATTAAAGGATTCCGATGCTGCCAGCAAAGTGATAATTCTATTTACAGACGGCGTCAATAATGTATTTGATGTGGACCCGATTACCGCAGCTCAACTTGCAGCGCAGTTTGATATCAAGGTTTATACTATCGGGATGACCAAGGTGTTTTATGATCAGCGTATTCCGGGCGGAGAACAGCTTGAGATTCACGAGGATAACCTGAAAGAAATCGCTCAACTCACCGGTGGTCAATATTTCAGAGCTACTTCCAAAGACGCTCTTGAGCAAATTTATAATCAAATCGACCGATTGGAAAAAACTGAAATGGAAGTAACGCTTATAAACAGGGCCGAATTGAAATATCATATTTTCCTGTTTCCGGCATTTATTCTTCTGTTTCTCTGGTTCCTTGCATCACGCACCTTCCTTAAAACCTTCCTGCCATGCTAAGAATCGCACATCCTGAATATCTCCATCTATTGTGGCTGCTTATTCCTGCGGTTCTGCTGGTCCTTTGGTCTCATTTTCGATGGATAAAAAAGCGGACAAGACTGGGAGATGAGATTCAACGCAACAGGATATTGCCGAGATATATGCTCCGCAATTCCCTTATCGGTTCCGGCTTATCACTCCTTGCACTGATTTTATGGATAATTGCGCTTAGTCAGCCGCAATACGGAATGCGCCTGGAAAGTGCAGAAAAGTCGGCTTCTGACGTATTTCTGGCATTTGACGTAAGTCGATCTATGCTTGCGGAAGATATAAAACCCAACCGGCTTGAAAGGGCTAAGGTATTTGCTGCCAATCTACTTCAGGAACTCGGCTCGGAAAGAATCAGCATCATCCCCTTTGCAGGTCATGCATATATGAGCATGCCGCTGACTACGGATATGAAAGCTACCAGAATGATTCTGGAATCTCTGGATGAAAACACGGCTTCAACACAGGGGACGGCTATCAGTGAAGCGATAAAACTAGCGACTGAATCGGCAGAAAACCTGGAGCCACGACGACGCATTATGATTATCCTGACCGATGGAGAAAACCATGAAAAACTGGCTGTGGAAGCAGCTAAAGACGCCGCCAATGCGCAGATAACCGTTTTTCCTATCGGTGTCGGAACGGAAGAAGGAGGTAGAGTTCCCGCCCCTCAAGCCAGCAGTACCCCATTTATGATGGAAAGAGATGGCTCGATTGCGATTTCCAGTTATAACCCTGAGCTTTTGAGAGATATAGCGGCTGCAACCGGCGGTACTTCTTACAACATTTTGAATGGAAATCGTGTAATCAATGATATAAAAGAAAGGATAAAACGCCTCGACTCTCAGGTCTTATCCGAAGAAAACTTTGAAGTGAAGAATGACTATTTCGGGATTTTTATAATTTCGGGAATACTCAGCATCCTTCTTGCGTTATATATTGAGAACTTTACGAAATCGGCTGAAAATGCTTAAAACTTATCGACATATCGCAATCCTGATTTTGGCTGCAATGATACTGCCCGGTACAGCTATGGCGCAGTATAAAAACATGAAAGATGGCGAGAAACTGTACGATAAAGAGGATTATACGGCATCGGCTCAGAAATTTAATATAGCTTCCGCAAATGAGAAAAACGTCTACGCTGATTATAACGCAGCTAACGCACTCAGCAAAAACGGAAACTTTCTTGAGGCAATACGTCGCTATAACAGTGTTGTAGAATCCAATGCAGACGCTGCAATCCGCTCACAGGCATTTTATAATATGGGCAACAACTTCCTTGCTATGGAAAACTATAAGGAAGGAGTAGAAGCCTATAAAAATGCCCTAAGACTCAATCCTCAGGACGAAGATGCAAGACACAATTACCTTTATGCACAACAGCTATTGCAAATGCAGCAGCAACAACAAGAGCAACAGCAAGGGCAGGAGGAGAGCGGAGATGAAAGCTCCGGTGAGTCTTCCGAAGAAAATCAGCAATCGACGGAAGATCAGGGAGAGATAAGCGATTCCGATGACTCTGACAGCGAAGAGGAGCTCCAGGAAGCGGAGGATCAAGGAGAGAATGCCGATCAGGGCCAAAACAGTCCGG
The DNA here is from genome assembly GCA_964423575.1 of uncultured Saprospiraceae bacterium. Lineage (GTDB taxonomy): Bacteria > Bacteroidota > Bacteroidia > Chitinophagales > Saprospiraceae > CAYRFF01. The sequence goes on along the minus strand of CAYRFF010000059.1, from coordinate 4,283 downwards.
GAATGCAGGCAAACAATGAAGAAATGAGTAAATTAGAGGCAGAAAGACTTCTAGAAATGATACAGAAGCGCGATGAAGAAATACATAAACAACTTATCCAGAAAAAAGGAGGGAAATCACCTTCGACAAAACAATGGTAAAATGAAGAATACACATATTTTATTGAGCATATTTCTAAGCCTTTTTCTGATTTCAGGCATACAAGCACAGGACAAGGCATTTCATAGTACAATCGACAGAGATACCGTTTATCTCGGCGATGCTATTTCCATGACAATTTCATTAGAGAATATAAAAGCTGACCTGCAATTCCCCGATCTCGATAGTTGTCATGTAACTCAACCTTCGCAACGATCCAATATTCAGGTTATCAATGGAAAAATGACTTCTTCCAAGGAGTATGATTACAGGATTATTCCTCTGAATATCGGCTCTTTTACAATCCCTGAAATAATACTGAATGACGGCGAAGAAGAGTTCCGGTCTGAAGCGGTAAATATTACTGTCTTGCCCAATCCCAAGTTTCCTGAACTGGAAAGTCTGGATAAAGTCGATGACTATCCTACTGAAAGCCCAGAAAGACCAAAGAAAAAGAAGAAAACTGATTTGCCTCCGGGTACTAAAATCATACGCACCTGATGAAAAAGTGTTTGCTCGTTTCTTTTCTTTTCCTTTTCTCTCTGCATGTGACAATTGGGCAGAACCTGATTGCTACTGCAACTCCTTCCAAGCTTTCCAAGGGAGAAATCACTCGCGTTGTATATCACTTTGAAGGAGATGCAGAGGGTTCCATCAACTTACCCGAATTCCTGGATTTTTCCGTTGTAAGTGGGCCGTCCAGACGTCAGTCGGTTTCTATTATTAATGGAAGAAAGAGCAGCACACTGGAGGTAAGTGTAGACCTGATAGCGAGAAAATCCGGTGTGATAAAAATTCCGGAAGCCAGCATAAGATCAAGAGGTCGCATCATCAAGTCCAATGTCGTTATCGTCAATGTCAACGAACATAAAGTAAGTACTACTCTTCCCGACAGGCTAAAGGATCACGGTTATGTAATTGTAGCAGAAGCCAATAAAGACACCGTTTATCAAGGTGAGCAGATTGTCATCACATACAGGCTTTACTACTCCAAGGATGTAGAACGGCATCAGATAACCTATGAGAGTGAGTATCCCGGTTGTGTAAAGGCTGAGTTTATTCTGGACGAGCCGTCACAACTCGATACTATCAACGGCATTATTTTCCGTAAAGCTACCCTTCTGCGCCGCGCGCTTTTTCCGTATCAGGCAGGAACACACAAAGTCGATCCCATGGTTGCTAATCTCTATGTCTTCGACGAAAGTAAACCATACAAAGGTTATTCATTCTTCAGTAAAAGTCTGAAAACCGTGAAAGCATATTCCGATGAGTTACAGTTTGAAGTGTTGCCACAACAGGTTAATGAACTCGACAGTCTCTTAGCTCTGGAACCAGTAGAGATGCAATTTAAGCTGCCTGATTCCTTGTTTACCACGGACGATCTTATCCCCATAAGTGCCTGGTTGAGAGGCAGCAGCGATCCGAGTTTATTGCGTGCCCCTGGTTTACAAACAGATTTCCCCATCTATTACACGCCACCTAAAACGATAGAATTCCGCAAATCAGCTGATGACGATGGAATAAGTTATATAAACTCATTTGATTATTTTATTCAGCCACAGGATACGGGAGTATTTCGCTTTCGGTTCTACAGTCCGTATCTGAAGAAAACGGGAGAAATCGATACTCTTTTCTCTCCGGAATATGAGATGCGGATACACAAGGGACTCTACTATGACGAGCTTATCGTGCATGAGAAAGGCAAGAGCAACAGCGGCAGAAATTTGCTGTATATATCTCTGGGTTTGCTTGTAATTCTTGCAGCCGGCATAGGAATTCGCCATTTGCGAAAGCTGAAAAAAGAAACTACAATACAAGATGAAAATACTTTTTCTCCCTTGCAGTTAATTCAGCCAGAACTAGCAGTTGCCGGTCAATCTGTGACTGAAGAGAATAGGGAAAATATCAGTAATGCATTGTTAAAAACCCTTCGGATGACGGCTGCTGCGATACTGGGAAAAGATGTAAATTTAAATTATAATACACAAGATATTTATCGACAGTTGAAGTCGGAAAAGCCGGAAATTGCAGACGATTGGAGACGCTTTATTGAGCAGCTTGAGCGGATGCAGTACGGAAAAGTGCCGGATTCTGCTGAAATAAGACATATTCAGGTGGAAGTTGTGGATTGGGTGACGGATAAATTTTCCTTTATTGAGGACAATAACTAAGTTTGCAGCCTATAACATAAAAATTAATGATTCAGATGCATCAGTGGATAAGTGACATTATTAAGGAAAAGCCGATAGGCGAGAAAGTGCTAGTGCGTGGATGGATACGTACATTCCGTAACAATTTGTTTATTGCCTTGAACGACGGCTCGACACAATCGACGATTCAGGTCGTAATCGATCGCGACAACACTCCTCAGGAAGTGCAGGACGCCCTAAATCCGGGAACGGCAATTGAGGCAACCGGGACGCTTGTGGAGAGTCAGGGACGCGGTCAAACTGTGGAAGTGCAGGCCGATTCCGTGAAGATTATCGGGCATTCCTCAGCGGAAGATTATCCTCTTCAGCCTAAGCAACACAGCTTTGAATTTTTACGCACAATCGCGCACTTGCGTATGCGTACCAATACATTCGGTGCTGTTTTCAGAATCCGTCACAATCTGGCTTATGCGATTCATGAATTCTTCCATAATAAGGGCTTTTACTACATGCACAGCCCGATAATTACGGCTTCGGATGCTGAAGGTGCAGGTGAAATGTTCCGCGTAACGACATTGGAGGGTTCAGCTTTCACAAATGATGCGACAGGTGAATCCGACTTCTTTGGCAAAAAAACGTACCTCACGGTTTCAGGTCAGCTGGAAGCTGAGTCCGGTGCGCAATCACTGGGACGAGTGTACACATTCGGGCCTACTTTCCGCGCCGAACAGTCACACACTACCAGGCACCTTGCTGAGTTCTGGATGATTGAGCCTGAAGTTGCATTTGCGGATCTGGATATGAACATGGATTTGGCAGAAGAAATGCTAAAATACACAATAGAAAAAGTATTGGAGCGCTGTGCTGATGATATTGACTTCCTGCATGATCGTCAGGAAAAAGAAGAGAAACAACTTCCGCAAAATGAACGCTCTTTCATGCCATTGAAGGACAAATTACTGTTCTGTCTGGAGCATGACTTTGAGCGTTTAAGCTACACTGAAGCAATTAAAATCCTCCTTGACTCCAGGCCAAATAAAAGGAAGCAATTCAAGTATGTTCTCGAGGAATGGGGTGCGGATTTGCAATCGGAACACGAGCGCTATCTCGTTGAAAAGCATTTCAAAAAACCGGTTATTCTCTACGATTATCCCAAGGATATCAAGGCTTTCTATATGCGCTTAAACGAAGACGGAAAAACTGTCCGCGCAATGGATATTCTTTTCCCCGGTATCGGAGAAATCGTCGGTGGTTCTCAGCGTGAGGAGCGTCTGGACCATCTGCTCGACAGGATGAAGGCAATGAATATTCCTGAGGAAAACCTCTGGTGGTATCTCGATTTGCGCAGATATGGTACTACGCCACACTCGGGTTATGGGCTGGGTTTTGAGCGCTTGGTGCAATTTGTTACGGGGATGAAAAATATCCGTGATGTGATTGCTTTCCCAAGGTATCCGGGCAGTGCGGAGTTTTAGCATCTAGTGATCGAGTGATTTAGCGATCTGGTGATGGGTGATCGGCCCAGTGAAATGCCAACTTCGTTGTCTTGCTTCGCAATTTCACGGGCCATGTGATCTGGTGCGTGTCCGTCCGTGGCGGAATCGAGTGATAAGTGCGTGTCCGCCCGTAGTAGAATCTGGTGATTGGGTGATGAGTGCCTGTCCGCTCGTGACGGAATGCGGTATTTAGTATACATCTGCATTTCTCAGCGTAAACATAGTTTTTCACACTCGTTTTACTTTTTAATCAGGTGAAACCGATGAGGTATTACAGCTTCATAATAAAAGACACCTCTGCCTTATCATTGAGCTCTTGTCCAAGTTTTCTGTCAGTATTGATTATAATTTCCTCTGAAGATATAAATACGATATGCGCAATGCGTCAATACAATATGCGCAATAAACTTTTCACTCATAAGTCAAATGGGGCTTGAGGGATAGGGAATTATACTGAAAAATAGAAAATGGGTAGGAATTGCGTATATTTGGGAGTTAT
>CAYRFF010000058.1:0-16823 GCA_964423575.1 uncultured Saprospiraceae bacterium | reverse complement strand
AAGAAACACGAGGCGAAGCCGTGGGGTTTCTGATTAGTCAACACCCCACTCTGGATCAACGAAGTTCATCCAGTCACTCACATTTAGCTTACACCAAACTCTTTACAATAAGACAAGAAACACGAGGCGAAGCCGTGGGGGCCTTTGTAGAATGAATTCGTTCCGTCCTGGTTCAACAAAGTTCATCCAAAACCACTTCGTAGAACGAATTCACGAATTCGTTCTCTCAAATAAATCCTACCTGACCATATATCAACAATAAGTAAAATTCCATTTTCTGCCAGAACCCTCTAGGAAAATCCATTTCCATTCTACATTTTTGCCGCATGAAAAAATTTGTAAATTCTGTCATCGGCTGGCTACGTATTTTTGCAATTCTGGAAGGGTTATCCTATCTGATTCTGTTATTTATCGCGATGCCTTTAAAATACATCTGGGATAGTCCGGAAATGGTGCGCTCTGTAGGAATGGCACACGGCGTTTTGTTTGTCATTTACTGTATTCTTGCCATCATCGTTGCTATACAATTCAAGTGGCGACATACAAATCAAACATTCAAGGTCCTGGTCGCCAGTTTAATTCCCTTCGGTACTTTCTGGGTGGATTATAAGATTCTTGCTCCGGAGCACAGGGGGGATTGAGGTTTACCCCGTGAAATATCTGCCCAAGGCAGATGCCATTTCACGGGGTTGAGATTTAGGCAGAGGCTGCCCTTCGAGTCGCTTCGCTCCCTCAGGGACCTAGGCTAAGATATAGAGGTCTATCAAATCCATTTTACATATTCTGACCAATTCACTTTACATATTATGAGTTGGAGCGAATTCGTGAATTCGCTCTACCAAAAGACTTATACTCGCTTTACTTTAACATCTGCTCAATGGCTTGTTCTATAGTCACATAATCATTATAGGGCAATGCATTTTACAGTTCCCGAGCAATTTATTTTACAGATTGTGGAATTTGAAAGTGAAAATCATGTACGACATCTGCATTAACCGTTTATTGCCGCTTATTTCGTTTAAACCTTCCTCCAATTGAAAGCTTTTTATTAATTTGCTAAAATGGAGGAAATGGTAGCCAATACAGATACTATAAGCGACGAAATGAAAGCTTCTCTGTTCAGGAAAGCACTGGAACGACTGTTGCGTGAAAACAAACAGGTTTCTGATGCTGAACTGAATGAGCTCCTCTATAAGCTGTTCAAAACTATCTGCGAGTATAGCACCGATGAATCAAGGGCAATCGGAATGCAGTTCTCCACCCTCTTCAGTCAGATAGCCTACCTTGGGGAAGCTTTTCACCTTAAAGGCTGGTTCACATATAGTCTGCACACATATAGAAAAGAGTCTGAGAGTAGAAAACGGAAGTTTACGGATAAGGAATTGACTGAACTCGGTATATTCTGTATAGAAAATCTGATAAAAGTAATATTTGAAGGGAAGGCACCGGAAGAACCTAACGAAACAGCCGGATTTGCGCAGAAATTACATTTGCGAAAGCTGGAAAAAGAAAAATCTACTTTCAAAAAACACATGCGGGTTTATCTCAGCAGTATTGATGATCCGGGAGAGGTGAAAGTGATTGCTGAGGATTATCCGGCAGAACCTCTGACCTTAAAATACAATGATATTGAGCAGGATGAATCGCTGGCGCAGTTGATAGAGTATCTTTCAAATACCAAAAACAGTCTGCCTACGACTTTGTCCTTGGTAAATGTTAAGGTAATCGATGAAAAAGAAGCAATTCCGGAGGCTATCGTATGGCAGCCGGATTATCTGATTGATGTGACGACGATATCGGAATGCTTTGATGGCAATGAATTTAAAGCTGTGAAGTATATCACGCATCGTTTTTTAAATACAGAAAATAACCCCTACATTCTTGCGGGTCTGATTACAAACTATTTCCTGGATCAACTACTCATCAATCCTAATCTAACTTATAATGAGCTATTAAAGGAGAGTTTTAAACTATATCCGATTCCATATACCGCGATGACTGCGGAAAACCTGGAAACCTGTATTGACCGGATAAAACAAGCCTTTTACATTCTAAGGGAGACAATTCACAAGGACTTGAAGCAGATTATACGGGATGAAAGCAGTTATAAACTCGAGCCCTCCTTTATTGCACCGCCTTATGGTATTCAAGGGCGTCTTGACCTTCTGAGTCTTTCCGATAAGCAGATTAATATTGTCGAGTTAAAGTCGGGTTCTCCTTTCAGACCCAATTCTTACGGCTTATCCTATAATCATTATGTGCAGACCCTACTTTACAATCTGTTGATTGAGTATGCTTATATGGAAAACCGACCGGGTACGAGTGAATCCGTTAAAGCGCACATCCTGTATGCGCGTCAGACTGACAATCCCTTGCGGTATGCGCCTAGAGTAAATGCCTTGCTTATGAAAGCGCTCAATATGCGTAACAGACTCCTTATGATTGACCATCATCTGCAATCGCTTAATGATATAACGGGAGCTTCGCTCTTTGATCGTCTTAGGGTAGATATACAGACGGATCTCAAGGGATTTGACAGAGAGAATATTGCAGAGATAGAAAAGACCTGGAAGGGGCTCGATGATACGGAAAAGCAGTATTTGAAGGCATTTATCGGCTATGCGGCACGAGAGCAGAGATATGCCAAGCTCGGTACTCCGGGCTCATTTGCGCGGCCGGGGATGGCCGGGATGTGGTTACATTCCAATCCCGAGAAAACCACGGAATTCAATTTGCTTGAGGGACTCTTATTACTGGAGGATAATTCAGGTGACGAAAAACCTACCGTCACCTTTAAAAGGAATGAAAATGAGAGTAAAATCAGTAATTTCCGCATAGGCGACATAGTTACGCTATACCCGCATTCCGATATTTTATTTGATAAGATACAGTTTGAGATATATAAGTCTACTATTCAGGAAATCAGCAGTGAACAGGTCACATTACGACTCCGTTCCAAGCAACCTGAAGGTCATGGCTTTACTCCCAATTCGCGCTGGAATATCGAGCATGACCTGATGGAAAGTAGCTTTTCCAATATCTATCAGAATCTACTGAAGTGGGGAAAGATGAGAAAGAGAACACGCCGTTTATTCATGGGACGTATTCCGCCCACACAGCAAAAGGCCGTTGCCGGTATCCGTATTTCTCAGGATGAGTTCAAGCCTCAGATGAGCGATGAGCAATTTGAGCTTTTGCAAATGATGCTGAATGCAGAGGATTACTTTTTACTCTGGGGTCCGCCGGGAACGGGAAAGACGTCCTTTATGCTGAAAAACTATGTTCAGGCATTAATTGAACATACAGAAGAGTCTATTATTCTCCTTGCTTATACCAATCGGGCCGTAGATGAAATCTGCGCTGCTATTGAGTCAATCAGCGAGGATTATCGGCATAAATATATCCGTGTCGGCTCCTCTCTCTCAACAGATGAAGAATACAAGGACAGATTGCTACAGAATCTTATTCAGGATATCGATTCACGTAAAGAATTAACAGAGTTCCTGGAATCACATCGCATATATGTGAGCACGATAGCTTCCTTTGCGCATAATCAGGAATTATTAAGCATCAAGAGCTTCGACAGGGCATTTATAGATGAAGCTTCACAGCTACTTGATCCTATGGTCGTCCCGGTATTTAATAAAGTTCCCAGGATTATATTTACCGGAGATCACAAGCAATTGCCGGCCGTATCTGCCCAACCCGATGAAGAAGCAGAAATAACCAATGAAAAGCTTACAAATATCGGCTTTGAATCCACCAAGGTTTCCATCTTTGAGCGCCTATATAAGCGAGCAAGGGCGGAAGCATGGGATTGGGCTTATGGGCAGTTAACTTATCAGGGCAGAATGCACGAAGAGATTATGCAATTCCCCGCTCCTCATTTTTACGAAAATCAACTGCGAATTGTAAAGGATAGCCAGCGATCGGAGCTGAAAGAGTTTTATAATATCGAGCACGATTCTCCGCTGTTTCAAAACCGCCTTGTCTTCATCCCTACAGAAGTCGATAAGGACAATACCAGAAACAGCATAAGGAATTACAAGGTCAATCTAAGTGAAGCTCACACGATTGCACAGCTTGTAAAACAGATTACAGAATACAAGTACAAAGACAATCCTGAGGATCTTCAATACGGGATAGGAGTAATCACTCCATACAGAGCACAGATAGCCCAGATAAAAGCGGAAATCGGTAAAGTCATCCCGGAAGCTCTGGATTTTGTAACGGTTGATACAGTAGAACGTTATCAGGGAAGTGCCCGGGATATTATTATCCTCTCGTTTTGCACTCAGGCTGCATCACTATTCCAGTTATTCAGTGACACTGATATAAGCGGGATAAACCGGAAATTAAACGTCGCCGTCACCCGAGCACGTGAGCAGTTGATTATCGTCGGAAATAAAGAGATTTTGCTAAGTAGTGAAATTTACGAAAAACTACTCGAGCAAACTGTAGAAGTTCCCTTGTAATCAAGACAGGATATCTATCTTTATATCTCTAATTATTGCTTGACAATCTTGGCATAATAGATTTCCCTATTGCTTTCTACTTTGATAATCATAGTCCCGGGGTTAAAGTCTTGCAGATTCAGAGTATAAGTCTTGAGGTTATGCACGCTTGTTTTAAATAGCTGAACTCCGCTAGGGTTATACAAAGTCAACTCGTAGCTATTCAGTCCTTCAGGTACTTCAATATAGACCACATCAGCAGCAGGATTGGGGAATATTTTCCCAGGGAATCTATTTGCATCTGTAATAGAAGAAATGGTATGTTCCAGCTCAATCTCACATCCATTTACATCTGTAATCGTAACCTTGTAATACTTAATTTCCGGATCAATCTCAATCGTCGCAGTCGTCTGCCCTGTATTCCATGCGTATGTATATGGTTCAGTTCCTCCGCTTACATTTACTTCGATTTTATCCTCTGTTACCGTCAAGCCGGCAATAAGCTCTTCCGCAGCAGTTATTTCCATTGCTATACTTGTTTTGCAACCCTCACTGTCTGTAACTGTAACTTCATAAATTCCCGGACACAAATCCTGAATACTCTCTGAGTCGGAAGAGCCTGTAGACCAGGAGAAAGAATAATTCTCTACACCTCCCTCGATATCGAGACTAATAACCCCATCACAGTCTTCATAACAGGTTTCATGCTGTATTATGGCTGTAACATCAGCAATATCAGGGCCTTTTACCATTTCAGTAAGACTTGCAGAACAGCCTTCCGATGTAGTTACAGTTACACTGTATATGCCCGGTGCCAGGTTATTTGCCAAGGGACTATTTCCGGTATTTGCATTTGGGCTCCATTCATAATAATATCCCGAACCGCCACTAGCTGTAACGAGTATTTTGCCATCATCGTAACTACAAGTTGCGTGGGTTACAGTACTGGTAACAGTAATATAGGTAGAGCTTTTTATCTCCGCAGAACCGATAAACTCACAGTCATCAGATGAAGTTACAGTAACCGAATAAGTTCCGGGAGCCAAATTAGAAGCTGTACGGCTGTTTCCTGTATTTGCATTGGCACTCCATTCATAACTATACCCTGTTCCACCGTTGGCTGTTACTGTTATTCTGCCGTTATTTTCACCGCAAGATGTGTCTGTCACATTTAATTCAGCGGTAATTCCCGGAACACAACAGCTTTGTTCCCAACTTTCATTTTCCGGACAATTTATACTGAAAGAACCATCAAAAGGATGTCCAAATTCTTTCATTGGATCGATCCAGTTAGTATAATCAAAAGACAACATGCCATAAGTTCCATTCTGTTGTTCACATGAATAAACCCAATAAGAACTCTCGGAGTAATTAAAGACCCGGATAGCTACCCAATACATTGCGCCATTTTCTCCTCCTGTCAATACAAGATTCTTCATTCTCAAATCCAATCGGACATCATATATGGGGAAATTTCCTGCACTACGCTTGATAAAAGTCTGAGATACGGGTTGCATTATAGTCGGAGAAAAAACGATAGGCCCGGGCTTACCATCCAAATCTCTAAAAAATGAAATTTCTATATCAACAACGTCATTCAGAAGCTGAAAATTGATATAGTCAATAGCAAGTATATCATCGGCAGCAACCGGAAAATCACTTGCAACAATCATTCCGCCGGCCAAATTGCCTATATCATTAATGTAATTTGGTTCATATTTTATGTAGCAAGCTGTATCTCCACAATTTATACAATTTACACTTAGATAACGGCAATTGTTATCTATCCCGCAATCAGCATCCGTGTTGATATGGATATAAAAATCGTCATTTGCGGAAGCGGTAAAAACAAGGGGAGAAACATCTTTTACAACAACTTCCCCATCATAACTGCCTTGCCTTATGGTCAAATAATCAGTTTCTACAGAAGAGCTTATTTTATATTTTTTTCCGGCAATACAATTCTCAAGTGTAAAGTACTCACCGCCCTTTAAACAATCGGTTTCATAAGCAATATCATTATCAGGAGCAGATATAGATTGCCCGGAATCTGCATTGACACAGCCATCAACACAAGGCTCTAGACATGCGGCATTATAGACTTTGTTTCTGATTAAATCCCCGGGTATCGGACCAAAACCCTGAGTAAAATTTACTCCTACACTGAGGAGATGACAATAAGACATCATTGTCCCTCCCTCGGAAGGAATCGGGCCTATATCGCAGTTCCCTTCTGCATATCCGGGATCAAATGTAGGTGCACATCCATCAATTGGGCCTCCCGGCCAGCCGCACCAGTGCGTATGATTAGCGCCTAGATTATGCCCGGTTTCATGTGTAACAACCATAATTGTCCATGAAAAATCCGGCACATCGCGATAATAGCTTGCAATATCACTATAAGCTGCATTATTATTTCTGTTACAGAGGGCATTTATATTTGCCATTCCTCCATTATCATTCCCGGAATAATCTAGCAAATGATACAACATTCCCTGCTCGCCGTGAGGATAATTGTTACGGAATGAATTCAATGCCTTGGAGCCGCTCGAATGGTCAAATGGATCCTCAACATCATAAATTACCAGGTTCTTTAACTTTACGTTTATAGCTTCATTAGCATAAAGGACTTGAAAATTATTGAATATTCCCAGCACATAATTCTCCACTATGCTTAGGTCAGAATTAAATTCCTGAAATAATGGGTAACTTACCACCCACTCCAGTTGAACGCAATTATTTTCAGCCTGGGGCCCTTTAAGTTTTTCGGGACTGCCTTTCGGCAAATCCTCATCCGGTGTTCCACAGAACACATAATTACTCCGATCAAAGTCCTTGTCCGTATAAATCAGATATTTATTGTCATCAAGCTTTGTAAATGACAAATTGGAATGCCTTTCACTGGAAAACATCCCGTAAATATTATTTTCAGTAAAACTTATTGCTCCGATAGAATTTTCCTCTCCTTCTATATATCCTTGATAATAAACTCGACTTGACGACATTCTTCTTGTGCGTCCATCCTCAGAAACCAAGGTTACGTTTACCTCATCCATTTCTGCTTTTATCAGCTTTATAGCCAAAACCTCATTCTCAAAAGGAATATCAAGAGTAAGAATTTCATTTTCTTCTTCAATTATAGTGGAAAGAAGATGGTGATTCAGATGAACAACTGTTCCTTGTACTTTCTCCGTTTCCAGGAAATCCGAGGCAAGTACCTTGGTAAACAGATTCTTGAAATCTTTCTTTTCCACTTGCTGTAACTCCTCAAAATTATTATCCACCCTGTCTTTTACAATGTGTCGATTTTGTCCGGATGCAGTATAAAATACAGCAATTACGACAGATATCAGCAATGTAATTCTTCTTAAAATATCCATATAATCGTTCAAATTGTAATAGTGGTTTATATAAAAACTCAAGGCATCAGATTGTCCAACACAAGCTAAGTCCATTGAATCTTTAAATTTATTGAAGTTTTGGCAAGATTCTATATCTATTTATCAAAATTCGTAAAAACAGCAGAAGCAAGCGGTTTTAGCTGACTCGCAGAAACCACATAAAATGACCCTGAACTTAATTTGACGAAAGTCTTATAAAATCCAAAAGGAGCTTAGTGCTTCACAATCTTTGCATAATACGTTTCCCTATTGCTTTCTATCTTAACAATCATAGCTCCCGGATTAAAATCTTTCAGATTCAGCGAATAAGTCTTTTGATTATGTACACTTGTTTTAAATAGCTGAACTCCGCTAAAATCATATAAAGTCAATTCATAGCTATTCAAGTCTTCGGGTGCTTCTATATAAGCCACATCAGCAGCCGGATTAGGGAATATTTTTCCGGGAAATCTATTTGCATCTACAGTAGAAGAAATAGTATGTTCCAATGCGATTTCACAGCCATTAGCATCGGTAATCGTGACCTGATAAAACTTAATATCCGAATCAATCTCAATCGTCGCAGTCGTCTGTCCCGTATTCCATGCGTAAGTATATGGTTCAGTTCCACCACTCACGGAAACCTCAATATTATTCCCCGCAACAGACAGACTTGCTTGAAGCTCTTCAGCTGCTTTAATTGAAATGGACTCAACAGTGATGCAATTGTCAAAATCCGTTACGGTAACAACATATTCCCCGGGGCATAAATCCTGAACATTTGAATAGCCGGCGCCACCAACTGACCATAAATAAAAATACGGTTCAGTTCCCCCTTCTGCAACAACATCTATACTCCCATCGCATTCTTCATAGCAAGACTCATCCTGCACTGATGTCGTAGCAGTTAAAGGATAAGATTCTTCTATAGTTTCGGTATTAACACTTGTACAGCCGTTCCAGGAAGTTACGGTAACGCTATAAGTTCCCGGCGGCAAATTACTTGCAATCGGGCCATTCGTATAGCTTGCTTTACCACTCCATTCATATTTATAATCTGAACCACCGGTGGCTGTTATTGCAATCCTTCCGTTCTCTTCTCCGCAAGTAGTATGCGTCACCTGAGCAGTAGAGCTTATTCCTCGCGATCCACCTACATTGATTGATCTGGTTATTACACATCCATCTTCAAATGTAAGCACAAGAGTATATGCATCAGAATACAAATTAACCGCTGTAGCTGTATCTCCGGTATTGGCATTAGCGCTCCATTCATGAGTATAGCTGCCACCTCCGGTTGCAGAAACCGTTATACTTCCATTATTCTCTCCACAAGAAGCATGAGTCACCTGTACATCAACTTCGATATCCAGAGCACAACATGGCACCAGGCAGTATGCAGAATTAACTCTTTCCCTGATAAAATCTCCCGGCAACGGTCCAAAACCCTTGGTAAAGTTCACCCCGACACTACCCAAGAGGTGACAATAAGACATAATCGTTCCTCCTCCTGATGGAAGCGGCCCTATCTCACAATCTCCTTCCGTATAATCGGAATGATAGGTAGGCCCACAACCGTCAATAGATCCACCAGGCCAGCCACACCAGTGAGTATGTCTAGATCCTAGATTATGCCCGATTTCATGCGTGATTACTTTAACAGACCAGGAGTAGTCAGGCACTTGTTTATAACTATTTCTTATATCACTATATGCTATATTATAAGCACTATTACAGAGAACACTCAGATATGCACGTCCTCCATTATTATTTCCCGACAAGTCAAGTAAATGGTATAGAACACCAGCCTGATTATGAGGATATAGATCTCGGAATGTAGTCAGTGCTTCGCCTGAATTTGAATGGTCAAATGGGTCCGCCTCATCATAGATTACCAACTCCTTTAATTTTGTGCTTATATCCTCATTTTCATACATAACCTGGACGTTGTTGAATAGGCCCAATATAAAATCTTCAACTTCCTCGATATTAGAACCTACTCTTTGATATAATCGGTAGCTCACGACCCACTCCATTTGAACACAATTGTCATTATTTGCTGAAGTCTCGTTTATCTCTTCCGGGGCGCCTTGCGGCAAATCCTCATCCTCGGTGCTACAATAAGTATAATTACTACGGTCAAAGTCCTTATCCGGATAGAACAGGTAAGTGTTATTTTCTAGTTTCGTAAAGGATAGATTGGAATGTATTTCACTGGCAAACATCCCATAAACGTTATTTTTTGTGAAGCTCATCGATCCTATCGAGTTCTCTTCTCCATCGATATATCCATGATAAAATACTCCCCTGGAAGATACTCTTCCACTATTCTCTCCCTCAGATATCAGCCGGACGTTTACATCGCCCAGATCTGTCTTTATCAACTTAACTGATAATAACTCGTTGCCAAAAGGAATATCCAGGCTAAGGACCTCGTTCTGCTCTTCCACTATAAGAGAAAGAAGATTCTGGTTAAGCTGAAGAACTGTTCCGCCGACTTCATCTGATTGTGTAAAACCGGCAGCAGGCATTTTAGTAAAGAGACCTGTAAAATCAGGGCTTTCTATATTTTCCAGGAATTTAGCATCGACTTTGTTTTTTACAATTTGAAGATTTTGTCCATAAACGGAAAGTGATGAGATAATTCCGATACAGAACAGAAGAGCGATTTTTTTAAACGAATTCATAAGCAAAGTATTGACTATTATAAAACAACGAGGAACCTGCACGTACATCTTTCAACTGCGATTCAGTCCCGAATCTTTAAATTTAGTAAAAGTTCTTGAAGTTTTGTTAGAACAAGTTCTTTCAACTAAAATTAATAGAGAGGAATTAAGGGTTTCCGCTGCCTGTTTAAGTCAAGATACTTATTAATGGAAGCAATGGCTTGCTCAGTTATTTGGTTCTATGCCGTTTATAAAGTTATTTATATAGCTTACGCAAATGTCATTCACCGCTTCGACGCAAAAAAGCTCTTTAATATTGTACTGCATTCTTCATGCATGAGGCCAAAGAGGACTTTAGTCTTGGGATGTAGTAATTCTCTGCCGATTTTGGAGAAACCGTTTTTAGCATCTTCGGCGCCATATACCAGTTTCCCAAGCTGAGCCCATTTTAAAGCACCCGCACACATAATGCAGGGTTCAAGCGTTACATAAAGTGTACATTCATTGAGATACTTGGAGCCGAGATAATTGGATGCAGCTGTTATGGCGATAATTTCGGCATGAGCAGTAACATCGTTTAATTGCTCCGTCTGATTATATCCGCGAGCAATAACGACACCATTGGCAACAAGGACGGCTCCTACCGGGACTTCTCCATTCTCCGCAGCTTTTTCCGCTTCCCGGAGAGCCATTTTCATAAAATATTCATCGGACACTTTAAGACTCATAGTGCAAATATAAAAGGAATCGCTGGAAAGAAAACTACTTTTCCAACAAGGATGAAAATTTATCTGTCCTTCATTTTTTGTGATATATATAAAACAATTACCTTTGCGTATGGAAACAAATCATGCAAACACAGACAGATTTTCTACCGAGGGACTGACATTTGATGATGTTTTACTCGTTCCCGGTTTCTCAGAAGTACTTCCACGTGAAGTGGATATCAGTACAAATTTCACAAGAGATATACGCATTAATATTCCTATGGTCTCCGCTGCTATGGATACCGTAACTGAAAAATCTATGGCAATTGCCGTAGCAAGACAGGGAGGAATAGGAATTATTCATAAAAACATGAGTATTGAAGCTCAGGCGCAGCAGGTACGCGATGTAAAACGATCGGAAAGCGGAATGATCGTCGATCCGGTCACTTTAACTCCGGAATCAACTGTAGGAAACGCCCTGGATTTAATGTCACAATACCATATCGGAGGAATTCCGATTGTGACCGCTAGCAATATTCTTGTGGGCATCCTCACCAATCGCGATTTGCGATTTGAAACCAATATGGCCAGACCGGTAAGTGAAATAATGACAAAAGAAAACCTCATTACTGCACCGGAAGGTACGGATATGGCTCAGGCGCAATCTATTTTGCAAAAGCATAAAATAGAAAAGCTTCTCGTAGTCAATAAGCAAGGACAACTGGTCGGTTTAATCACCTATAAAGACCTTATGAAAGTGCGAGACTATCCGTTTGCCTGCAAGGATTCACTGGGAAGATTAATGGTAGGAGCTGCGGTGGGCGTTACCAGTGATACTTTTGACAGAATCGACGCCCTGAAAGCCGCTCAGGTTGATGTAATCTGTGTGGATACTGCACACGGACATTCGGCAGGAGTAATTCAAACAGTGAAGGAAGTCAGGAAAAAATATAAAGATCTGCAGATTGTAGCAGGGAATGTGGCAACTTATGATGGGGCCAGAGCTCTTGCTGAAGCAGGTGTTGATGCAGTTAAAGTCGGTGTAGGTCCGGGAAGTATCTGTACAACTCGTGTCGTTGCCGGAATCGGTGTACCACAGATAACTGCTATAAATTCAGCTTATGAGGCTGTAAAATCCTTTGGCATTCCGGTAATCGGAGATGGAGGAATCAGATACTCCGGCGATATTGTTAAAGCACTTGCAGCAGGTGCCAGTAGCATTATGGCAGGATCACTCTTTGCCGGCGTAGAAGAAGCTCCGGGAGAAACTATTATTTACAACGGTAGGAAATTCAAGATTTTCCGTGGTATGGGTTCTATAGGTGCTATGGAACAGGGTTCCAAGGATAGGTATTTCCAGGATGTGGAAGATGATATAAAGAAACTTGTTCCGGAGGGAATTGAAGGAAGAATTCCATTCAAAGGCGGAGTTTCTGAGGTTATGGTTCAATATATCGGGGGCCTTCGCGCAGGTATGGGATACTGTGGCGCCAAAACCGTAGATGATCTTAAAAATGCCAAGTTTATCAGAATGTCCCAAGCAGGAATTACCGAAAGTCACCCGCATGATGTGTATATTAGCAAAGAAGCACCAAACTATTATCGTAGATAATGAAAGTTCTTCTTGGAAAAGACTTTTGGAAAAATAATGATGTATTAACTATCGCAGAAAAGCTAATTGGTTGTGAGCTAAGCAGCACTTTCAATGGTATTGAAACCAGTGGAATTATTGTAGAAACCGAAGCGTACCGCGGTAGAGATGATAAGGCCTGCCATGCCTATAACGGCAGAAGAACTGAGAGGACAGAGGTGATGTATCAATCGCCGGGACGAGCCTATATTTACCTTTGCTACGGCATCCACCACCTGTTAAACTTTGTCTGTGCAGAAGAAGGAACGGCAGATGCAGTTCTCATACGTGCAATTGAGCCTTTAAAGGGAATTGAAACGATGGCAGCACGTAGGAAAATGCCTCATAACAAGGTAAATCTTACAAATGGCCCAGGAAAGTTATCTGTAGCACTTGGAATACATACCAAATTCTCCGGAATTTCAGTTACAGAACTGGAAAGTCCGATAAAATGCTTTAGATTCAAGAAAAAATTGGAATTAGATATTGAAACCTCCAGGAGAATCGGCGTGGAATATGCAGAGGAGTGTGCCGATTGGTTGTGGAGATTCACGATGAAAGGAAATAAATATGTCAGTAAAGCTTAAATCCAACCACAAAATAGCTGCAGTTTTTATTGCATTTCTCTTTATATTTCAGACGGTACAAGGGCAAGACTGGATCCCTATGATTGATTCGGTTTATATGAGTCACATAAAATCTGTACAAGTCTATCCCGTAGGAAGGCAGCTCGATTCTCCGGTTATCCCTCTAGGGAAAGATCAGCTTACCATTTCCTTTGATGACATGGGATACGACAATCCATATCTGCGATATACAGTAATCCATTGCGACAGATACTGGGAGCCATCTGACCTTCATTACAATGAATATATCAGTGGATTTGAAAATGTTCTGTTGGAAAAATCTGCCTTTTCATTTTCTACTTATCAGCCATACAGACATTGGGAATTTGTACTCCCCAATAATGATATGGACATTAAACTATCCGGAAATTATCTCCTTATCGTTTACGAGGAAGATTCTGGAAATCTCGTGTTTTCCAAGCGCTTTCAAGTATATGAAGGCTTGCTGAAGCTCAATTTTGATATTATAAGACCGGTATTTGGAAACAGGTACAGAACCGGGCAACAAATCGAGCTATCCGCGCATGCTCAGAATCTCAATATTTCCAATCCCCTTACCAACCTCTCCGCTGCAATCTCCCAAAATGGGAAATGGTACTACGAATTTATCAAGGAGCCACGTAGTACTTCAGGAAATAACTTTCACTGGAACTACACGGACGAGCCGGTATTTGACGGGGGCAGAGAATTCCGACTCATGGATTTAAGAACAACCAATTCCGCTAAAATGGGTATTGATTCCATCCGATATTTTCTCGACACTATTAACCTTTACAAAACCTACGATTATGCACGAGCCGGTCATGTTCACCACGATATCAGTGATCTGGACGGAGCTTTCTTTATCGTGAACGAAGATAAGACACAGAATTCCGCTATCAGCAGCCAGTATGTTAAAGCGCATTTTATCCTTAAGCACGGACATGAAGAACCGCAAGATATATATGTAATCGGAGGCTTGACAAACTGGAATTTCATCCCTGAAGCCAAAATGAAATACGATCATAAAAGGAAGGAATACAGAACCACTCTTTTCTTAAAACAAGGGGTTTATGCTTATTTGTATGCAACGAAGGGCGAGTATGACATCCCTGATTTTTCTCTTATCGAAGGCAACGATTTTAATACTGAAAACAGCTATGATGCCTTTATTTATTACCGGACAATGGCGGATCGCTACGATCGTCTGATAGGTTATCTGAGTTATCCTCAGGTCAGGAGGTAATTTTAGCTGTCGTAAATACACCAGCAGATGGAAATAGGTATTATTATCGTTGGGATTGGCTTTATTGCCATTGGATTTTTTGTAAAAAAGAATCCCGATTATATTGCCGGTTATAACACCATGCCTGAAGCGGCAAAGAAAAATGTAGACATTGATGGCTTATCTTCTTTCATAAAGAATGCCCTTATCATTATGGGCTTAGCTATTATCATCGAATTTCATATACTCAAATGGGTAGGGTTTCCCTTAATCGCTAATTTTGTAATAAAGCAATCGATGCTAGTCGGTGTAGCAATCATCATTATTTATGCACAGAAATATGACCACAACAGGTCCAAGAAGTCTAAACTGATAACCATCTTTGTTGGTCTACTCATTATTTTTGGGGTAGAATACTTAATGTGGCGCTACTAGGTATAAAGAGAAAGAGATAGAACTAAAAAAGAAGCCCCTTCCTACTTTTGCGAAAGCATACGCTTTCTGGTAAGAATAAAGAAGCGGGACACGAGCATAATCGCAGAGAAGGTAAGGCCTATTACCAGTCCCAGCCATACTCCCCGACTTTCCATCCCTCGTTTAAAAGCTAAGTAATATCCGGCAGGAATACCGATTGCCCAATATGCTATTCCTACAATAAAAGTCGGAATTTTAACATCCTGAAGACCGCGTAAAAGTCCCACAGTAATCGCTTGAACGCTGTCGGAAATCTGAAAAATAGCAGCTAGAACCAGGAGAGATGCAGCAAAGACAACCACATCAATTTCATCGTTAAATATATATGGCAGTTGATTCCTGAATGTCACAAAGAAAATAGCCATAAGCAACCCGTAAGCACCACCCATAAATATGATATTACGACCTATCATACGCGCGCTACTCCAGTCCTTTCGACCAAATGCCTGCCCTACTCTGATACTTGCCGCAGAAGATAAACCAAGGGAAACCATAAAGGCAAGTGAGGCAAGATTCACACCTACCTGATGTGCCGCCTGCTGTTGCGCCCCTATCCAGCCGACCATTAAGCCGCTTAAAGCAAATGCGCCCGATTCCATTCCATATTGCATTCCACTGGGAATCCCAATTCTGATTACCTCTCGTATCTGAGTCCATTTAAACTTCAATTGTACAGCGACGTTCCGTCGGAAAGGAGCATAGTTTTTATGTGTAAAAATAACCCATACGAGAATGATGAGAATTACAGCTCTACTCACGACTGTACCTACCCCGGCGCCTTCAAGTTCCATCCTCGGAGCACCCCACTTTCCGAATATAAATATGTAGTTCAGCAGTATATTTAAAGGGACAGCAAAGACTGCAATAATCATCGGCGTGCGTGTAAACTCAAGTCCTTCAGAAAATTGTTTAACAGTCATAAACAGAATAAATGGAATCATACTCCAGCCCATCCATATCAGATATGGCTCCGCAATTTCAGCGACTACCTCATCTTGTCCCAGATGAAAAACTACACCGGAACCAAGGTGAAAAGAAAGTCCCAGTATAATTGCCCAGATTAAAGCAACCAATAAACCATTGTACATCAATCTAAGGGGTTTATCTTTATTTCCCTCTCCGATTGCATTGGACACGAGCGGGCCGATCGCCATGGAAAGGCCAAAGCCAAAAACAGTGGGAATGGCCAGGACACTATTTACCAGGGAAGCCGCAGCGAGCTGAGTAGAGTGAATACTCCCCACCATCGCGCTGTCGATAACTCCAAGGATGTTCTGAACAACATTTCCTATAATAATCGGGTAAGCTATCCACCATGATCTCCTAATGTCCTTCCACATAGCCGCAAAAGTAGAAAAGCGTTGAATTCTTTTAGCAATTTAGGGCATTTATTTATGAGTGACAAGAAACCAGTGATGAGTGACTAGTACATTTTATAAATTATCCTGTTTTTATGGGATATTTATCATTATCCTGTAATTTGTGGATATCTGAGATTATCCGATAAAAACAGGATAAAACATATGAAAACTGCAGTACAGGTACTACTTTGCATGTAAGCGACTGCCTCCTGAACCGGTCCCTGAGGGCGAGCGAAGCGAGTTCTCGAAGGGCTGGTTCCTAATTAATCTGATCCAAGCTCGCTCCCAGCGATATATCTCCTGTATCGTAACCGAGTTTAA
>CAYRFF010000057.1:0-17296 GCA_964423575.1 uncultured Saprospiraceae bacterium | reverse complement strand
ATTTATCTGGCTCATTTAATAAAAGTAGTTCACATAAATTAGTAGACCTTAACTAGGCCCAGAGGGCCGGCATCTTGGTAGTGGAAAAAGTGATGAGATGAATGGAGGCCCAGAGGGCTGACACTACTGCACCTGATTACTGAAACTTCATGGAACGCAGATAACGCTAATGCTTACGCAACGCAGATTTACACGAATCTATCTGCTTTTCCTGTTAAAATTAAAATTACCCGATAAAAACCGGATAAATATGTCGTATGGTATCGATAAACATTAAAAATCAAATGATTAATTAACCAAAACGGTCAACCCTATTTAGGGAAGCTCAACGGTTCCCTGTTTTCTAGTCACTGATCACTAGTCACTGAAAATCATTTCCCCTTTCCCTGAATAACAACCAGTATGGTATAAAACAGGATTTTAATATCGAGAGACAAGGACATATTCTCAATGTAGAGAATGTCATATTTCAGGCGTTGAACCATTTGGTCGATATTGGAAGCATAACCGTATTTAACCTGTCCCCAGGAAGTAATGCCGGGTTTTACTTTTAGTAGGTGTTTAAAGTGTGGAGCTTGTGCAGTAATAAGTTTGATATAATATTCACGTTCCGGACGTGGTCCTACCAGTGACATCTCTCCTTTCAGGACATTAATCATTTGCGGAAGCTCATCCAATCTCCATTTCCTCATCGTCGCACCAAATGGCGTACAGCGATCATCATCATCGGACGATAATTGCGGTCCATCCTTCTCAGCATCGACATACATCGACCTGAACTTGATGATATCAAATGGCTTTCCTTGATATCCGATTCTCTCCTGTTTGTAAAATATAGGCCCCGGGGAAGAAAGCTTAACTCGGATTGCGACATAGATGTAAAGTGGCGAGAGAACAATTAGAAAAAGTGTTGCAATCACAAGATCCATTATCCTCTTGACTATCTGCTGCCAACGAGGCATCAGGTTTCTCTTTATCTCTATCAGAGCCGCTCCATAAACGTGGTTCATCTGAACCGATCCAAGAAGGATATCGTACATGTCCGGAATAATCTTGATGAGGATTCTATGATCGTAATCAAAAAGTATATTAAATATTTCCTTTAGCTTACTGTGTTCTGAAGTTTCGATAGCAACTATAACCTCTTCTACATTTTCCTTCTCAATAATTTCAGCAATATCCTTAATCTGACCAAGGCATTCCAAGTTTTCCGATAGAATATTCTCGCTATTGCCATTGGAGTCTATGAAGCCTATAAAACGGTGTCCCAGCTTCTTGGGCATTTCATTTATTTCCTTATACAGTTCTACTGCCTTATTATTTCCTCCTATAATCAAGGTATTATAGGCAATTACTCCTTCCTTAAGTCTACGAGTCACTCTTGTTAACTCAATCATCCTCGCGGAAGCAGTAAAAGTAAAATGGAGCGTAAACAGAGTCAGAAACGCGATAAATGGATTCAGATGGTTTAAGGTTTCATCATCCGTAAGAAACACAAAGAAGATAACGAGAACACCGAGGACTGAAAGAAAGAATGTCTCGGAGAGCACTTTCAGCCTGCTCATCCGATAAAGGTCTTTGTACATGTCAAAAACCGCATAAAGCACTATCCAGCCGATGGATATTAAAAACAAGGGATAGTAATACTTCGGTTCTTGAAGTATCTCCGGCCCCCAAGCTCCTGTTTCAACTCTTTTACGGAATGCATAAAATACAGTCCAGGCCAAGCCGGCCATAACAAAATCGACAAGGATGTAGAAAAAGAGTCCTATCCGCTTGTTTACTGCCATCAATTCGTTATAATCTTGAAGTTGTCAAAATATACTCTCTGATCTTCTGCATC
Source organism: uncultured Saprospiraceae bacterium (assembly GCA_964423575.1). Lineage (GTDB taxonomy): Bacteria > Bacteroidota > Bacteroidia > Chitinophagales > Saprospiraceae > CAYRFF01. The sequence goes on along the minus strand of CAYRFF010000057.1, from coordinate 15,453 downwards.
GTACGATTTATTATATGCTGCCATCACATATACCGTTACAGAAAGTGCCCTGTGGCTTATTATTTCTTCTGTAAGGTCAAGATACACTTTTCTGTATTCTTCCTGTGGTTTCAATGAGATAAAAGGCAGGTTATAATTCATTCCCCCTTCAGATATTCCTGCCAATCCCACGACGAGATCCGTATTTCCCATAAAATCGAGCTCGATCCACATATTAGGATTGACTTTCCAACTAAATTCCGTAACCGGAGTATGCATTGCAACGGCATTGGCAGAGTCGATTCTACTGACCTTTAACAAGCCAGAATACATTCCTTCACATACATTGCTGCTCGTTCTTTCCAGCTTTGTCTTGGGATTGGAATCAAAGTCCTCCATAAATATATTTCCGTCTTCAAAATCTTCAATCACTGCAAAATTTATGTAATCCTCATACTCAAATCTTGCTTTTACATGAGTGGTTTCCAGGCGCTTCATCGAAACTGTCGTCTTGTAGGGTTTCATATTGAAATACACGTCAGTTCTAACAACTTCACCGTCTGTGTATATACCCGGACGCAATTCGATGTCCACTTCCCCATCATCCAGAATAGGAATCTTACTTCCCACGGGAAATCCGCCTCTAAAAACATTATTGGCATATAGCCATACAAATGGAAATCTGGCTGTTGCAGAACCTTCACCTATTTTGGCATTGACTATCATTGTATCGACTACGAGATATGACGGATATTCCGCCTCACCCTGCTTGGCACAGGATGAAACCATTAAAGTCGTAAAAAACAATATGATAATCAGTGTTATAGAATGCTTCATTTTCAATAAAATATAAAGATTGAACCTATCAGTAAAATTCCTATAAATATGGCAATAGCTACCTTTACCGATGCAAGAATCGTACTACTGAATGTTTCTATCAGTTTGCGATGTTTATCAAATTGGGGAAATAATTCCTTTTCCCGTAATTCCTTGTTGAAAGCATGCTTAAAACTCATCGGAATTCTCTTGGCCCTTAATTCGCCAATTAATTTAAAGACTCTTCTACCAAAATATAAATTCATAAACAAGGCAGTCAAGGCAAGACCAACCAGCCCCAAATATAAAAATTTCCCCATCTGTTTAACTCTTTACCTTAAAGTATTCGTCCGCAATTTTTAATGCTTCCGGTAATCCTCCAGCATTTTTTCCTCCAGCATTGGCAAAGAAAGGTTGACCACCTCCACCGCCCTGGATTTTGCCTGACATCATTCTGATTACCTCTCCGGCATTTTTGGATATTTTACCCGGTAAATCCTTATCCATCGCTACTATTAACTGCGCTTTCCCATCAAACGCTGCCCCGAGAGCAACAACTGTATTCTCTTTTGCGTCAAGCAAATCAAATACCATCCTCTTCAACGCATCTCCATCGGATACTTCGACTACTTTACTCAGATAATTAAAATTACCATAATCAATAAACTCATTTACAAGTTCATCTTTTAGCTTATGCAAATTATCTGCTTCCAGGCTTTGAATCCTGTTTTTCATCTGTCGGAATTCCTCTTGCATGGATTTAATACTTTCCAGCGTATGCTGAGGAGCTTTCAACTGAATCTTAATTTCTTCCAGCTCCTTGATCTTATTGTTTACATACTCTTCAGCAACCTTCCCTGTAAGAGCTTCAATTCTCCTTACACCGGCAGATACAGATGCTTCAGAAGTAATCTTAAACAAGCCTATCCGACCGGTATAATCGACATGGCAACCTCCACATAGCTCCCTGGAATATTCCTCTCCGAATGTTATCATCCGGACAGTATCGCCGTATTTTTCACCAAACAACATCATTGCCCCCGCTTTCTCCGCTTCTTCGATAGCAATCTCTCTGGCTTCTGATAATCTGATATTCTCCCGGATTCTATCATTGACAATTTCCTCAATTCTCTCCAGTTCGTCAAGAGTAAGAGCCTTAAAGTGAGAAAAATCAAATCGCAAATATTCATCGTTCAGTAATGACCCCTTCTGCTGGACATGCTTACCGAGAACTTCGCGTAATGCTGCGTGTAACAAGTGTGTAGCCGAGTGGTTATTTTCAATTAACTCTCTGCGTTTTTCATCAACTATAGCATTGACAGCCGCATCGGGAGCAGCCGGTAATTTTTTAACCTCGTGAATAATCAGAGTATTTTCTTTACGCGTATCGATAACCTTAATCTCCTCACCACCTACTTCCAAGGTACCTGTATCTCCTACTTGCCCTCCTCCTTCCGGATAGAAAGGCGTTTTATTCAGGACGATTTCATAAGTATTTTTTCCTTTGGATTCCGTCGTACGATACATTGAGATGTGAGTATTCTCTACGACATTCTCATCATATCCGACAAATTCCGTTGCCTTGTTATCGGAAATTATCACCCAGTCGCCCTTATGCTGTTCAGCGTCTTTTCTCGAGCGCTCTTTCTGTGCCTGTAAAGCTTTCGCAAATGCTTCCTCATCTATTGTCCAGCCCTCCTCACTACCTATCAACTGACTGAGATCCAGTGGAAAGCCATAAGTATCATACAAGACAAAAGCAGTTTCGCCATCGAGTACGTCTCCACGCTTCAGGTTGAGACTTTTTAGCTTGGAAAGTCCTCCGGACAAGGTTCCCAGGAAGTTCTTCTCCTCTTCTTCAATTACTTTGGCAATGAAATCCTTTTGCTTTCCTACTTCCGGGAATAAATCTCCAAAATTCTCTATTACCAGATCCAGCATAGTGCATAGGAAAGGTTCCTTGACATTCAGGTAGGAATAATAGTATCTTACTGCTCTACGGAGTATTCTCCTGATGACATATCCCGGTCCGTTATTTGACGGAAGTTCACCATCAGCAATAGTAAATACGACAGCACGCAGGTGGTCGACAACAACGCGCATTGCAATATCGCTGTATGCGTCCTTGGCATAAGAGTTCTGGTACTTTATGCCTGTCTTCTCTTCTATATACCTTATATAAGGCATAAAGAGGTCAGTCTCGTAATTGCTCTGCTTTCCCTGGACAACCATAGCTATACGCTCCAGCCCCATCCCGGTATCAACATGCTTATTGGGCAATTCTACAAGCTTTCCATCAGCCCTCCTATTAAATTCAATAAAAACGAGATTCCATATTTCAATCACTTGTGGGTGATCCTTATTAACAAGCTCACTTCCATCGACTTTGGCGCGTTCCTCATCTGATCTTATATCGACATGAATTTCTGAACAAGGTCCACATGGCCCCGTTTCTCCCATTTCCCAGAAGTTATCCCCTTTATCTCCATTGAGGATTCTCTCCTCAGGAAGATATCGTCTCCATAGTTCATAGGCTTCAACATCGCGGGCGGTCCCATCTTCCTCATCTCCTTCAAATACGGTGGCATACATTCTATCTGTATCCAGACCGTACACATCTACCAATAATTCCCAGGCGAAATCAATCGCTTCTTTCTTGAAATAGTCTCCAAATGACCAGTTGCCCAACATTTCAAACATCGTGTGATGGTAACTGTCAATACCTACTTCTTCCAGATCATTATGTTTCCCCGATACCCGTATACACTTCTGTGTGTCCGCTACTCTGGGAAACTCAATTGCCTCATTACCTAGAAAAATATCTTTAAACTGATTCATTCCCGCATTTACAAACATTAATGTAGGATCGTTCTTCACAACAAGCGGAGCAGAAGGTACAATCTTGTGCCCATGCTTTTCAAAGTAATCCAAAAAATGCTGTCTTATTTCCTTTGCCGTCATATTTTATAAATTTGCCACAAAAGTAAAGATAGGATTTTAAACTCTATATCTTATAAGAGAAATAATCTTAAAAGATTTATTACGATCAGAGAAGTTCATTACTTACACGAGGAAATAATAGTGTGGATACACTTCTACAGCTTTTATATAATTATAATATTAACACTGAATCCATTTCAATATGCACTTTTCCTTTTTCACAGCACAGGAGCTTCACAATTCAGCCCGGGAGTTTTGCATAAGTTTATTGCCTGCTCAGGGAAGAATACCATATAATATTAAAGTCATTCTGATTAAAAAAAGCTACTTACAATATACTATACGCTTATTGCGTTATGAACACTTTACTAGAAGATAGGCAGTGTTTCGTCTGAAAAAGTCGAAATAATAGCCCTATTACAGGGAAAAATATTACATTTGCGAGTCTTAGATTGTTTGGCTAAGTCCTTTTTTTGCAGAATATTATACATCTAGCTGATTAACCTCCAAATACGTATAACAGTTTTGTTTAATATATTATAGCTGCTATGTTTCAGCAAGATATATATGTATAATATTTTATATGATTATGAAAAAAGGGCTAATTCAATTTGGTAAATCAAATGTCAAACACTATTTTTGTCGCATTGACCTGAAGACATTATAGCATCAAGTAATCTCAATTTAATTTCATAACAGTAAAAAGCTATATGAAGAAGAAAAAGTATGTTTACAATCCAAAGAAACTAAAGTACGAGGAATACAGAAGAGGGGCTTGGTCAATTTTGTTCAATGTTGCACTCGTCGGTGGATTGGCTACGGTAATGGGTATAGGTATATTCTATTTCATCAGTAATGCATTCCCTTCAGCCAAAGAGAAAGCTCTTATGAGCGAGTTGGCCAAGATGGAATTCAAATACGATCTTCTGAACGGCCAGGTAGCTACCATGTCCAAAGTTCTTACCAACATCAGGGACAGAGATGATAATATCTACAAAATGATGTTTGGCATGGAACCGGTAGATGACGGTTTATGGCACGGGGGTATCGGGGGGCAGGAATTCACTGCGTTTAATTCAGGAGAAACATTACGCAATGAAACTGAAGAAAGAGTTTCTAAACTAGAACGACAAATTGTCCTTGAATCAAAAGCCCTGGAAGAGGTTCAGACAATGGCACTGGAAAAACAATTAAGGCTTGCAGCTACTCCATCTATTAAGCCCGTTCCCAAAGAAGTATTAAAAAATAATGTCAAGTTGTTAAGCGGATACGGTGTACGTATGCATCCGATTCAGAAAATCAAGAGAATGCATATGGGAATCGACTTCACTTGCCCACTTGGTACAGCAATACATGCGACTGCCAATGGAACCGTTTCAAAGGTTTCACATTCTAAAACAGGATATGGCAGTCACGTAATGATTGATCATGGTTACGGCTATGAAACCCTTTATGCTCACATGGATAAAATTGATGTAAAGGTTGGACAAAAAGTTAATCGCGGTCAGACAATCGGAAAAGTTGGAAATACCGGTGCGAGTACCGGACCACACGTGCACTATGAAGTGCACGTAAACGGAAAGCAAGTTAATCCTATAGATTACGTAATGGATGGATTAACACCAGCAGAATATGCTGAATTAGTAAGGCTTTCCAATGTACAGAATCAGTCCTTTGACTAAGATCTGTCTTTAAAGATTTAACCCTTGGGAAACGCGTGCTTATCTTTTTAAGCATGCGTTTTTTTTGTTTAACTTAAACAAAGGTCGGGATGCTCTGTAGAATATATTTGACTCAAACATCTTTAGGACAAATCAACAACCTTCAACAATAATAAAGGTTGGCAAAATCTCTACTCCATTCCGGAGTTCAACAACATCTTGAAGCTCCGTTGAAACCAGCTCTTCTCTATCCAATAATCTACAGCTATATTTTATGCTCAGTTTCTATAAATCTTAATGGTTTAATTGCCTATAAAACTTCATTTGTAAGCATAATTCTTCCTATAATAAAATTTTATTCGCTATGAATGTCTGTAATTTCTTCAAAATCTACTCTGTTTTTTGCTTTGAAGCAACCTTTATATCTTCCTCATAATTAGAGCATTATGTACGCTTACTTAAATTTCCTTTGTTTTAGGGAACAAATCCGAATCAATCTGCATATATTGTATGACGATTATGGTAAACCTCAACGAACTGACAAAGCGATATTACACCATTGGTGAAGTTGCAGAAATGTACGATGTTTCTACATCTATGATTCGTTATTGGGAAAAGGAATTCTCCAATATCAAGCCACATAAAAACGCCAAAGGTGATCGTAGATTTACTGCCAAGACAATTGAGCAGTTGAATCTCGTATATCATCTCGTTAAGGAACGAGGTTTTACTCTGGAAGGTGCAAAGAACGAGATTCAAAATAAATCCAAGAAGCTCGATCATAAATTGGAGTTACGCAATAAGCTTCAGGAAGTGCGCAGCGGTCTTGATGATCTGCTAAAAAGACTAGACTAAACTCCCCTATTGCCTTTAATGCTCTTCCGTATTCTTATAATGCCAACAGGATAATATAAAGCAGTCAGGTTCCTCTATCCTACTTCACTATTGTCCTCAATTAGAGATTGATTCAGACAACTGTTTCTTTTCGACATTAATTTCTACAGAGCAGGTTTTAAGATCCTTCGCTTCATTGCTGGCAATGATACAAGTCTTCTCGCGGACAAAGGGCAATTGAAGGCAATCCAGAAACCAATTGTGATTTTTCTCATCCAGATTGGTCCCGGGTTCATCGAGTATCAGTAATTTACTTTCTGTAAAAAAGCTCAAACCCAGCTTGAGTCGTTGAAGCATCCCGCTGGATAGATTATCGATATTTTTATTTCTGTGTTCCTTGAGATAAATATGCTCTAGGAATTTCTCCATATCATAATCAGTAATGAAAGGACGCATCTTGGTGTAAAACTTTGAAAAGCCCTCAACCGTAAAGCTGGGTATAAGATCGATATAAGGTGCAGTATAAGTAACGTGCTTCCAGATATCTGCACGCTTAATTTCTTCCTGGTTATGATAGTAGGTAATAGTACCGGAAGAAGCCGTGAGAAAACCTGAGATAATCCTCAATAAAGTCGACTTTCCGGACCCATTGGGCCCGGTAACTGCGACGTGTTCTCCGGGATTTATTTGAAAATCCAGATTGGCAAATATCGCTTTATATACAAAGCGCTTGGTAATCTTATCTGCTATTATCTGCATGCTTATTCAGCCGTTCTTTTGACAATCTGGGCTACGAGCTCCCCTTCAGAGACTAGTGTGTCTCCCACATAGGCATATCCTCGCATCTGACATATTCCTCTGCGTATCGGTGCCAGAAGTTCCATTTTAATAATCAATGTATCTCCGGGAACGACCATGCGCTTGAACTTGACATTGTCAATCTTTAAAAAGTAGGTATCCCATTCACCGGGCTCATCCATAATCGTCAGAGCCAAAATCCCTCCCGTCTGCGCCATTGCTTCTATCTGCAGCACGCCTGGCAATACGGGATTTCCCGGAAAGTGCCCTTGAAATGGCGGTTGGTCTGCTGAGATATTCTTAACACCTACAACATGTGTATCCGACAATTCAATAATTTTATCAACGAGCATAAAAGGGAATCTGTGTGGCAGCATTTCCATAATCTGGATGCTGTTGAGTATAGGCTCGACATTGGGATCATAATCAGGTTTTCCCTTGAGTCTTCTCTGTTTCATAAGCTCTTCGCGCAACAACTTCACAAATTCCACATTATTCTTGTGCCCGGGCTTGTATGCGTGAATTCTTCCTTTTACCGGCTTGCCCAGGAGAGCTAAATCTCCGAGGACATCGAGAAGTTTATGTCTTGCCGGTTCATTGAGAAAGCGGAGCTTAGAAGTATTTAATACCCCGGTGTCATCGATTTCAACATCTGCTTTCCCTGTAAGCTCGGCTAGTTCCTTTATTTTAGCTTCTGACATTTCCTCGCGAACCAAAACCACAGCATTAGTTAAGTCGCCCCCTTTAATAAGTCCTTTCTTCAGTAAACCTTCAATCTCATCTAGAAATACAAAGGTACGGGCAGCAGCAATTTCTTCAACAAAGTCTGCAGTATCCTCCAGGGTAGCATATTGAGTGTTGAGCACTTTGGAATTAAAGTCTATCATCACTTTAAGACTCAATGAATCGGCCGGAGAAATGATAAGTTCAGAGCCCGTCTCTTCATCATAATGCCTTATAGTTTCCTTTATAATAAGGTATTCTTTTTCTTCATCTTGCTCTTCTATCCCCGCTTTCAATATAGCATCTACAAACGTTTTGGCACTGCCGTCCAAAATCGGGATTTCCACATTATCAATCTCTATCAATGCATTATCAATCCCTAGAGCATATAAACTACCCAGAAGATGTTCTACAGTATATACTTCTGCATCACCTTGGGACAATCGCGTTCCGCGCTCCGTAAAGCCCACTTTTAACGCATCTGCCGCAATCACCGGCTCTCCCTCAAGATCAATCCTCTTAAATTTATATCCGTGGTTTACAGGTGCAGGTTTTATAACTGCCTTGGTCTTCTTTCCAGAATGCAGTCCGATTCCTTCAAATGAGATTTCTGCTGCAATAGTCCTTTGATTCATACTTCAACGTTTTTCCTAGGCGAAAATAACTAATTATTTCTGTTTCAGTCTGTTAAGTTCAGCTTTCAGTTCATCAATTTCTCTTTTCATATCCGGCAAATTCTTAAATAAGGCATAAGAGCGGAGATAGTTCTGGTAATTAATTGCAGGAGAACCATAGAGCTTGGATCCGACTTCTCTGATATTGGAAGCGATTCCGGATTGTGCCTGCACCATTGTTCTGTCAGCTACTTTGAGATGGCCGGCAATTCCCACCTGTCCGCCTATAACTGCATTATTCCCTATTTCAGCCGTCCCAGCAATTCCGGTCTGTGCCGCAATTACCGTATCTGACCCGATACGGACATTATGCGCCACCTGAATCAGGTTATCTAGCTTAGTACCGCTCTCTACCAAAGTAAAGCCCATTGTAGCTCTATCTATCACTGCATTGGAGCCTATTTCAACATTATTCTCAAGCACGACAATTCCCACTTGCGGAATCTTGGTATATTTTCCTTTATCATCTACGGCATAGCCAAATCCATCAGAACCTATTACAGTATTACTGTGGATTACGCAGTTATCTCCTATTTCGCAGCCATGATAAATTCTCACACCGGGAAATATTTTGCAATTTTTACCAATTTGCACATTCTTTCCTATATAAACCTGAGGAAATATTATCGTTCCTTCCCCTATTTCCGCTCCTTTTTCAATTACAGTAAAATCTCCGATTGCAACGCCATCAGCAACATTTGCGAAAGCTGAAACAGAAGCAAGCGAAGAAACTCCTTCCGGATACTCAGGCCCGACATCAATACTTTCAAGTAATTTGCCCAGAGCGAGGTAAACATTGTCCACCTTTATAAGGACCGGGCGCACATTTTCCTGCACTTCCAACTCCCGTGAAATCAGGATCGCAGAAGCCTCCGTCGTATTGAGATAATGGAGATACTTGGGATTGGCGATAAAAGTGATAGCGCCTTCACCTGCGCTTTCAATCTTCCCGGGATGCGTGATAATCGTGTCCGCAGAACCGATTAATTCGCCATTTAAGATTTCAGAGATAACTCCGGTTGTAAATTTCATGTCACAAAAATAAGAAAACCTTACTATACTTAAGAAAACTCTTGTTCTTTATAAATTGTCAAGATGAAAAATGCTAAGTTTGCACCATGGTAATTATAGGAACAATAGAAAATAAACTCGCTGAAGCTTATGCTCAGCATCTGCAGGACAAGATAAGTGAATTTGACGTAGATTCTGAAATTGTTGTTGCAAAGACTAGTGCCGGACCGGATGATGGCATTGAAAGCGTGATAGATGAACTCAACAGAGCACTTCTCAATAAGGATATTGATGTCGTGGTTCTTCCCATGGAACATCTGGGAAGCAGAAAAGTCGATGGCCTACAGGTTGCCGGTCTTTCTGAAAGAAAATCTGCTAACGATGTTATCATTTCAGCAGATAAATCTATCCTTGATGAAGGTCCTTTAAAGCTGAAGGAAGGCACGACTGTAGCCGTTACCAGCGACTTAAGGGAGGCTTTACTGGAGCACTATTTCAGTCATGTTGAGCCCCTCCGGATTTCAGGCAATATTCTGAGTCAGATTGAAGGTCTAAGAGCCGGAGAATACGATGCAGTAATGACTGATAAAGCGAGTCTCGAGTGGATGAATTATGTACCTGAGAATTTATTTGTGCGCGATTTAAGCCCACGCGAATTTGTTCCGGCACCGGCACAAGGAGTACTGGCGTTTCAGTGCAGAAGCAATGATGACAGCCTGAAGCAGCTTCTAGCTATGGTTCACAGAGCCGATGTCGCTGACCTTACGAATGTCGAACGTAGTATCCTGTTGAAAATCGACAGTGACAAGCCATTTGTACTGGGAGCATATTGTGAAGAATCCGGTCTGAATTACCGTACACATGCTGCATTTAAAGAAATGGAAGATGGTGCTGAAATGCGTGTAGCAAGAGCATTGCACATTTCTACTTCAGAACTGGCCAATTCGATTCTTTCAGAGCTAAACACAGCTGAAACAGATGCCTAATAAGGAAGAGAGATACCTCGTATTTGATTGTACGACTATCGGAAGACCAAAACGCTGGGATGCAGAGCCAACCGACACTTTTAACTGGCCGAGAATTCTTCATCTCGCCTATCGTCTATATGATAGCAATTATAATCTGCTTGAAGCAAATGATTATATGGTTCATCCAAGATGTGCAATTATACCGGAAGAAGAAAGCCGCTATCACCATATTGATCAGATGATGGCCGAGGACGAAGGCAGGCAGATGAAGGATGTCCTGACAGATTTTAACAAAGTCATAGAAAAAGCTAGTTATATCTTTACTTTCAATCTCAAGCTCAACTTGAACACATTGGCAGCAGCCTATCATCGCGAAGGAATCGCACATAAGCTTTTCCAGATTGAGCACTATTGTATTATGGAGGAAAGCACTTATTTCTGCAAATTAATCGGTCCGGATGGGCGCTACAAATGGCCAAGCCTTCAAGAGCTTCATCAAAGGGTATTTGGCAAGAAATATGAGGGTGCAGGTAGAGCTGATAAGGATGTTGAAGCTTCCGCAAATAGCCTGTTTGAACTCATAAAAGCAGACGAAATTGATATATTCTGATTTCTTTGAATAAATTTCAATTTGACTGATTCGCATTTCTATAAAGAAACAGCGTATCTTAGCGCAATTGGATTAAAGATGGAAATCAATCTATGCTATCGACCTTATACATAAAGAATTATGCTATTATCGATGAAATCACGCTGGCATTCCCGTCATCACTGACGACGATAACCGGTGAGACAGGATCCGGCAAGTCGATACTTCTGGGTGCTCTGGGCCTGATTATGGGAAACAGAGCAGATATTGACAAGCTATACCAAAAGGATCAGAAATGTATTGTTGAGGCTCATTTCAAGGTTAAAAAGCAACAGGTTGAAGATTTTTTCAAGGAACGTGACTTTGATTATGATGATACCATTATCCTGCGTAGAGAGATAAGCAGCAGCGGCAAGTCCAGAGCTTTTATCAATGATACACCTGCTTTATTAAAGGATTTACACACTTTAAGTGTTTCTTTAATTCAGCAGCATCAACAGTTTGATACTATGGAGATTACAGATGCTTCATATCAACTAAAACTCGTTGATTCTCTTGCGGATCACGGAAAAATCACCGATGATTACAGCAAGCTCTTTCAAAGGAGAAGATCGATAATTTCAGAGATTCAAAAGTTGCGTGACGATTATGAAAAAGCATCCAGAGAACAGGACTATATAGCTTTTCAACTCAAGGAAATAGAAGAACTGGGAATATCTCAGGATGAGGCCATATCAATTGATGAAGAGTTCAGACAACTGCAACACGCTGATGAAATCATTGAAATGCTTTCGCAAATGACCAGCACTCTCAGCGGTGGAGATAAAGCTATTGCGGACAGGTTGAGGGAATTGAGAGCTGATGTACTGAAACTGACCGACTATTTGCCGGAAGGCGCTGAAATACTCAGCAGAATAGAAGCATCAATGCTGGAGCTGGAAGATATCAGTCAGACGGCGTATAGCATCAGTGAAAGCATAGATAGTGATCCCCTTAAATTGCAGACTCTGCATAAGGCTGTGGACAAATTACAGCATCTTCTGAAGAAACATCAGTTAAGTGAATATGCGCAAATCTTTGAATTGCGGGATTCATTGCGAGGCAGTTTAAAATCCATAGAAAATGCAGATGCTGAGATTCATCAGAAGCAGATTGAACTGGAAGAAACGGAAGAAAAGCTCATTGCTATCTCGCGCATACTCCGCGCCAACAGGAAGGATCTGATTCCGGCACTTGAAGAAAATGTCAAGAAACAGCTAGCTACCCTTGCAATGCCCCACGCACAGTTTGTCATTTCTCTGAATGAGCTGGAAGAACCTGGGCCTAATGGTATGGATAGTGTTGATTTTCTTTTCAATGCCAATAAAGGTGGTGAAGTACACAGTCTGAAACAGGTAGCTTCCGGTGGAGAGATGTCGAGAGTGGCACTGGTTTTAAATTCACTGGTAGCTAAGTCGATGACTCTGCCTACTCTTATATTTGACGAGATAGATAGCGGAGTGTCCGGAGATGTAGCTTTAAAGATGGGTAAAATCCTCAAGGAATATTCCCGGGAGCATCAGGTTATTGTAATCACGCACTCTCCACAGATTGCTGCACAGGGTGATAAGCATTACTTTGTGTCCAAGCGTGTGGACGATAAACGCACCTATGCTGAAATTCATCCGGTAGAAAATGAGGAAAGAATTAATAAAATCGCTATTATGCTGAGCCAAAATCCTCCAAGCGAGGCTGCTCAGAGGAATGCGGAAGAACTTTTAAACTATAAATTTAACTAAGTATGTCTTATAACTTACTCAAAGGAAAAAGAGGAATTATTTTCGGTGCACTTGACAGTCATTCAATGGCATGGAAAGTTGCAGAGCGTTGCCACGAAGAAGGAGCGCAGCTTGTACTCACCAATGCTCCGGTAGCATTGAGATTTGGTCAAATCAATGAGTTGAGTGAAAAAATCGGAAGTGAAATCATTCCTGCAGATGCGACTTCTATGGATGATCTCAACAATCTGTTTACCAAGTCCATGGAAATACTAGGTGGGAAAATAGATTTCATTCTGCACTCTATCGGAATGTCCGTAAACGTAAGAAAAGGAAAGCCTTACACCGATCTTAATTACGACTGGATGCAGAAAACATTTGACGTATCGGCAATTTCAATGCACAAGATGTTGCAATCCGCATACAATCTCGATGCTATAAATGACGAAGGCTCTGTAGTTGCGCTTACCTATATCGCAGCGCAAAAGACTTTCCCTTCTTATTCCGAAATGGGTGAAAGCAAGGCTTTACTGGAAAGTTTTTCGAGGAGCTTCGGCTATCACTATGGAATTAAAAACGGGGTCCGTATCAATACCGTTTCTCAATCGCCTACAATGACGACTGCAGGTTCAGGAATAGATGGCTTTGATGCATTCTTTAAGTATGCTGATGATATGTCACCGCTTGGAAATGCTTCTGCTGATGACTGTGCCAATTTCTGCGTTGCAATGTTCAGTGATTTAACCAAGAAAGTTACTATGCAGAATATCTATCACGACGGTGGATTTTCCAGCATGGGAATAAATCCGGATATCTTTTCATATTTGAAAGATAAATAGATTTCCGGTGCTACCCGATAATATACAGTAATCGGGTATGCGTTTTTATCGTCTTTGGCGTTAATAATTATGGAAGGATTCACTATAATTAAACTCTTCTTGTGTTGAGTAATGGATACCGCATTATATTGAGCATTGTGCTGTTAGGGCTTTGTCCGATTCTGGGTTATGCTCAGGAACCGGAGACAAAGCTCGGCAATGTATTTGCTGATCCATACGCATATCTCGATACCGTATATGTCGAGAAGTATAGTCTTACGGATATCTTTTACAATGAGAGACTCGATGATTCTACCTTCCAGGCTTCTGATTTATGGTACGACCATACAAATGCCGGAAATTTCCTGTATGCAAATCTGGGGCATATCGGTTCTGCCCATTTAAAGGATTATTATCAACCGGATTTTTCGATAGGTTTTCGCAATAGTTTTCCTCAATACAATCTTTATAAGCTTCCTAAAAACTCTCCCGAGTATCGGATAAATGCCGCCTTTACAGATCTCAAGTTTTCCCAGGGGCCGGATCAGAGTCAGCAATCGATAAGTGCAGACTTTGCAGGAAGGTACAGAAACGGGCAACTCATCATCAATTACGATAGGATTAAAGACAAAGGCAGCTTTCTCTCTCAACTCAATATCCATACAGGCGTAAATGCTGAAGTAAATCTTTCCTTAAAGCCGGTGTTTCTGCAGTTTCAATTTCTTTCCAATATCATTCAGGCTCAGGACAATGGCGGGTTTATCTTTGATGATCAATTCCCTCCCCCATTTTCGACCTTCGTTTCTGATGCTCCGATTAATTTGCGTGGAAGTGCTGAGACCCGACATCATGAAAAGCATTATATAGTGCGGGATTACTGGCCCTTATCAGGGAGACTGAATCAGCCGTCATTTCTGGCTATCAGGCATGAATTCAGTTATAATAATCAATATGCACGTTTTTTTGATACCAATCCTAATGTCAACTACTATCCTGAGAGTTTTTACGATGACAGAGGGCTTCGGTATTTTATAAAGAACAACTCCATTGAAAACAACTTTCATCTTCTGTGGCGTACTAATCAGCTGTCCTGGTTGCAAGGGCAGTTAAATGCCGGACTTATTCATAAATGGCATTTCCTCGAGCAGTATTTCAGTGAATTTCAACGGCAGTGGATGGCTATAGATGGCAGATTACAGACAGATATAGGGAATTTCATGAGACTTGACAGTCGTATTACACAATCCTTTATACCCGATGTTGCAGATACGCGCTTTCTGAATACTGTTGATTTTGGCTTCCGCAAATATTTTAACATTCAGGGAAATTTCAATTTCCTGCGTCGCAGAGCGGCTATCAATGAAGAAACTTTTTTCATCAATGCCGGCACCCTGTGGGATGACAAATTGACTCCGGAATCCGTACTTCAATTGGGCGGTTCAATCGAAGCAGTGCCTTATAAGACAAAGATTGGTATCGAGTACTCCCATGTAGCCAATCTGATTTATTACCATAAAGACTGGTCGCGCAAGCAGGCAAATTCCGGTGTTGATATCCTTAGATTGTATCTTAGCACCCGATTTTCGTACAAGTTCATCAATTTGGACTCGGAAAGCTCTTTACAGCTTACGCAAAACGATTTGCTGCCTTATGCAGGCCTCGTGAGTGATTTGCGCTTATATGGGAAATTCCATTTATTCGGTAAAAAGATGCTATTGACAACCGGTCCTTACGGAAAGTTCTATTCGCAGCCACATAGTTACACCTATGTTCCGGTTCTTGGGCAATTCACTCTCAGTGATTCCAGAGTCAGGAATTCCGGATATCAACTGAATTATATGATAGCATTCCGCGTGCAGAGTTTGTCTGTATTTGCTCATATTGA
>CAYRFF010000056.1:0-17607 GCA_964423575.1 uncultured Saprospiraceae bacterium | reverse complement strand
GGACTTGACGCCAGTCACCGTCGCACCTTGTAGAGATATCACATACCCGGCACACTCAAGATGTCGGCCCGATGGGCCTATGCAGAATATATCTGTTTTATGGTACCTATGGTGAGCACCAGAGGTGCGGCACCTTGGTAGCTATCGCAGGTGCGTTGAATGAAGAGGGCCGTAGGCCTGCAATCTAATGAGAACTCAGCCTCCGAACCTTAATATAGGGACGATTCCGACAGCAAAGAAACGTTATAATGTGTAGGGACACACGGTGGTTATTGAAGTGACTGAGTGGAGTCGCAGCGCGTTGCGACCTATGGTCGTAAATCGACCATAGACAAAAGAACTGCGAGCTCCGCCGAGCAGCTAGTACTACTCATCAGTTAAAACTATCTCTATATATAATTTAAATGTGTGCTGTATAATGTACAGTGAGTGCTCTCGAAATAATTATTCCACCACCTCTTTCTCCAGTTGAATGCACTTCTCAAACAGCACCTCGTTTTCCAGGTGAATATGTGCTGCAAGATCCACCTCAAATTCTTTTAACAGTCTGTAAAACTCTCGATATTCTTCTGTTGCATCAGAAGACAAAGCAAAGCCACTACTCAATGCATTAATCTTCTGCATCAATTTGTCAGCTTCGTCATGGTCCTTATAATGGTTTTTGATGGGGCCTTCCAACGAACCAAAACCCGGCTTGGGTACCTTATTGCCTTCTTGCTTGGCTACCAGTAATTTTTTCACATAGGGGAACAAATACTTTTCTTCTCCCGCCATGTGATCTTCCATTGCTTTGGACAATTCTTCAAAGCTGCTCATAATTTCCTTTAATTCCGGGTGCGCCATCCCAAACTCATCAGAAACTTCATTCCCAATTTCCAATATTTCTGATGATGCTTTTCGCACATAAACATGGTGCGTATCTACGATATAATCGGATAATTTATCTACTTCCCAGTTGTGAAAATCCTGTTCCATCTCTTTTATCTTTTTATTATGTTCTTATAAATCTAGTATCGATGGCTAATCTAAAGAAAGCTAAACTGCATTAAAAATATTTCGGACTATTTTGTCCCAAATATGACATTATCATTGATATATTCTGCACATTTCAGAGCGATATGAAGGAAATAGTTCCCGCAGATAGCGCAGATATACGCAGAAGAGGTGTCCCGCAGATAGCGCAGATATCCGCAGACACATAGAAATATTAATCTGCGGTAATCGGCGAGATCAGCGGGAGATAAAGAATCAATCTGCGACAATCAGCGGGCAATTAAAATCCACTCAAGCAAAAGAAATCTTTATCTTGCAGCTGTAGAAATATGAAGAAAACAACAAAATATCTGCTGGTTACAACAGGCATAAATCTGTTTGTTGCATTTATTATGCTTTGGGGTCTTCTGGGATTTGATTTCAGTGAGGTTTTTAATCTGATTCAGACACTTCTGGCAAATAACCTTGTAGCGATTACTGCCATCTTACTTTCAGCTTATCTTATAGGGCAATACCTGTATCGCTTTAAGCATACAGGTCAATCATACAGAATAATCCATGGTGTTTTCGCTATTTTTGCAGTTTTACTTATCGGAATATTTGCCGGGACAAGCGTAGCATTTATTCAGCAAGGCTGGGCCGATATTTTTAAACGGAATTATCCGGTAGGGGAAGTTATAACGGATTATTATCTGATTCCCTTCTATGCAATTTTACTTTTGGGAACTCTTCCGACGCTTATAAGCGGTATAATTCTAGGCATATTCCTGAGAAAAATTGAAGATGAATAAGTAAAGCTTATCTTTGACTAAACAGTTAAAACATACAGGTATGAAACATTGGGGTATTTTACTATTAATCAGCTTTTTCACCTTTAGTACAAGTGTTGAGTTAACCCAAGCGGAAAATTTGCCGAAAGGCGATGTCGAACAAAAACAATCGACAACATTTACTCAGGATGCGTTCTGGAATGCAATCCTGGCACACTGCGGGAAGGCTTATGAAGGAAGATTGGAAGCCGATCCCGCTCCGGAAGACTTTGCGGGCAAAGAGTTAAAAATGTATGTAATGTCCTGTGAGGAAAATGTAATTAAAATCCCGTTTTATGTAGGGGAAGACCGGTCACGCACCTGGGTTTTAACGAGAACAGCGGATGGCATTCTGTTAAAACACGATCACAGGCTGGAAGATGGCAGTGAGGATGAAGTGACGATGTACGGCGGCCACACATCCAATGGCGGCGCAGCAAATGTGCAGTTTTTTCCTGCCGATCAGGAAACAACAGACTTAATTCCCGACGCCAGTGCCAATCTATGGTGGATGACCATTGATGATTCTGAATTTTCATACAATCTCAGACGAGTCACTACACCAAGGCTTTTTTCCGTGGTATTTGATCTGAAAAACCCGATAGAAACCCCGGAAATCCCCTGGGGACACGAGTGAGTCGTCGAAAGAAAGCTTCTCTTAAAGGAAAGTTGTGTTATAAAAAAGCCCTTATGCTAAAACTTTTTTATAGTGCTACCATAGCAGCACTTCCATCTCTACCATCGTTTAACGAGTAAATAAACGAATCACCTCTTTATGAAATCAAATATCTTAATCGCGTTCTTTCTCTTCTTCACACTGGGACTGATGAATTGCTCCAAGGACTGTGAAGTAAATATTCCTGCTTGTGATGAAGGACCTTATGCAGGAGAATGCCAGGCTTATTTCACTAACTGGTTTTATAATAAAAAGGAGAATAAATGCGAACAGATTGGCTATAGCGGTTGCGGTCCTGTAGGATTTGCTACACTCGAGGAATGTGAAGCCTGCAAATGTTCAAGAAATTCAATAGATCAGTAGGTTTTTTAGCTTAATAACTTTACTATCTCATCACAGTTTGCCCTGATTTACACAGATTCCTACGTAACGCTGTGCTCAATCTCCCGCAAATTTCGCAGATAAGCGCAGATCGTCAAAATATTATATAGTAACCCAGTATGCAGCAGCAGGCGTAATTTCCCACCCTTTATTTTCACGAAATATTCCGCTCAGCGTATCTCTACTTCTCAGCACAATTCTGCGGTAAAGCTCTGACACATTAGACCTTTTACTGTGGAATGCATAAAACACTAAAAATATAGGGCGCAGTATTAACCCGAATAATTCATGAGCGCTAGATTTGCGTAGATACTAGGCATGGGTTCCGCAGCTGTAGCCCTCTACCGCAAGGAATCCATATATTTCGACAAGCTCAACAACCGACTTGTAGATGCGTAAAGATAGCGTAACACTTACTCCAAAATTGAGGAAGAATTATTTTAAGCTTTCAAGTCAAATTAACTGATAAAGAGCCTATTATGATTCTTTTCATTAAAACTCATGAATATTTCGGGTTAAAGTATTCTGCAACCCCACATTCACATATTCTTTATTCTTGAGCTAACTCAACTTTTTTACTTTCCTTGGGGAAAAGTACACTAAAGTCAAGCTGCCGCAATGTTGCATAATCCTGGACCGAAACAACATCTGTTTCCGGAGACATTAAGTGCAACTCATTTCTTTCCTCATGAATAATCCGCGTATTTAAGCCGTCACTCAGGTAAGACAGAAGCGTCTCATTGGCGTTTTCCTGCCTGAAGCCCACTGTAACAAATATAACCCGAGTCCCATTTTGCTTTAACCTATTACTCAACTCCACCAGTTGTGGGAAATGTGTCGTAAATAACTCCGGCGAATTATTGTAATAATTACTCCAGTTATCCGTCACGAGAATCAGCGTTTTGGGTTTTTCTTCCAGTGCCCGCATCATGGGTGCAGACCAGTTGGTATAGATTACCTCTTCCTCGTCATCTTTATACTTCAAGCCGTCTTTTCTCACCGTTTTCCGGAATTCCTTCTTCGTCTGAACCTCATGTTCGTCCGTGACAACTGTTCCGAAGTTCACGTAGGCTATTGAGCTATCCGCTTCCGCAAATTCCATATTTCCGGTAAATCGCCTAAACGATACAAACATTCTCTTTTTCTCGGCCTTTGTTACAGAGCTCGACACATCAAGAGCAACCATAACATTATGACCCTCTTCCTTGGGCTGCATAGGAGGATTAGGAACCACATCCAATGCAGGTAACAAGCGGATATCCGCCAGCAAATGGTACTGAGGAAGTTCTAATCCATAAGAATTGGAATAGATTAATTTCACTGAGTCCACATTCTCATTAAACCATACAGGGATCCCACCCTGAATCTGTTTAAAATAAATTTTACTACCGTCGATATATAAATCCCGGTTCACTTTATCCGTGTTAAAATTAGGTCGGATTTCATCGCCATCGATATACCCGACAGCTTCGATCCTGAAAATCAGGTCCGGCACATTTACTGTAGTCCGGAACCGTATATCAGAAATTGTAAAGCTAACAAATCCCGTCCTTTGAGGTACTATCTTTAATTTGTACTCGTTATATGTAGTCTGCATCTGGAGAGACCGTGCAGCTATACTGTTAATCTCAACATTATTGGTATAGATTCTGAAATCAGCTTCCAGCTCGGGATCAAGGATATTGTCATCACCTTTGAAAGCGTATAAGCTTGTACTTATCGCTATAAACAGAAAAAACAGAATACGATTCATATTGACACATTATTAATTATATTAATATGTACAATATTCGTGCCAAATCATTTATACATTACAATAAATACTGACCTGTACAAATCAGGTAGGTATGCCACTGCCCCAAAATTGCCAATCCTGGAATCAGGTTAAAAATAAGAGATGGGTAAACTCTGACATAGCAATACAGTGCTGTATCCGATTAGGAACAGCATATTAAAGGAACGACATGATTATATAAAACAACTATTTAATCAAATCTCAAATGTCGTACAGTAAGACTATTATTAATCAACTGTCTCAGCGAGTCAATACCTATTTTCAGGTGCAACTCTACAAAGTCCGCACTGACCTTCTTATCACTTTCATCGGTTTTAATACCTTCCGCAATCATGGGTATATCTGACACGAGTAGAAGCGCGCCTGAGGGAATACTATTTGCGAAAGCTACAGAAAAAATAGTCGCAGTCTCCATATCGATAGCCATTGCGCGAAGCTCACGCAAGTAATCCTTAAATTTCTCATCATGCTCCCATACACGCCTGTTGGTCGTATAAACAGTTCCCGTCCAATAATCCTGCTTATAATCTCTGATTGTAGTAGAAACAGCTTTCTGCAACATAAACGAAGGTAAAGCCGGCACTTCCGGTGGGAAATAATCCTGACTCGTACCATCTCCCCGGATGGCTGCTATAGGAAGAATAAAGTCACCTACATGGTTTTTCTTTTTCAGACCGCCACATTTCCCAAGGAATAACACCGCCTTAGGCTTTACAGCTGTGAGTAGATCGATAATTGTAGCAGCATTGGGGGATCCCATACCAAAGTTTACAATGGTGATTCCGTTTGCCGTCGCACATTGCATATTGCGCTTAGTAATTTCAACATTGTGTATTTCAGCAAATATTCTTACATATTCTGAAAAATTCACAAGTAAAATATATTCTCCAAAATCTTCAAGCTTCATTCCTGTATACCTGGGAAGCCAATCTTTTACTATTTCGTCTTTACTAAGCATTTCCATATTTTTGTTTTGTAGCTAACAAAATCGGACTTAAGGATGTTCCGTAATTGTAACAATCATGTAATAACGAAGTATTTTATGAAAGAACCTCAAGTCACATTTAAAGAGTTTTTAAAAAAGTTTCCGGAAGTAGAACTTCCAGTAAGACTCGCCGAAGATACGCATCATATCTTTTCGAGCGAGAATCCTCCGCTGAATGAATTTGAGATTAATAAATTCATCAGCCCCTACGAAGATATTGAATTTGATGATTTTACAGAATACGTTCCCTGTTTTTCTCTGAAAGTAGATCATAATTTTCATGCAGTTGTGTACTGGAGGGCAAGATTACTTACTTATGAGTACTTTATTGCTACATATAATAAGAACGGTCTGGGCCTTTCACGCAAGAAAATTGCAGGAATGGTCGTTTATGGTGACCGTACATCTCAGGCTTATGCCTTAATAGAGAAAGACTGGACAATTTATGTTGTTGAAGGTGAAGGCAATGCATTTGCAGAAGACGACTTTGACCCACAATCCACCAACAGTTTTAACCTGGAAATTCTCGCCGACGGCCAGGTAATATTTACAGAAAATGAAGAATTTAACTCTCAATGAAAAAACGCAAACTCAGCCATCAGGAGCTGGAAAATCAACTTCGGACTGCCTTCATGGCACAACCGGAAGAAATCTATACTATTAATCAACTAAGAGAACAACTTTATCTATCCAATTCCAAGGGTAGCGTGAGAACAGTCCTTGAAAAACTGATAAATGAAAGATACCTGTTTGAGCCACAAGAAGGCCATTACAGACTTGATAAGTATATTGCTTATCCTCCTATAAAAATGGTGTCAAAAGGCAAAGATGTCGGGGATGGTGATGACTTAGTAGCCATTATCGATAGAACCAAGAATGGAAGTGCTTATGCAGTCGTTGCAGGTGACTATCAGGAAGACGTACATATCAGCCGCAAGAATCTCAACTGGGCATTGCATGGCGATACGGTAAAAATACGTTTATTAAAATCCGGCAAATACGGTCCGGAAGGGGAAGTTGTAAAGATTCTGCAGCGCAGAACGAGTCAATTTATAGGAAGACTATCAAAATACAAGAACCAATCAGAAGTAACGGTCGATGATGGAAAATCCTCCTTTGAAATCCTGATAAACAACTCTCAGTTAAAGAATGCCCGACACAAAGAACTCGTATTAGTCGAAGTAACAGACTGGCCCCGCAGGAATAACCAATCGCCGATGGGGATCGTCGTTGAAGCACTGGGCGATAAGAACCAGAATGATATAGAGATGAAGTCCATTCTGCTGAAGTATGGCTTCAACGATGAATTTCCTGCAACTGTCCTTCAGGAAGCAGAAAAGCTTTCCGATAAAATCAGCAGTGCAGAACTCAGCACCCGGAGAGATTTCAGAAAAGTTACCACTTTCACTATAGACCCTGAAACTGCCAAGGACTTTGACGATGCACTTTCATTGCAGAGGAACGACAACGGCTCTTATGAAGTGGGCGTCCATATTGCAGACGTCAGTTATTATGTGAAGGAAAACAGTGCTATAGACAGAGAGGCGTTAAAGCGAGGCAACTCGGTGTATCTGGTTGATCGGGTGAGCCCTATGCTCCCTGAGAAACTTTCCAATGACCTTTGCTCGCTGAGGCCGGATGAAGACAGGCGCGCCTTCAGTGCCGTCATGACATTTGACGAAAGTCATAAATTAAAAGGCAGTTGGTTTGGGCGCACAGTAATCCGTTCCGATAGGCGTTTCAGTTATAAGGAGGCGCAGGAGCGTATTGATGGCGAAGGGGATTTTATGGAAGAAATCAGGTTTTTACACGAGGTTTCTTCACGCTTACGCAAAAAGCGTTTTAATGAAGGCTCGATTAACTTCGAGACAGATGAGGTGCAATTTGTACTGGACGAGGAAGGGAAGCCAATAGATGTTTATGTAAAAGAACGCCTTGAAGCGCATTTCCTGATTGAAGAACTGATGCTTCTTGCAAATCAGGAAGTAGCCCGGTATATTAATGATAAAGGTAAAAGAACTGGCGCTATTCCGTTTATCTACAGGATTCACGATGAACCGGATATGGAAAAGGTCAGAGACTTTACTCTTTTTGCCAAGGAGCTCGGAGTAAAACTAGATATTCAGCGGCCTGCTCAGATTCCGGCAGCTTTCAATCATCTGACCAATAAGATTCAGGATAAGGAACTGGTCAACATTCTGCAACCGCTTGCAATCCGCACAATGGCTAAAGCAGAATACAGTACGGAGAATATCGGGCACTTTGGCCTGGGTTTTAAGGATTACACACATTTCACTTCACCTATTCGCCGTTATTCAGACGTGATTGTACATCGTATTCTTTTCAAGAATCTCGAGGGAGACTACAGAGCTGATGAGAAAGGATTAAAGGAAATGGCTCACCATATTTCGGCACAGGAACGCAATGCCATGGATGCAGAACGGGAGTCCGTGAAGTATAAACAAGCTGAATTCCTTGAAAACAGTATAGGAAAAACATTCCGTGGTGTTGTCAGCGGCATGATTGACAGAGGCTTCTTTGTCGAACTCGTTGACTCTCTGGCAGAAGGTCTTGTCGACTGGTCAAATCTGGGAGAAAGATATGTACTTTCCGATAATCGTATGAAAGCTGTCGGCAGAGAAAGCGGAAATGTTATCTCTATGGGCCGCAAGGTTATGGTGCGTATCGATGCCGTTCACCTCGGAAGAAGGGAGGTGGATATGTCGTTGATGGAGCTGGTGTGAGGCAGAATTTTGAGTGCTCTTCGCTCCCTCAGGTACCAGCTCAGGCTGGCTCAATGACTGGAATGCGCTTTTACACGATAAAAATTCCTGTTACTCAAACTTATCGTGCACAACGAAAACTATTTTCAGTACGCTGAAGTTATCCCACTGTTATTTTATTCTTACTATAACTTGCCCTTTAAAAGGCATTTTCCATGTGAGAGTCACTGAAAGTCTTGCTAGGCAGCTCTAGCAAATTTAGGCATACAAAATCGACTACTTAATTGAAGAAAAGCAGATCCGCAGAACTAGGTACCTTGTCTATTGACAGGCTACTCTTTAGACAGAGTTTGCCGGCTGCAATAGGCTTTCTGGTATTATCCCTGAATATCGTTATCGACACGATATTCGTAGGTCAGTGGATAGGTCCCAATGCTATCGGCGGGATTAATGTTGTGCTGCCCATATCCTTTTTCATCTCAGCGCTGGGAATGGCAATAGGAATCGGGTCCGGTTCTATTATTTCAAGAGCATTGGGCTCAGGAGATAAAGAGCGCGTGCAGAAGACATTCGGGAATGCTCTTACTGTAAACCTTATTTTAGTCGGATTATTTGCTTTTATCGGGCTTTATTTCACCGATACTTTGATACCGCTTTTCGGAGGAAAAGGCGACTTGTTTGAACCGGCTAGAATATACTATCGCATCATCCTTTACGGAGTTCCGGTACTGGCTCTGAATATGATGTATAGTTCCGTTGTCAGATCTGAAGGAAGGCCGCAACAAGCAATGATTGGAATGATTCTTTCAGCAGTCGTGAACCTGATCGGGGATTATCTTTTCATTTATGTCTGGGATTATGGAATGGCAGGTGCAGCATGGGCTACCACATTGTCCTATGTCGTATCCTTGCTATATTATCTGAGATTCTACTTTTCCGGCAAATCCGAAATAAGATTAAAATGGAGCGATTTACATCTGGACCTCCCTATCCTAAAGGAAATCGGCAGCCTCGGCTTCGTGAATCTATCTCAGCAGGCCGTAACCAGTTTTATCTATCTGATTGTAAATAACATTCTCTTTGATATGGGAGGGGAAGCAGCAGTGACCGTGTATGCCATAGTTGGTCGTATGCTCATGTTTGCCTTGTTTCCTGTATTAGGAGTCATGCAGGGCTTTGTGCCTATTGCCGGCTTTAATTATGGAGCTAATCAACCACATCGCGTACATGAAAGCATAAATAAAGCTATATCTTATGCCTGTATTCTGGCAGCGCTAATCTTTGGTATAATTCAGATTTTCGCTCTTAATATTGCAGCGGTATTTACGGGAGATGAATTAGTTTTGGCACATGCACCTTCAGCTATACGCTGGGTGTTTGCTGCCACTCCTATCGTTGCATTCCAGCTGATAGGTTCTGCCTATTTCCAGGCTATAGGGAAAGCTATCCCGGCCTTGTTGCTTACCTTGACACGGCAAGGGTTTTTCTTTATACCATTGGTTTTGATTCTACCGTCATATTTTGGAGAATTTGGCGTGTGGATATCGTTCCCTTTGGCGGACTTGCTTTCCACTATTGTCACCACCTATTTCCTGAATCGGGAGATAAGAAAAGATTTAAAACCGCGGGAACAAGCCGTTGACGCTCTGAACATTGCAGAATAAAATTTCCAACATTCAGACAATTTGTAATTTTCTCTTATTTCTACCTCATTTTCTTCTTTCCGGTAAACTTTAATTGTGAAAAATGCGTTATAAGCTTGCATACTCACCATAGAGAGGTGAGGAGAGAATATTTTAAAATTATAAAATTGATAATAAAAAATGAGTAACAACAGAGGTGCATTTTGGACTTTTCTCGGTGGAATTGCCGTAGGAGTTGGTATAGGTTATTTTATGTCTACAGACGAGGGTAAGAAAATTCGCAAGAACATTAAAGACGAGTTCGATAATGTTAAAGATACTGTAGGCGACAAGATTAAAAAACAGACTGAATCCCTTTCACAACAAGTATCTGAGATTTCATCAATAGTAAAGCATAGAGCAGACGATTTAGCCAATAAGGTTAAGACAAAAATCAGCCGCGCTGAGGATGAGGTAGAGTCAATCGTGGACAAAGGCCAAAAAGAAGTTGAAAGTATTTCATCTTCGTTCAAGAAAGGAGTCAAGAAGGCAGAAGATAAAGTAAAATCCAAGCTTTAATAGCATATTAAATTTTGTCTATGATCGTCAATAAAATAGCCGAATTCCTGGGAGAGATTTTTGGCCATCTGAAAGGTATGTACGATGGTCAGAAAGAGTATCTCAGACTTTCAGTCGTTGAGAAAAGCTCAAAGGTCAGTAGCCTGTTTATCATAGCTATGATTTTCATGCTGATGGTCTTTTTGATTTTTCTGATGCTGTGCTTTGCCTTAACCGCATTTCTGTACAGCTTATTCAACTCATTGGGTCTGGCATTCCTTACAACAGCAGGAGTTTTGGTGCTATTGCTGGCTCTATTTTACTTTATGAGAAGGAGGCTGGTGCTGACACCGGTTGTCAATCTCATTATTCGCTTCCTGGATAAACGATTATAATATGAATAGCATCAAGGATATTGAAAGAAGGAAACTCGAGATCAAGAAGGAGATTGCAGCTAGTAAGAATGCCCTATTGTCTTCCCTGGACTTTGCCAATCCCTTAAACGAGAAACTTGGCATTTCGGCCGGAAAAAGGATGTCTAATAATTTCTTTGACAAGCCATCCAACTGGTTATACGTCGCTTCAGGCGCATTGATACTAGTGGCTGTACGTCGTAAATGGAAATTTGCTTATGATCTGCTTCCGGTGGCTGCCAGATACATAATTCCGATGTTTACCAAGGGTGGGAGGTAAACTGTACTACTAGAGAACTCATCTTTAATCCCTATTATCGGGGATGTTTTCACTCAGAGAATATTTAAAATATCAGCTTACGCAAATGTCGATCATAAACATTTGCGTAAGCTAATTCCTTTTGAGAACCTACCTTATCCACAAAACAGTATGTTCAATTAAAAAGTGAAAGCTTCACCAGCGATATGTTGTGAGTTGATGGTAAATGTTAACGAAAATTGGACTTGGTTCATAAAATTCAATGAAGCCTTTTCAGCGGAGATGAAAGCATAATCAACGAATCAACGGTCTCGGCTTGCCGAGAATCGCCTTTGAAGCTTTCTAGCCTTTTTTCGTCATTTTTTTGGCAATGAAAAAAATGACACAATAAATAAAAGAGTACTTAGCTAATTATAGTTAGGAGTATGGTGAGCATGAGCTTTTTATTCATTTTCGGTAGCCAGGATTCATCTAGTGATTCAATGTCAAACTCCTTTGAAGTTCTTGAATTAATTAATCCAATTTAAAATATTGGCATGCGAAGAGCAAATATCAGCTTACGCAAATGTCGATTATTAAACATTTGCGTAAGCTAATACAAAATCCCTTTACAACTTAACCTCAAGCCTGCTATCGAAGAACTCTATGAATTCCGGCACCGTCATGGAGCCTTTATCCCCTTCGCCCTGTATACGGAGTGAAACCGTGTTGTTTTTTACTTCTTCTTCACCGACAATGAGCATAAACGGAATTTTGGCCACCTCAGTGTCGCGTATCTTACGCCCTATTTTTTCAGAACGATCGTCCACTTTACCTTGAATATCCTGAGCTTTCAGCAGCTGCTGTATTTCATACGCACGCTCGTTAAATCGATCCGAAATCGGCAATATCGCGTATTGCTCAGGACTCAACCACAATGGGAACTTACCGCCTGTATCTTCGATAAGAATGGAGATAAATCTCTCCATTGAACCAAATGGCGCCCTGTGTATCATAACCGGTCTGTGTGGTTTATTATCCGCACCGACATATTCCAAACCGAATCTTTCCGGCAAGTTATAGTCGACCTGAATTGTACCCAGCTGCCATGCACGTCCAAGAGCATCTTTCACCATGAAGTCAAGCTTAGGTCCATAAAAAGCGGCCTCCCCCAATACCGTAACTGTTTCAATATCCGCTTCTGCGCATGCTTCAATAATTGCGCTTTCCGCAGCATTCCAATTTTCATCAGAACCGAGGTATTTTGCAGGATTATCCGGATCGCGTAAAGAAATCTGTGCGGTGAAGTTTTTAAAACCCATTGCTGAAAGCACTTCTGTAGTCAGGTCGAGTACATTGAGGAATTCTTCCTTAACCTGATCCTGTGTACAGAATATATGCGCATCATCCTGCGTAAAACCTCTTACTCTGGATAGACCATGCAGTTCTCCGCTCTGCTCATAGCGATATACCGTACCAAATTCTGCCAAACGCAATGGCAGATCCCGGTATGATCTCGGCTTATGACCATAAATTTCACAGTGATGCGGACAGTTCATCGGCTTCAACAAGAATTCTTCCCCTTCCCGAGGAGTGTGAATCGGTTGAAAGCTATCTTCACCGTATTTGGCATAGTGTCCGGAAGTAACATAGAGGTCTTTATGCCCGATATGCGGCGTAACAACCATTTGATAGCCACGCTTTTCCTGCTGCTGTTGCAAATAAGTCATCAATCGCTGTCTCAGAATGGTCCCACGAGGCAACCAGATGGGCAAACCCGCTCCTACTCTTTCTGAAAACATAAAGAGCTCCATTTCTGCACCCACTTTTCTATGGTCACGCTTCTTAGCTTCTTCAATCATCTCGAGATATTCTTTCAGTTCCTTTTGCTTAGGGAAACTGATTCCGTATATCCTCGTGAGCATTTTATTCTTTTCGTCCCCACGCCAATATGCCGCAGCAAGACTAAGTAATTTTATCGCTTTTATAGCACCGGTATCGGGAATATGTGGACCACGGCAGAGGTCGATAAAGTTTCCCTGCTGATAGAAAGTAATCTCTCCATCCTGGAGATCTTCCAGCAACTCCAGTTTGTACTGATCGCCTTTTTCCGTAAAATACTTAATAGCGTCAGCCTTGGAAACTTCAGTCCTTATGTACTCATTCTTTTCCCGGGCGAGCTCCTCCATTTTCTTCTCGATCTTGGCAAATTCATCACTTGATAAGGTGTGTTCTCCCATATCAACATCGTAGTAAAAGCCATTTTCAATCGGAGGGCCGATACCAAATTTCACATCCTTATACAATGCTTCAAGAGCTTCTGCCATAAGGTGAGCAGTAGAATGCCAAAAAGCCATTTTACCTCCATCGTCATTCCATGTCAGCAGGCTAAGGTCCGCATCCTCGTTTAATGGTCTTGAAGCATCTACCACTTCTCCATTTACTTTCGCCGCCAATACATTGCGCGCCAGTCCACTACTGATTGACTCGGCTATCTGCATTGCGGTAGTTCCGTTTTCATATTCCTGCACTCTACCGTCAGGAAAGGTAATCTTAATCATAATCACTGTTTATTATAGAACCACAAAGGTACAAAGGTTGATGATTTAACAGAATGATAGGCAATGAATCTTTATCGGTAGCATAAAATCAGATCTTTTAATCCCAAAACAGTTGCTAAATTCCAGCTAATAATCACAAATTCCAATGAATTTCATGCGATTTAAGCAGTGAATCAAAATGGACATTGAATGAGAGCAGAACCCGATAAAGAAGACTCAACGTGTGTGAATGCTCGAGAGACTACTCGCCCACCTAATCCTAGCTTCTCTCATGCTGAAAGCAATAGCCATTCACATTCTTCGTCTGGCGTTTACATCTGGCCCCGGCCTTGGTATATGCCTTACATCTGACGGCATACTGCATCTTCCCCTGAGCCTCGCCTTGTTTAATTCCCAGTCCCGGACGCGTGGTGGAACTGTTTCTATAAGAAGGTGAATCCGGGCTGCAACGGCTGCAAGGACCTAGCCCCTGTCGACGAGCTTCAGTAACAGAAAGCGAGTTTGAAACATTTTTCACGTATGAGCATGTTGCCGTGTGATATTTGGTTCCCGATGGTGTTTTATAGACCGTTTGCGTATTGGAAACGGCAATAAAAGCAAAGAACAGTATAACAGCAAAGGATAATCTCATAAGCGGACGATTTATTGTTTTTTATAGTATTTTCTTATGCAAGATACGCAATTCTTCCGAGCGATAATTCTACTTTTTATCTTTCTGCGTTTCTTGCTTTAAATACTGTGGAAAGTTCTTTTCCAGGCTATGGATTATTGGTCGCGAGACTTGCTTGATATAGGGATGATTTGGATTCTGTTCATAAAAACCGTGATGTTCCTCTTCAGCTATATAAAAATTGCTAAATTCCGTCACTTCAGTTACGATATCGCCCATATAAACCAGATTATTTAACTCCTTAATAAGCGCTTCCGCAATGCGCTGCTGCTCTTTATCCTTATAAAAAATTGCAGAACGGTATTGCCTGCCTATATCGGGACCCTGTCTGTTTAATTGTGTAGGATCATGCGTACCAAAGAACACGAGCAGTAAGTCCTCGTAGCTGATTTGCTCCTTATCGTATATAACGCGTATTGCTTCTGCATATCCCGTCTTCCCGCCTGCCACGAGACGGTAGCTGGGATTATCTTCCGTACCCCCACTGTATCCCGGGACCACATCTATAACTCCGCGGGTACGATAGAAAACAGCTTCAGAGCACCAGAAACAACCATTTGCCAGATAAGCAGTATCCAGCTTTCCTTCCAGAAAAATCGGATTAAATTTTACAGTTTCTTTCTTTGACTCCTGTGCATCACAAGCTGAGAGTGTACAAGTAAAAAGAAACAGCAATAGGATTTTGTACATAAATTTCCCGTCTTTTAAAAAACAACAAGCATTTCCCGTGTTTTGGTTTTAAAATCGTGCTTAATGTTTCCCGGAACTTTCTACAAACAATAGAACGTGACCGGGAGGAGGAAATTTACAAAGCCCTTTCAGGTGCTGATAATATATATTTTGGCTACTTTGCAGACTGTCAATCATTAACTACCGTAAAATGAAAGTGAATTTATTCATTAAAACTCTGATTATTGCCAGTGTATTAACTGGATTCTTGCTTACATCTGCCTGTACCAGCTCCAGGCTGACTATAAATAACAGTCAAGCGAGGAAAGTCCACCACTCCATTGAAAAAAGCAAAGTGTTTGACAAGCATTACAGTGGTCTCTATATAATGGATGCTCAGACCGGCGAGGTTTTATATAATGAAAATGGTCACAGCCACTTTACTCCTGCCTCTCTTACCAAGCTCTTTACTTATGCTGTAGGAAGGAGCGTTTTACCCGACAATATGCCATTTATTGACTATGTTATTGTAAACGATACTGCCATTATATGGCCTTATGGTGATCCTGAATTTCTGAATCCACATTTCCCATCAACTACTAGTTTAATCGACAGTTTAAATAATCTTGCCTCTGCAATATCATTGAGCAATGCCCAATTTAAGGATAAGC
Source organism: uncultured Saprospiraceae bacterium (assembly GCA_964423575.1). Classification (GTDB taxonomy): domain Bacteria; phylum Bacteroidota; class Bacteroidia; order Chitinophagales; family Saprospiraceae; genus CAYRFF01. Next base: position 1,843 of record CAYRFF010000056.1, on the reverse strand, counting down.
ATTTCGGGCCTGGCTGGGCATGGGATGATTACGTCTATAGCTTTCAGACCGAGAAATCTTTCTTTCCGGTGCATGGGAATATCGCTTCGTTTACGCTGGTAGACAAGGAGTTTCATAAAATTAATGTGACGCCCGGATACTACGGAAGCTGGTTAACTTATCTTCCAACCATCGGTGGTGAATCATTTACGGTAAAACGAGCTGACTTTGCCAATGCATTTGATTATAATCTAGGGCCCAATACTCAAAACAATGAGAAAAGAGATGTTCCGGTGTCTTCCGACAAATATTTTCTCGGCAGGCTTCTGAATGACATCCTCGATAAACCATTAGATATTCTGGCAATTCCGGCAGATGATTATCCGGAGAAAACTACAATGTACGGGATAGCAACGGATAGTTTGTACCACATTATGCTTATGGAAAGCGACAATCATATCGCAGAACAGATAATGCTCTCGATTTCTTATGCTCTTACCGATGAACAAACAACTTCTATCAGTACACGATATGCACAGGAAGAGTTATTTTCTTTCTTACCGGATAATATGGTTTATGTTGATGGCTCAGGGCTGAGCCGTTATAATCAGAATACTGCAGCCAATGTTGCCTCGTTGTTGAAGCATTTATATGATACGGATGGCGAAAGACTGCTCAGACATTTGCCGAAAGGCGATGTCCGCTCATCAGAACCTGATAAGATTTTATCTTTCAAAGATCCGGGTAATGATATTTCATCTTCCAATATTTTTGTCAAAACCGGCAGCATGAAAAACGTCTATAATTTCGGCGGTTATCTCCGGACGAAGCAAGGGAGAACCCTTTGCTTCGCCTGGATGAACAACCACTTTACATCATCGAGATCAGAACTAGAAACGCAGATGCTTGAGACGCTGCGTCTTATATACGAGAAATACTAACCCGCATTATTCATGAGTTTTTATGAAAAGAATCATAATAAGCTCTTTATCAGTCAATTTGACTTGAAAACTTAAAATAACTCTTCCTAAATTTTGGGGTATGTGTTACGCTATCTTTACGCATCTACTTCGTTACGGATTCCTTGCGGTAGAGGGCTACAGCGGCGGAACCCGTGCCTAGTATCTACGCAAAGATAGCGCTCATGAATTATTGCGGTTAAATCATCGTTCTGCCCGATTTATTATAAAATAGATTTCCGGCCGTTTATCCTTCTCTGCGCTTTCTCATTCCCCAGGTACCTCTGGCCCATCTGCCTTCCCCATGTGAGCTACGATGTCTGCAGGATCTTTCTACGGTCTTTGTCTCCATAGCATATCTGCCATGCCCATAACTTTTACCGTAGGCAAATCCATGTCTGAAACCCGACTTCTCAGCTCGGTAATCTCCGGCTTCAGCCGCTTCCATAGCGTATCTGCCACGCCCCCAGCCTTTACCATGAGCATCACCTTTACTGAAATGTCTCATTTCTTCGCGAGCTCTTTCCGACTCTCTCTTTTTCATTCGAAAGTGCTTGAAACGCATTTTCTTTTTCAGGAAACGTCTCCTTTCCCTGAATTCTCTCAAGCTATTATCAATTGCTTCTTCGAGAGTTTCCATTTCAATTTCCAGAGCTTTCGCAAATTTCCGGACAGTGCTTCCCATCGGAACATGACCATTTAAGGTACGCTTTACGGTACGGAATCCTTTTCTGCGATCTTCAAATCCCAGTCTCTCAACCAGATCGCGCAGGTTGAGTCCGAGTTCTTCCATTCTTGTTTGCATTAAATGCACATGATTTTGATAGTTCATAGACTTAAAAATTTAAATTCCTAAGTTCAAAAGTGAAGTGCAACATTGAGAAATTTTTGGAGAGGAAGATAAT
>CAYRFF010000055.1:10968-18631 GCA_964423575.1 uncultured Saprospiraceae bacterium | reverse complement strand
AGCCTTTTTGTTATCCTCTTTCATTCGTTCTAAAATATAATACTGTTCATTCGTTAAAAATGGAGTTTGATTATTAGGGTCTATTCGCAAAAAACGATATAGGTTCTTTTTTATGCGGGCAACAAACACTCTTTCATCAATACTGACATTTGCCGGAATCATAAATGCAGCCAAAACTGCAGCAATAGTAGCATGTACTCCGGATAAAAGGAATGCTAACCATACTCCTCCTATTCCGATTATAGCATAAAATAATACGTTTCTGATACCTATCTTACTACCAATAAACATGACTGATAGAAATAGTGCTCCGAGCCCTAAAGAGAGTAGTGAAATATCAGAAGTGTAAAATAGGGCAATAACTAAAACTGCTCCCATATCATCAACAATTGCCAAGGCAGCGAGAAATACTTTTAGCGATAAAGGGATTTTACTTCCTAATAAGTATAAAACACCTAAGGCAAATGCAATATCTGTTGACATAGGTATTCCCCATCCTTGGTGAACTTCGCCACTAGGATTAAAGGAAAGATAAATAAGAGCAGGCACAGCCATTCCTCCTATCGCAGCCGCTATTGGTAAAAATGCCTTTCGTGGATTTGATAACTCCCCACCAACAAACTCTCTCTTAAGTTCCAAGCCCACTACAAAAAAGAACATCGCCATTAGACCATCATTGATCCAATGGTGTAGACTTAAATTCAAATAGGTTTCACCGTTAAATTGGAAGCCGAATGTCTGTTCAAAGAACTCGAAATATTGATTATGCCAAGGCGAATTTGCTAAGAAGAGCGCGATAAGCACGGCTATTCCCAGAGCTAAACCTCCGGATTTTTCTTGTTGAATAAACCTTTGAATGGGGGAAATTATTCTGCCAATTAGAGGTTTGTTTGAATTACTCATATTATTCTGGCTTTTAGAGATATACAACAAATAAATAGGGTTGAATTGAATCTTTTGCAGAAACCTATTCATTAACTATCACCCAACGGTTGGTAGCTTGTTAAAGACAATATTTTACATGTAAATGCTCAATCGTAGCCTCACTTATCCAAAATGATAAAATGCGACGTGCTTTCCCTACTAAGGGTTAAACAAAACGATGTCACGATCGAAATTTACTCCTTTTTACAGATTTTAGGTCTTTTAAATCACACAAACTTTTTAAAAACCAAGAAACACACTGACGATTGCAATAACCTGAGCAACTGTAGGCCAGATTATTCTCTTAAGTCTTTAAGCTTTCTTTCTACAGTTATAATCACAATTGCCATACCGACAAACCATATACCAAATGTACTCAAATCTGTCATCGTAGATGAGTTAAATAACATGTATAATGCACATTGAATAAGAAGTACAAAACTTATAACTACTATTGCTAAATTAGCACTGTATCTTTGAGCAAATTCCCATTTCTTTTCACTACTCATCGACCTTTTAGTCCTATAGCCATAAAATGAATTGATAGATTTAGGTGGGAATATTTTAAAAATTATAAAGATGGCCAGGGTAATTAAAACAACCGGGTACTTAATCAGATAAAGGATTGCTTCTGTTATGTCCATATTCATATTTAATGTTTAATTGAGCTTGTTTTTAGGTTGTTGTGGGAAACTGGCGCTTATGCAGAAACTGTTATGCTTTTATCACTCCCATCTCAAATATACAACATGGGCTTCAGAGTTATCCCATTGAATTATAAGAGAATCCTTTCTAATTGAAATTATTTTCCCTTGAAGAATAAAACCGTTGTAATAGATTCTGAAGTTGTGTTCCACTGTAGCCTTAGCGGAAGATGGTGTGCTATGGGTTGTTAAGTGTCTTTTTAATAGTCGCAAAAAATAAATACGATTGTTTCTTGCAATTTGAGTTCTTGAATCTTCTTATCCTCAATAGAACTCTGGTTTAATTCAATTTCTTCAATTAAAACGTTGATTTCATTATTATCAATTTGTGAGGTCACAAATTGTATGAAGCAGCTTTCCCCATAGTTAATATATTTTACATGATAGAATGGCTTATCATTTAGCCACTCAAGGTCCTGTATTTTCAAATCCGTTAGAATAGACATATATGGAGAATTCCCCTTTATGATTATTTCGAGAAGTTCAAAATCGGTTCTGTCATATTCCTCAATCTGTACATCGACTTCATCTAAAAAAAGATAATATTTTTTAGGATAGTCTATTTTAAATTTTGAGAGATCAATTTGACTTAAATTTTTAAAGAATGGTGAGTAATGTCTGATTCTAAGGGCTTTCCAGAAGAAGTCGTTTAATTCTTCATTAATTATGATATCATCATTAATAATTCCAAAATATCCATCTGTATAATAGGTTTTACTTCCCAAAGTAAATTTAATGATATTTGGTATTGGAACATCAGCTTTTGTGATAATTGCAGCCATCAATAATATTACAATGAATAGGTATCTCATTTTTGTCAAATTACATTTAACTCACTTATACTTCCACTGGGAGTCCACTTATTCAACGAAATCCCTTGGCTATGTAGTCTTTCGTGGAACTTATTCATAAACAATTATAAGCTTTTTACTCTAAATCTTCAAACGGGCTTTTAATCTCTTCTATTTGTTGGCTTGAAACATACAACCGTTGTATGCATTTTACTAGATAATCATAGAGGAATAGTCATGATATATTCGTGACTCATAGTAAGAGTTTTCAACGGGCACGATATTTATAGATGAAAGCTTCCAATTAATAACACTAATAAATCGCAATCATTTCCAGAAATAGTCGTCCGATAAGCGGAAGTGCGGTTCATCGACTTTAATGCTTAAAGGGAAATATAATGAAGAAAGTAGGTCTTACAATGAAATATTACATTAATTAAAACAACGTAGTCGATGAACAAAAGCATGTAGCGACCAATCGGATCGACGGTCTCGGCTTGCCGAGAATTTCCTTAAATGATTGCTAGCCTTTTTTCGTCCTTTTTTTGGCAATGAAAAAAAGGACATAAAGGATTTAAGGAACAACCGGGCTTGCCAATCTCTACGAGCTTAGCAATCCCACTGGATACCTGTAGTGGATTTTTTTGTCTCGTAGAACCAATTCATGAATTGGTTCTACAAAACATCACCTATTCCACAAAATGATTCGCATTACTAAACACCCGATTCCAGCGAATACCATTATTGGACGAGAAGAAGATAAACAGCGGCTTACCCACGATATGAGTCTCAGGTACAAAGCCCCAGAATCTGGAATCCTCGGAATTATGTCTGTTGTCACCCATCATCCAGTAATAATCATACTTAAAGGTATAAGTGGTAGCAACTTCACCATCGATATAAATCTGATTGTTTTTGATCTGTAAATCGTGGTCTTCGTACACGCCGATAATCCGCTTGTACAAGGCGATATTCTGCACATCGATATTGATTGTAGAGCCTGCCTTAGGTATCCAGATAGGGCCATAATTATCGATTGTCCAGCCGGCAAAGTTGTAAGGATCATGTGGGAATAATCTGAGGGAAGTCTGGGGGTCAGGATCATTCTTATAAATCTCAATGCGTGCATTGGGAGCGATTTCCTTCAGAAAATCCAATTGTTTCTTATTCAGTGCGAGTAATAGTTTGCTTCCATTCAGAACCTGGACCTCATTGACATTGATTCCTTCTTCATGGAAACGCCTGGTATTTAAGGGATTATCGCCATTATCTACCAGATATAGATATTGTATGAAAGCCGGATCCTGAATCGGAGCTCCATCGATATATACCTGTCTGTCTCTCATCAGTAATGTGTCACCGGGAACACCGATGCAGCGCTTGATGTAGAAATCTGTTTTATCCATCGGACGCGCAATCAATTTCCTATTACGGAATTGTGCTTCCAGGTTATTTCTTTCAATCTGCCCGATGGCAAAAGAACGCTCAGGAGTAATATATACACTATCACCTACAGGCCAGTTAAATACAACCGGATCATTGCGCTTTACCGGAGAAATCTTAGGTAAGCGATAGTAGGGGAGTTGTGGCTTTTTTAAGTATGATTCCCCGCCGACAACCGGTACCATATTGTGTAACAAAGGTATCTGTAGTACTGTCATGGGTGTGCGTAACCCGTAATGAACTTTACTTACAAAGAGATAATCTCCTACGAGTAAAGATCCTTCCATTGATGAAGTGGGAATTGTATACGCCTCGATAAGGAACATACGGATAAAAGCTGCCGCAAATACCGCAAATACGATGGATTCTACCCATTCGCGAGGCTGTGATTTTTTGTAAGGATTGTTAGCCTGTAGTTTCTTGAGTTTATACTTGTCATCAGCTGCAGTTGCGTCGGCAATCTGTTGCTGGTATTCTTTTTCTGCGATAACTGTCGGCCCAAGGTACTTCTCGCCATTTGCGAAAGCTAAGTATAAAAAATAGGCCGGAGCATAAATGACCGCCATTGCGGAATGCAGGAAACGGTACTTCCCAAAACTCCGCACCATATCTATAGCCATCCCTGCATAAATAAAAATATTCACGATGGGGAAAAGCAACCAAAGTGCATAGGCCGGCTTGCGACCGATTACACGTGCCCACTCGACAAAATTTAATCCGGGGACAAGTCCTTTCCAAGGCTCAACTTCAACTTTCTTGAAAAGAAAAAACAGGCTGATGCTGAGCAGAATGTATGAAAAGAGCAGAAATATAAGTACTGTCATTTAAGTCTAATTTATACTGGCTGCGAAAATACGAAAATTTCCGGCTAAGAAATTGTTACTAGCCCGGAAATCGGGAAATTCACCTAATTCTGCATGAAATCATCAAATATTCCACCGAGCGGATCTTCGATTATGATTGCATTATCGGAATTTGAACGAGAAAGTATCTGCGTTTCTGTGAAACCAAATAATAGGAACTCCATCATTATAGCATCGCTTGTACCCATTACTTTCTTAGCCAAAGATTTTAATCCTTTAACGGAGTTTAGGTTTTCTTCGTATTCCTCTTTCGACAAATGCGGTGATAAAAACGTCTGATTGCCCTTTTCATAGTAAGTTTTAACTTTTTGGAAATCAGAATCGTCTTTTTTCTCCAGATCATCCACATCGAGTCCGCTAGTCATAACCATATTCAGAGCTTCATCGATAAGATGATGTGCGATAGCAATGTGACCTTCCTGTTCTCCCTCATAAATAAGTTCCATTTTACCCGTGATGGCAGGAATTACCGACCAGATATCGCAGATGCGGGCGATTCCGCTATTTTCGTCATTTTCTATCATCCTGTATTCTACCGCTGAATATAGAAGCTCTCGCATACTGATGCTCATACGCGCAGAGACACCGCTTTCCACATCGATATAGTCGCTGTTTCTTGCACTCATCACAATCGTTTCCAAAATATCTTCTACTACGGGGGGAATTGTGATTTTATCTAGAACTTCAGGAGCTATACGAGCTTCTGAACGGGCGATTTTCTTCCCTGTTTCTATGTCTTCCGGATAATGCGTCAGAATCTGTGATCCGATTCTGTCTTTCAAAGGCGTAATAATACTACCTCTACTAGTATAGTCCTCAGGATTGGCAGTAAAGACAAACATGATATCCAGCGGTAACCTCATCTTGAAACCCCGAATCTGTATATCGTTTTCTTCCAGAATGTTGAATAGAGAAACCTGAATCCTTGCTTGCAAATCGGGAAGTTCGTTCATTGCAAATATGGACCTGTGCGAGTGCGGTATCAGTCCGTAATGTATAACGCGTTCATCAGAGTAGGGTAGCTTTAAGGTCGCAGCCTTTATCGGGTCCACATCTCCGATTAAATCGGCGATAGATACATCCGGAGTTGCGAGTTTTTCTACATAACGCTCATCCCTGTGAAGCCATTCAATCTCGGTTTTATCACCTTCTTCAGCAATCTTGGTCTTGCTGTACAGAGAAATAGGATTGAGTGGGTCATCCGGAATTTCTGAGCCCTTGACAACGGGAATATATTCGTCCAGGAGCGCAGTCATACTTCTCGCGATACGCGTTTTCGCCTGTCCGCGCAGTCCCATGAGAAGGATGTTGTGCCCTGAAAGAATCGCCATCTTCAACTGTGGGATTACGCTGTGTTCATAACCATAAATCCCTTCAAATATTTCTTTGCCTTCCTTCAGGCTTGCAATGAGATTTTTCCTCATTTCCTCTCGTATAGTCTGTGGTTTATATCCGCTTTTTTTTAGCTCACCGAGTGTTTTAGCTCTGCTCATATTCTTATAAATTAGATTTTTTTCCTGTGTAATCTTTGATGATGAATGACCCTAGGTCGTCCAGTGATGCATAAAATGCCTTTCCGTTATTTGCATTGGTGAAATCCTCGATGAATCGCAGCAAATATGGATCCTGCGCTATAGCAAATGTAGTTATCGGAATATCCAGCTTGCGGCATTTGTAAGCCATGGCAAGCGTACGGCGTACGATTCTCTTGTCAAGTCCCATCGGATTCTTGTACAACTTCTTCCCACGCCACATTGCAGATGGTTTCCCGTCTGTAATCATCAATATCTGTTTATTGGCTGTTTTCCGCTTTCGCAAAAGTTGAATTGCGAGGTCTATTCCGGCAATCGTATTGGTATGATAAGGGCCGACTTGCAGATAGGGAATATCCTTAATTGCAATCCGCTGTGCATCATCCCCGAATGTTATTACATCCAGCTTGTCCTTGGGATATCGCAACTTTATCAACTCCGCCAATGCCATGGCGACTTTCTTGGCGGGAGTGATACGATCTTCTCCGTATAAAATCATAGAATGGGAGATGTCAATCATTAGCACCGTACTAAGCTGAGTTTCATAGAACGGTTCTCGTACTTCAAGGTCTTCCTCAGATAGTATGAAATTATCAAGGCCATGATTTATCTGCGCGTTCTTCAGCGATTCTGCCAGTGCGATATGCTCCGTTTTATCTCCAAACTGAAACCTCCGTAAATCCTGCGTCAATTCTGTTCCAAGGCCGGTTTTCTTTGTTTTGTGATTTCCCCGTTTCAGGTTTTTCAATTTCCCGAAGACCTCATCCAATGCCTGTTTTCGCAATGCGTTTTCCAGCTTGGCAGAAGGGATATGCGGTACTTCCCCGGCTTCGCCTTCACGTATATATCCCTTATCGATTAAATCCTGTACAAAGTCTCCTATCCCATAATTTTTGGGAGTGAGATCATAATGTTTGTCCAGTTCATTCAGCCAGTGCAATGCCTCGCCGACATCGCCGGATGTGTGAATAAGGATATCATTAAAGAGCTGTAACAACTCTTCAAATGCTGATAGTGCTTTATCTAATCGCGGTATATGTTTATGGATGTACCATTCTTGCATGATTCGGGATATTCAATACTTTATAATAATGAAGAAAGCGGGATAAAAGTTGTTTGGCTTGGGGAAATAAAAAAGAATGGAGGAAGGCGCGCATAGATAGAAAATCTACTTTAAATTAAAAACCTGCAAAACCTAGCTGGTTTATTTTGGATGCTACTTATCCACAATTTTTCACTTCAAGCAAAATAGATGCTGTAAGAAGATAAAACCAGCCAGGTTTGTTACAGCCCATAAATAAACAACTCTGGAATCAAAATAGAAGTATGAATTTGAGTAGGGAGGCAGGGTGGTTATTGAGCGAAACGGAGTCTAGTTTATGTGTAGGGACGCACGGCCGTGCATC